>CAKTWD010000046.1 GCA_934630485.1 uncultured Eggerthellaceae bacterium | reverse complement strand
TGATGTCATAGTGCATGTCCTTGTTCTTGTCGTACGGCAAGCCGCGATGGGGGTTGGCCGTTTCGACGACCTTGGCGCCGATCAGAGCGGGGGCGTCCTTGGTGCCGGGCGAAACCATGCCCGCGGAAAGCTCGAGCGACGTCAAAGCCGAGCGCGCGTCGCCGCCAGCCATGACAACCAACGCGTCAAGGGCGTCGGGCGCAAGCTCGTACTTCCCCGCCAAGCCGCGCTCGTCGATAAGCGCACGGGAAATAAGCTCGGCGATGTCGGAATCAGAAAGATGCCCCAACTCAACGATGCGCGAACGTGAGATCAGGGCGGAATTCACCTCGAAATAAGGGTTCTCGGTGGTGGCGCCGATAAGGACAACCGTGCGGTTCTCGACGGCATGAAGAAGCGAGTCCTGCTGCGCGCGATTGAAACGATGGATCTCATCAACGAACAGGATGGTTCGCCTGCCCTGCAGCAAGCGCGTCTCGGCAGCGGCGATCTCGCGACGCAGGTCGGAAACGGTTCCACCAATGGCCGACACCTCCACGAACGTGGCGGCGGTGCTCTCGGCGATGATGTGCGCGATGGACGTCTTGCCCGTTCCCGCCGGACCGAACAGGATGACCGAGCTTAAGGTGTCGTTCTGTATGGCGGAGCGAAGCCAACTGCCCGGCCCAACCGCTTCGGACTGCCCCACAAGATCGTCAAGGGACGCCGGCCTCATGCGAACAGCCAAGGGCGCGACCTTCGATTTTTGAGCATTTTCCATTTCGGTAAATAGAGTATCCATGGAGAAGCCTTCTGGTTTGCGAGGAGCGTTTCAGCGCGTTTTCGCGCCTGAAATGCGACAACCGAAAAACGCGATGCCACACCGAAAACGAAACAGCAGGGCAAAATCTAAGTCAAGACTTTATTTCGCATCGACGCAGGGATAGTGTACTAGTTGGTCCCGTTCCCAATGCCGCTTTTTGTGGTGGACCGACATTCTTTCTCAGGGAGCTCTAATCGCCTGTGGAATGGGGATTCGCGTCTGTCGACACGAAAGCCAGGAAGCAAGCTGCGAGCACCCACCTTAATTTAAGGTGGGTTCACCCTGCGGGCAGGGGGCGGGATTTTTCATGCCCGAAATCAGAGCTCTTGGGCGGTATCTTCGACCGCTGCTTCCTTGAATGAATTGCGCGCATACGGCGCGATCGCGCGAATGATGGCATCAGTGGCGGCGGACACGGTTTCCGCCTGCTCCATCTCATACGTCAGAACGCCGTTCACGGCCATTTCGCTGATTCCCGTGAAAAGCAGGCGAGGCTCGCAGGTAACCGCGCCGGCTCCGTGCGCGGCGGCGCTGGCCTTACTTTCGACCGCCTTGGCAACCTCATCCAAATCGCGCCCGTCCGTGGCAAGCGAAACAGGAACGCGAACGACGTTCACGGGCGGGAACTTCTCGATGGTCTGCGCATTGATGACCGAGTTGGGAACGACCACGTCGTGGCCGTCGCCTGCACGCACCACGGTTTGACGCCACGTGACGTCCTGAACGACGCCCTTCAGCGAGCCCACGGCGATGTTGTCGCCCGGGGCAACGATGCCAAGCATCGACACCTGCAAGCCGCCGATAAGGTTGGAGATGGTGTCCCTGAAGCCAAGCGACACGGCAATGCCGCCAACGCCCAGCGCGGCGACAAGCGCGCTGACGTCGATGCCGAAGCACGTGGACAGCAGCAAGCTGAAACCGATCAGCCAAATAGTCGCGCGGGCGATATTGACGAAGATCGAGCTGGATGGCAGGTCATGGCCGCTGTGCTTGACGAACCCCCTGATCAGGCGCGTGGCAACGCGAACGCAGATTGCCGTTGCAACAAGAATGATGACCGCGGTGATCACCGTTCCTGCGAACTCCGAGGCGGTCACCCTCTCGAAGAAGC
Source organism: uncultured Eggerthellaceae bacterium (assembly GCA_934630485.1). GTDB lineage: Bacteria > Actinomycetota > Coriobacteriia > Coriobacteriales > Eggerthellaceae > UMGS1502. The sequence continues at coordinate 9,386 of CAKTWD010000046.1, read as the reverse complement.
CCAACACATCTTGCATGCTATTCCACCGTTCCGTACACCTGGCCCCATGCGTGACCGCCGATCGACGAGTTCAGCTGGTCGCACAGGCGCTGACGCGAATAATTTCCCGGCGGCAGAAGCGCGATGACTTCCTGCAGGTCAGCGGGAAGGTCGCCCGATTCGCCGGCGACGATGACATCAAGACGGCGGACCTCGTCAAGCGGCCCTTTGTTCACGAAAAGCGAGTCGACGATGTCCTGAAGGGCACCGTACGACTCGCTGCGCGTCGTGTTCGTTTGAAAATCGCTCATGAATTCGCCCATACGCGCACCTCACGAACTAGGAAAGACGCACGTCAAGACCGCCAGTGGTTGCGGCGATGGCGCCCGTATAAGACGGAGTTGCCGCGCCGATGGCGCGAATGAACTGAGCGCCCGCAGCATGAAGGTGCGCTGCCGCGGTGACCATCTCGTCAGGGCGGTAGTACGGGTTTTGATCGGTGGCCTCGAATTGACGGGGGTTGACCTCGCGCACGTTAAGCTGAACCAAAATAGGAAGACTGCACGCCGAAGCGGCACGGCGGACCAACTTAGCCGCGACGACAGGCGCCGCAGACGTGGAGAAGCCAACGACACTTGCACCGTATTCCTGCATGAGCGCGCACATGTCCTCGATGGTGTCGCCGCGCGGGGTAACGCCATCGGAATCGACGACGACCGAAGCGAGCACCGAAGTGTCGCCCACCTGGGCAAGGCCCATAAGCGCGCACATCAGGTCTTCCTTGCGCGTGAAGCCGTCAAGAAGGAAGGCGTCGAACGCCTCGCCCTGGAATGCCCTGGCGGCGTCGGCGTATTGCGCGCGGTTCTCGTTGAGCGACGCCTTCGACGAAGGATCGATGGGCAAACCGCTGGGGCCGATCGCGGCGATGACGTGCTGGGGCTTCACCTCGTTGGCGCAAACGCAAGCGGCGTGCGACAGGTCATGAGCCTTGCCTTCCATGCGCTTGTGAGACAAACGCGCGGCGGTGATGCCCTCGGTGGGCACAACCAGACACTGGGCGCCCGCAGCAGCTTCAAGGCGAAGGGCATCGACAATGGCCTCGGGCTCCATCAGAAGCTGGTATTCAAGATCAGCATCGACATCGACGCCCTGACGCGCGAGCGCGTTTTGAACGGGCGTCGACAACGTCAGCATGTCCTTGTTGAAACGGAGTGCGATATCCGGCATGAACGGCTCCTTGCACGCGAATGGATCGACCGACGATCGCTACGAGTTCTTACGCTGGAAAAGGATGTTGTTCGTCTCGAGCCAGCTGGCAACGGTGCCGGTGTCGAAGCCGTCGGAAGGATCGATGACGAGCGCGTACATCTCCTCTTCCTTCAGAACCTCATCAAGAGCGTCGGTAAGCTGGATCTCGCCGCCAACGCCGGGCTTCACGGTAGCCAGAAGCTCCATAACGCGCGGAGACAGCAGGTAGCGGCCGAAGACGGCCAGGTTGGAGGGAGCGTCTTCCAAAGCAGGCTTCTCAACCAGGGAGTCAACCTTCCAAACGTTCTCGGAAACCTCGGAGCCGGCGATGATGCCGAAACGGTGAACCTGATCGTCGGGAACGGGCATGACGGCGATGACACTGGCACCACCGTGCGCGTCGGAAACTTCCTGCATGCGCGGAAGCATCTTGTTGTCGGGGACGATGACGTCGCCCAGTAGCACGTAGAATGGCTCGTCTCCGGTCTTTTCAGCGGCGCAATGGATAGCATGGCCAAGGCCAAGGGCCTCTTCCTGGTACACGTAGCTAACGTTCATGTTGCCAACGCGCTCGACTTCGTCGGCATAAGCGTCCTTGCCGCGAGCGCGCAGCGTGGCAACCAGCTCGGGATCGGGGGTGAAGTGATCCTCGATGGCCTTCTTGGAGCGGCTGTTGATGATGACGACTTCGTCGGCGGCAGAGGCAAGGCCTTCTTCGACGACGTATTGAATGACCGGCCTGTCAACGACCAGGAGCATTTCCTTCGGCTGAGCCTTGGTGGCGGGCAGGAAACGCGTGCCCAAACCGGCTGCAGGAATAAGTGCCTTCATACGATTCCCTTTCGGTTCGTTGGATGTCAAAGCAACTGTCTCAGGATACCACGGACAAGCAGAGCCACTCGCCGCACGGGCAAACGGCTCCGCTACCGTTATTTGAGCTTGATTTTCGGTTTCAGCGCGAATTTAGCGGCCAGAAGTTGAGCTCTTCGAAGCCAGCTCGGCTTTAACCCTGGAAGCTGTCGCCTCACTTCCTTTTGTCACTCTTGCCGCTGTCGCTCGCCTTTTTCCGCATCATTTGCCGCTGTCGCTCGCCTTTTTTCAAAGGCGGCTCGGCGGCTGCGGCTCGGCTTTAACCCTGGAAGCTGTCGCTTGGCTTCTTCGAAGCTAGCTCGGCTTCCAGTAGATCCAAACGCTTCTCAGAGTTCTTAAGGCCGCGCTGCATGACGATGACGTACACCAAAAGCGCCGCCCACAAAAGCGCATAAGCCGCAATCAAAAACGGCGCGGACGGAACGACGGTGCTGTAAATCTCTTGCAAAATAGGATCCATATTCGTTCCCCTTAGTCTTCAAGCTGGTTGGTGATGGATTGGATGCGCTCGGCAACGCGAAGCTGACGGAAGCGCGTGCGGTACAACGCGAACCCGATAAGCAGCATACCGACGACGATAAGCATGAGCGTGATGGCCATGTCGCTCGTCATGCCACCCTCGCGAGTCACCACGGGATGAAGGCTCGACGGGATCATACGCGTGATCATCATGCAAATCGGCACATCGACGAACGCGATGATGGTGATAACCGAGCAATACGTCGCGCGACGCTCGGGCTCGTCGATGGAGTTGCGCAGCACGAAGCATGCAATGACGATGAGCATCAGGATAAGGTACGTGGTGAGCCTGGGGTCCCACGTCCACCACACGCCCCATTCGAAACGGGTCCACAGGTCGCCCGTGAACATGGTCATGATAATAAACAGCAGCGACCCCTCAAGAGCAACGCGCGAGCAGGTGTCGAAACGCTGGTTCTTCGTCATAAGGAAGCGGACGGCGTAATACCCCGCGAAACCCATCAGCACGAACGAAGTGATAGCCACCGGCATGTGGAAGAAGAAGATCTTCTGCGAAAGCAGCTGGATGTTGGTGACCATACGACCGCCGATGAGGGCGAACCCATTCACCGCGGCGCCGTTGACCGGCCCCACCCACAAAAACGCCAGCAGAAAGCCCACGGTGGTAAGCACAAGGCCCGCGATCAGCGCCGGAACAAGCAGCTTGTCGGGCCACTGCCCCGCTTCGGGGATCTTCACGTTCTTCTTATTCGCCATCTTGCTCCTAACCTAGGTTCGGTATTGCAAGTTACTTCCGACTAATTAATAGATTGATCTTCGCGACTCTCTCGTCTTAAACCGCAAGCTAAGCCGAAATGATGAAGTCGTACAAAACCCAACAGAGGGCCAACATGATCACATCATATCCTGCCGCCATGACAAGCGGCATCGTATACGAATCCATCCAAAACTCGCCACCGCAGATGGCCGCCGTCGTTGCGGTCACGCATGCGTACAGCAGCGGGTAGATCAGCGGAATGAACAGCACCGCTAACATGACATCCTTGCCACGCGTGTTGACGGTGATGGTCGAAAGCATGGTACCGATGCCGGCGATTCCCACGGTGCCCAAAAGCAGCGGGAACACCAAGAACAAGAACGAATCCGAGAACGTCTCGGTGGTCATGAAGAAGAACACGAACAGCGGCACGGCGATGATCTCGACCGCAAGCAGGAACAGGAAGTTAGACGTGGCCTTCGCCAGGTAAACAACCGAACGATCAAGTGGAACCAGCAAGATGCCCTCAAGGCAGCCTTGCTCCTTCTCGTGCGAGAACGAGCGGTTCAAGCCCAACAGCGACGTGAACACGATGAGCGCCCACATAAGACCACCCGACATGCGCACGATGTCCAGGCTTGCCGCGGTCTGAGCAAGCGCAGCGCCGTACACGATGATGACCAACAGCGCGAACAGTCCCATGGACACGACCATGTCGTGCGTCCGGAATTCCTGTTGGAGATCCTTACGAAGAAGTGTCTTGTACTGTTGGAAAGTTGAAGGCGTCTGCAACATCAGGCAACCCCCATTCCAACAGTCTCGCGATACAACTGCGAGAACTCACTGAAATCCAACGCATTTTTATCGTCGAAGGAAACCACACGGCCGCGAGCCAGAACCAGCGCATGCGAGCACATGGCGAAACCCTTCTGCAAATCGTGGCTAACCATGACGAACGTGTGCTTGTCACGAATGTCGGCAATCAGGCTGTCGAAGATGTCGACCGCATGCGGGTCAAGGCCGGAATACGGCTCGTCAAGGAACACGACCGCCGGGTCATGGACGATGGCGCGGGCAATGGCCACGCGCTGCGTCATTCCCTTCGAGAACGTGCGCACCGGGTCGAGCTTGCGATGCGAAAGGCCCACCACATCAAGCAGCTCGTTCACGCGCTTTTGCGGATCAGCAACGCCGTACAGCTTGGCATACAGCAACAGATTCTCCTCGGCCGTGAGGTCGGGGTACAGCATGGGCTGATGCGAGATCAGACCGATGAACTTGCGCGCGGTGTCGGGCCCTTCCTTCACGTCGACGCCCATAACCAGTGCCTCGCCAGACGTTGCGCGCGACAGCGTGGACAGCATGCGCAAGAGCGTGGTTTTGCCAGCGCCGTTGGGGCCGAAAATCGACAAGAAAGCGCCCTGCGGCAAAACGAAGCTGACGTCGTCAACGGCGCGGCGCGTGCCGAACACCTTGCTCAGGTGCTTCACTTCGATTGCGGGTTTGTTCTGAGCAGAATCCAACTTACGCCTCGCAAGCCTTCGCATCGGCTGGCTCGCCCTGTTTCGCGTCGGAACCCGCGGCGCCAGACGCAGCACGCAGCTCGCCCGAACCGCGACGACCCGCCAGCGCAAGCACGATGGCGACCATCAACAAACCGAAGCCGAACCACACAAGCGAGATCAACGGGTTCACGCGAACGTCAAGCGACAGCGAACCCGTGGCGCTCAGGCCGCGGTAAACCACGAAAAGGTCCTCGTCGGCGAAGCTGATAACGCCGGCGTCGAGCTTCTGCTGCTGGGTCATCACGTTCTGCTGAACAGACGGATGAACCTGGCCAACGTACTCGCCGCCGCGATACACGTCGAAGTCAAGTTGCGACGAGACAGTGTAAGTCGTCTGGTTTGTGGAGTCGGCGGTGCCCGTCAGCTTAAGCGTGTAGTCCTGGATGGTGAACTCGGCGGACGAGGTGTCCGTCTCGGAATCGTAAGGCAGATAGCCCGTCTTCTCGGTGACGTACATGGACGATCCGATAAGGCCGACCAAGATGATTGCCATGCTGACATGGGCCAATGCGCCGCCATACGTTGCCGCATGATCGCGGAACAGGCCAATAGCCGAAGAAAGCACGTTCGCCTTGTGCGCCTTCGCATAACGCGAGATGCCGCGACCGATCATGAACAGCGCGTTGAAGAACAGCAAGCTGGCCACGAACAAGCCGACAACGGAAAGGCCGACGTAGTACCACGAGGGGCCGGCCTCAGCCAGTGAGCTGGACTTGCTGTTGCCAAGAGAAAGCATGTCGAAGTACGCAGGCATCAACGTGGTCACGTAATACGCCAGCAAAACCGCGAACAGAACCAAAGCGCAGACACCCGGAACCTTCGCCTGCTTGAAGAATTTCTTCGGGTCGGTCTTTCCCCAGGCAAGCAGGGGGCACACCGCCAGAATGAACAGGTACACAATGCCCAGCGGACGCGCAATGGAGTCATACGACGTGGTACCCAGCGACTGACCGCCAAACGGAAGCCACGAAGGCAGCGCGGATGAAACGGTCATGTACGTAAGCAGAAGCGTGAACACGATCATGATCACATTGTTGAAGTAGTAGGCGGCATCCTTGGAGACCATGTTCTCAACGTCGTCGCCGCCTTCGGTCTCGGCGTCGAACTGCTTCCAACGCAGCGCCAAGCCAACGATGCCGGCCAGAACCGCAAGCACGATCAGCAAGCCGAACAACGCGAGCGAAACGGGATCGCCCTCGAACGCATGAACGGACTGAACGATGCCCGAACGGGAAATGAACGTGCCCACGATGACGAACGCGAACGCAAGGCAGGCGCACATGGCAGCCCAGCGCTTGAACGCACCGCGCTGGCGGTAAACCGTGAACGTGTGGATAAGGGCAACGCCCACCAACCACGAAAGCAAGCTGGCGCTCTCGACCGGGTCCCAGCCCCAGTAGCCGCCCCAGCCCAGCACAACGTAAGCCCACACGGCGCCAAGGCCGATGCCCGCGCCCAAGAAAAGCCAGCTGAACAGCGTGAAGCGAGAGGAACGCTCGACCCACTTCGCCGACGAGTCACCAACGATGAGCGTGGCGATGGCATACGCGAACGGCACTGCCATGCCAGCGTAGCCCACGAACAGAACAGGCGGGTGAATGGCCATGGCCCAATGCTCAAGCAGCGAGTTCATGCCGTTCATGGAAGCGGCGGCGGTAAGGGAGCCATCGGAATTGAAGTAGCTTGCCGGGGTTGCCGTAAAAGGCATGTTGCTTTCCGAGAACACAAGAACGCCCAAGAACGCAAGCAGAACCACGTTCATGAGCAAGATGGCCATGTTGTCCATCGCCGAAGCATCCTTGCGCGCGCGAACGCACAGCGCAACCACGAACAGCGAGATGATGAAGGCCCAGAACATCAACGAACCCGCGCGACCGGCCCACAGACCCGACAACTTATAGAGCCAAGCAAGGTTGCTGGCGGAAAGCGAGCGCTCCTGCAGCACGTACAGAATGGAGTAGTCGCCCGCGAAGAAGCAGTAAACCAAAATGGCGCAGCAAACGAACAGGGCTGCTGCAACAACCACGGACAGCACGCGGCCAAGCTTCGAAAGCGCGACGGCGCGGTCATTGACCCCCCGCCCTTCCGCCGTGCCCGCCTTACCGGATCGGGCAGAAAGAACCTGGCCCGCTGCAAGCAAAACCGTCGCCACGATTGCGGCAACAAGGGAAACGATCAAACATCCGTAGCCGAACATAGACATGCTGGTTATCCCTCCAGAGCGACCTCGGTCGCAACGAACTCGCCCTCAGAGGAGAGCGCACCGGTAAGAACGACGGACGAGCCTTCGGAAAGGTTGTCGGGCAAACCGCCCTCGAACGAAACAGGAAGCCGAACGTCGGGCGTGTCGGAATCTTGCACAACGAAGCGCTGATCGGCAGTCGCAGAGGCGATCGAACCCGCTGCAACCGTTCCCACGACCTTGACCGGCTTGTCGTAGACATCGGCACCATACGAAAGCAGTTTCTCAACTGAAAGGGCCTCGGACGCGTTCTCGTACTTCGAGGGGCACTTCGTGACCAACTCGGTGCACTGTAGCACGCCGTCGGAGCCAACCTTGCCGGTGCAGATGGCCTCGACGTCGTTACCGAACGTGGAGGAAACGCCACCGTCGTAGCGAACCTTCAAAGCGGCCTGCGCATCGGGGTCGGCCTCGGAATCATAAATCGAAAAGACAAGCACGTTGTCGTCGGTAGAAAACGAGTTGGGCACGACCTTGCCCGAAACCTTGACCTTAGCGTCGTGGACCGAACCCGAAGCAGCTTCGGCAACAGAGACGTTGCGCGCCGCAGAGCTTCCGCCCACAACGGCAAGCACGACAACAAGAACGATGACGATGACACCGGTGACCGCCATCATCCTGCGCTTGGTTTTCGTATTCATATAGTTACCTCCCAGCCAACGTCGCGCGTGGCGCACGCTGACGTATTAACCCATAGGGCGTAGATTAATCGAGAAGCAAGCGGGGTTCGACCGATTCAAACCATCTGCAGATCAAAACCCGAATCATAAAGCAGCAAGCACGACAAACCCGAGCGTAAGGGCAAAGCCAAGTTACTTCGCGATCTTCTTAGCAGCAAACGAAAGCGCCGTGACTTCGGCCGCAATGGCGAGCAGCGCGAACGGGAAAGCGATCAACGGAAGCGCACCGAACGGGGCCGACGAAACGGCGATGCCGGCAATGGCTGCACCGATGGCATTGCCCAGCTGCAAGAACGAGCTTGAAAGAGCAATGGCCATACGCGCGCCATCGCCGGCGATGGACGCCAAAAGCGTGTTCTGAACAGGCAGAAACGCCCATGCGAACAGCTGGTACAGGCAAAGGGCGCCAACAAGGCCCAAGCCCGCACCCTCGCAGAAGAAAATCAAAAGCAGCGACAGCGTCGAGCAGATGAAGCTGGTCATAATCGCAGTGCGAAGGCCCGCACGGTCGGCAAGCCAACCGTGAAGCTTTGTGCCCAGCATGCTCATCAGGCCAACAACCAGCAAGACGATGCTCAGATACGCGTTGAATTGCGGCACAAACGCATCCAAGAACGGCGTGACGTACGTGTAGAAGCAGGCGAAAGCGCAAACCATGAAGGTTGTGCCGGCGTAGGCGAACATCACCGCCTTGTTCGCCAGCGGAGCAAGGCGCTGCTTGACGGTAAGGTCCTCGGTGTCGGGAGCCGTGTTCGGGAACACCTTAGCGATGACCAGGAAGGCCGCCACCGCGAAGATAGCGATGACCAGGTACGCGTTTTGCCAGTTAACGCTCTCGCGCAATGCGCGGGCAATGGGCATGGCCAAAACCGACGCCGCGCTGAAGCCCAGGGCCACGTTGGCCATGGCGCTTGCCTGCTTTCCGGGCGCAGCAAGCTTCTGCGAAGCGGAATACGCCGTGGCAACGAACGCGCCGTTGCCCATTCCCATGATGCCGCGCGCAACCATCTGAAGCGGAAAGATACTGGTAACTGCAGTCATAAGAAGGCCGACTGCCATGCACGCCAAGCCAATCAGAAGCTGGACGCGAGCCGAATAGCGCGCAGTCAGCATGACGATGACGGGCGCCAGGAAGGCGTTGATCAGGCCGAACGCCGTCATGAGAAGGCTAACCTGACCAAGCGAGATGCCAAGCGTCGCGGCAACCTGGTCGGGCACACCCAAGATGTACTGCTGAGAGCAACCCAGAACAAAGCAGCAGAGAGCCAAAAGCCAGATCAACCTCGAAGAACCCTTTTCAGATCCCATGCCTTTAGCTTCGTCGCGCGCTTCGTCCATGCAAGGCCCCTTTCAAGAAAAAACGGGTATGTAAAATAAGTGGTTGGAAAATGATCGAAAGCCGATCCGATCAACGGGCTAATACAACCATAATTCCAACCAATGGTTTTACAAACCCCTTCTTTCAACAGGCACAAGTTCTCTTTTTCCCGGCAAGCGCAGGACGTTCCTGGGAAACGAAGGGGGCTCTCATATGGGAGCCCCCTTCGTTTCGCGATGAGCCACGT
>CAKTWD010000045.1 GCA_934630485.1 uncultured Eggerthellaceae bacterium | reverse complement strand
GGCTGGTTCAGGAAGTCGGGGACGGCAAGCACGAACAGATGAGTTGCGTGGTTCTGCAGATACGAGCCGTACACCAGAAGCTCGCGAAGGGCCTTGGTGCGGTCGGTCACCTCGACGCCGAAGATGCGTTCGATGGCCAGCAAGCTGGTGACCACGTGACTTGCCGAGCAGATGCCGCATACGCGCGAGGCGATGTAGGAAACCTCGGTGTAGCTGCGGCCACGAACCATGCTCTCGAACAGGCGCGCGGGCTCGATGACGTTCATCTCGACGGTCTGAACGGCGCCGTCCTCGATCACGACATGAACGTTGCCGTGCCCCTCGACACGAGCAAGGTGGTCGACTTTGATTGATGCGGTGCTCATAAGGCCAGCCTATCGATTCTGAGCCGATGCAAGATCGACTTGGTTGAACATTTCCAGTGCCCGATCGAAGTCTTCAACGAGAATGTCGTTCCTTCGGCAGGCTTCGCGAGCCGAATCGAGGTTCGCGTCGGGGGACAAACCCGCGCAACCGAAGCACGGGCGGCCCAGGTTCACGCAACGGCCGCCGCAGTCGGCGCGCGTTACCAAGCCCAGGCACAGGCGGCCCTTCTCGAAGAAGCACTCGCTTTCGTTGCGCTTGCACTCGCCGCACATGGTGCGCATGGGAAGCGCCTTGTTCGATCCGTACAGCGCGCGCTGCAGGATGTCGATGAAGTTGTACGGGTCGATCGGGCAGCAGCGTACCTCGTGATCGACTTTGATGAACTCGCTGACCGCACGCGGGGAGACCATCTCGCCGCATGCGCTGGGAGTGCCCTCGTAAACCTCGGTGATGCGCGACTCGAAATCAGGCTGGGCCATGCCGGGGATGCCCGCAGTGGTTGCGCAAGATCCGATGGCGATGACCTTGGCCGCCTTCTCGCGAACCCGCTGAACGGTCTCCATGCCCTCGCGCGTGGTGACAGCGCCCTCAATAACGGCGACGTCGAACTCATCGGGCATGGGCTCCGAGGAGGTAAGCTGCCAATAACGCATGTCTATCTGGCCCAGGACCTCAAGAAGATGAGCCTCGGCATTGGTAATCTGCAACTGGCACCCAAAGCAACTCGCAAGGCCAACAACGACCACGCGAGGAGGCGCCTGGGTTTCACCCGCTACGCACAAATTGCTCATGCTAGATCGACCCCTGGATGTTCTTCGCTTCCCAATAATTGAAAACCGGGCCATCGACGCACGCGTACTGATGGCCGATCTGGCAGTGGCCGCACTTGCCCATGCCGCACTTCATGCGACGCTCGAAGTCGAGGTAGATTCGGTCGTAGCCAATGCCCAGACGGCGCATCTCCTCGATGACGAACTTGTACATGACCGGAGGCCCGCAAACGGCGCCGAACGTGTTGTCCGGATCGATCTCGAGCGTTTTCATAGGCTCGGTGACAACACCCACCGGGCCGTCCCATGTATCGTCGCCATGGTCGACGGTCAAACGCAAGTCGAAGTCGGTGCGATGGCGCCACATCTCGAATTGGTCGCGGAACATGATGTCTTGAGGAGTACGCGAACCGTACACGATGGTGACCTTGCCGAAGTCGGCGCGCTCGTCGTGAATGTAGTTGATGAGCGAGCGGACCGGCGCGATGCCCAAGCCGCCGGCAACGATGAGCACGTCATGGCCGCGCATCTTGTCAACGGGGAAACCACGGCCGAAGGGACCGCGCAAACCAACGATGTCGCCGCACTGCATGGAATGCAGCTTTTGGGTGACGGAACCAGCGCGGCGGATGCACAGCTCGACGAAGCCCTGCTTCGTCGGCGAGCTGGTGATGGAAATGGGGCACTCGCCTACTCCGAACACGGAAAGCTCAACGAACTGGCCGGGCATCTGATGGAACGCCTCGCGCACGCGTTCGTCGACGATGCGCAACTCGAACAGCTTCTCGTTCTCGGTAAGCTCGATGATGGAGGTGATGCGCGCCGGCCACGGGCGATACGCGTTCTGGGCGATCATTTCCTCGCCGGTCAGCGTCGCGGGAGCTTCACGCAGGGCATACACCGCAATGCGGTCGACCTGGTCGGCCTCAGCCACGATGTTGTGCTTATCACTCATCGTCTGCCTCCCCCTTCTTCTCGAAGAATTTCAGCACTTCAATAGGATTGATGCCCGCCTTGCAAGCAGAGACGCAACGGCCGCAGCCGACGCACAACATGCGGTCATGCGTGACGAAGAAGCCGTTGAGCTTGTGATACATGCGATGACGCACGCGCTCGCGTCCGGTTGGGCGGAAATTGTAGTCGCCCGTGACCTTGGCGAAATCAGGGTTCGTGCACGCATCCCACGTGCGAACGCGGTTGCCTTCCTTACCGTTGGGCTCAAGCTCGTCGGTGATGTCGAAGCAGAAGCACGTCGGGCATACGGCAGAGCATGCGGTACACGAAAGGCATTTGCCTCCCAGCTCGTCCCAGAACGGGTCCGAATGGAAGGCGTCCATGAGCATGGCGACATCCTGGATCTTGGGGATATCGGGGTTGAAGGCCCTCTGACGGGCGCGCGTGGCATGACGGAAATCGATGCGGTCGGTGTCGGTTGCCTCACGCGGGTTGCATGCGGCCTCAAGGATGTTTGCCGCCTCGACACTGGAAATGCTAACCAGATAGCGATCGCCGATGCGCTGCAGGAACAGGTCGTAACCGAACTGAACCTCGTCGGCGCCCCACAGATTGCAGAAGCAAGAGTCGGTGGGAGTGCAGCTGATGCCGACGATCATGGTAGCCACGCGACGGGCGCAGTAATACGGATCGGGGTAGTCGCCATCGCGGAACATAAGGTCGATCCTATTGATGGCGTTGATGTCGCATGCATGCACGCCGAAAATCACACGCGGAACGACAGTCTCGGCGAAATCCTCGACCATATTCTCGGCGGTGTTGAAACGCATAAGCGTTTCCTTTGGCGGAAGCAGGTACTTTTTCGGAGACGAGCTGGTCGTGGAATAATCCAGGGCCACCTCATGAGGATCATCGACGACGTCGAAGACGTACGAATCGCCGCGCTTGATGGGCGCAACGACTTCATACGACTGCATGAAGGCGTCGATGAGCGCGGGCATCTCGCTCGCGTCAATTACCCGATAGAGCATTCTTTTCCTTTTCTCGTCTGACGTTTTCAGCTTAGCGTCGAGAAAACTTTAACATCTTGGTCGCGGATTGCCATTCGCGGTGCGTCTTTTTCGAGCGGTGGCGCAAAGCAGCGTCTGTTCGTCATCTTATGCAGATCGCCCTACGATACGCCCGCAGCACGGTTCATTCGCCGACAGCACATCCAACCCCATATGCACTCGAAGCCGAACGCGAATCGTGTCGCATCATCGCCCTTCAGGCAAAGAAAAAGGCGGCAGCGCATGAAGCGCCACCGCCTAAGAATCCAACAATCGAAACGATTAGTTGAAGAAGATGCCGATCTCACGCTCAGCGGACTCGGGAGAGTCGGAGCCGTGGATGACGTTCTCGTCCATGATCAGGCCGAAGTCGCCACGAATGGTGCCAGGGGCAGCATCAGCGGGGTTGGTTGCGCCCATAAGGGTGCGGACCTTGGCGACAGCGCCCTCGCCGGAAACGACCATCTTAACAACCGGGCCGGAGGTGATGTAGGAGATCAGGCCATCGTAGAACGGCTTGCCCTTGTGCTCGGCGTAGTTGGCCTCAGCCTGCTCCATGGTGACGTTGCCAAGCTCCATGCGCTCGACCGTGAGGCCGGCACGCTCGAAACGGTTGACGATCTCGCCGATGTGGCCATTGCGAACGCCGTCGGGCTTGATCATGGTGTAAGTCTTCTGAACTGCCATTTCGATCCTTTCGTTAATAAGATTCGTTAAAGCGCGGATGCGCTTGATAACCAGTTTCAGGCAAGTTAGTTCTTGCTGTTGAAGTAAAGCTCGATGTCGGAGACCTTCCAGCCAATACCCTCGCGCGAAAGCGTGACCTTGTACTGGATGGAGCCGCCGGCGGAAGTGTTGACGGTGACGTAGGCAACCGAGGTGCTCATGGACTTGTTCACGCCGTCGACGGTAGCCGTGCCACCCTGCGGGATAAGGGCCGTCATGGAAGCGACATCGTCTTTGGCCACGCTGGAAGCGAAGTTGGAAGCCGAGCTAGAGGGGTTGTTGAACACCTGCTGAACGACGGTTTCCTGCTGCGGATAGCCATAGCCCATGGCGAACGCGCCGACAGCGGCGGCCGCAAGGGCAACGACGAGCACGATGACAACAAGCAGGATCTTCAAACCCACGCTGCGACGCTTGCGATCCTTCTTGGCCAAGCCGCGCGACCACTGCTCAAGCTCCTCGTCGGAAGAATTGAAGAAATAATCGTCGGCGCGGTTCTGATCTTGTTCGGAACCGTAGATGTCGGCGTAGTAATAGGCGTCTTCCTCGGACATCTCCTCGGGGCTGTCGACCGCGGGGAACATGCCGGTGCCGGATGCAGGTTCGGCTGCGACCACGTCAAGTCCTGAAGTGTCAGCGGAAACCGGAGGCAGAGCCTGCGTCTTGTCGCTAGAACCCTGGGAAACAACGGCAATCGCACGCTGGTAATCGACGCTTGCCGAAGCGGACAGGAAGTAGGTCTTGTCCTGAATGGCGTTCTCGAAGGCGTCGACGGCCTGCTGCATCTGCCCACAGGCGACATATGCCTGGCCCAAGCTTGCGTACATCTTGTTGCGCACGTCGGGGCTCATATCGAACTGAAGCGCACTCTCGTAAGAGGAGACGGCGTCAGCGGGACGGTCGAGGGCCATAAAGCAAACACCTAGGTTGAGCAGGGCCTTCGTGGGATCGGGGTTCGACTCGTCAAGAGCCGCCTCACGGAAGGCCACGCCAGCCTCGGCTGACTTGCCCTGCTTCATAAGGACGTTGCCCATTCCCATGTACGCCTTGAAGGGCGTGGGGTACTTCGAATCGGACACGGCGATCTCGAAATGCTTGACCGCGTTGCCGTAGTCGTGCAGAGCGGCGTACGACATGCCCAAGTTGTAATTGACCGTGCCAACCGCATCGTAAGCGGCATCGGCGGTTGCCTGCGTGTAAGCCTTGACGGCCTCGGCGTTGTTCTTGAGCTTGGTCAAGCAGTTGCCGATCTGGTGGTAGATCAAACCCGTTTCGCCGGGGGCAAGGGGGTTTTCGGTGTCCTGCAGGCAGGAAGTGTACAGGTTGAGCGCCTGTTCGAAATCCTTGGCGGCCGCTGCGGCCTTCGCCTGTTGGAATAGATCGTTGTTCATGAAGGTTCCTTAGTTTGCACCGTTTACGAGATGACGCTACTCGGTGGCGTTCTCGATCTCGATGTGCTCGACCACGTCGCCGACGCGCAGCTTGGCGATGACGTCCATGCCTTCGATGGTCTGGCCGAAAACAGTGTAGCCGTCGTCGAGGCGATGCTGTGCGCCAAGGCAGAAGTAGAACTGCGAACCAGCGGAATCAGGATCCATGGAGCGGGCCATGGCCAATGCGCCGTCCTCATGCTTGTTGTTGGGGTTCGTGGCGAACTCGCCCTTGATGCAGTAGCCCGGGCCGCCCATGCCAAGACGGGGGAACATGCCGCCGGAAACGCGAACGACCTCGTCACTGGAGTACTTCTTGGACTCGGGGTCGCCGCCCTGGATAACGAAGCCGGGGACGTAGCGATGGAACTTGGTGTTGTCGTAGAACCCGTCCTTGGCAAGCTCGACGAAGTTGCCAACGTGGATGGGGGCATCGTTGCCGGCCAGCTGAACGCGAATGACACCCTGGGACGTGGTGACGACTGCCACCTCTTTGCCGTTGGGCTGGTACTTGGGAGTGTAAAGAGCCATGAAGGCGCCTCCTCTTCGTGTTTATAAGCATTTGTGCAGGTGACGCCATTGCGGCGACACTGCATACAGATTTTAGTTTAGCAGTATGCGTTTATCGGCGCTTGAAAATACTTACAACCTCTACGTGGTATGTCTGGGGAAACAAGTCAACCGGAGTCGCAAGCTGCAGGTCATAGCCCTGCTCCATGAAACGTGCCACGTCGCGCGCCCATGTGGACGGGTTGCAACTGACATACGCGACGGCCTCGGGCGCAGCCGCTGCGATGTCCCCCGGCACGCTGTCGGCAAGGCCAGCACGCGGGGGATCGACCACGAGCGCGTCAAGCTGGCCGATCTCACGAAGCTCACGCGCGGCGTCACCGCCCACAACATCGACGTACACGCCGTTCGCATCGGCGTTGAAACGCAGGTCGCGAACGGAAGATCCCGCCGACTCAACCGCAACGACGTCGGCACCTGCCATGGCAAGCGGAATCGAGAACGTGCCGCCGCCTGCATACAAATCGGCCACGAACTTGCCGTCAACGCCGCCAAGGCCCTCCATCACCTTGTCCACCAGCTTGGCAGCCTGAGCGGTGTTCACCTGGAAGAACGACGGAGCCTGCGTGGAAAATTGCGCGTCGCCGATGCGGTCGCGCCAATAGCCGCGGCCATCAAGCGTCTCGACGCCCTTGATCTTGCGCGCTTTGCCCGGGTCAGCCATCACGCGCACGACGCTGGTCGCCTTGAGCGAGTTGCCCAGGATCTGCGCGAAGCGGCTACGCGGAAAGGGGCCGGGGGCCGTCCAAAGGGCGATCTCCAAGTCGCCGGTTACCAGGCTGTGCCTGACGCCCACGCGATAGATTCCCTGATCCTGGCTTCCCTGAGCATAACGAATGGCGCCGCGAAGAGCTTTCGGGGCCTTCTGGATGGACTTATGCGCAAGCAGCGTCTCGTCGACAGTTACCAAATCATGCGAGCCTTCGCGATAAAACCCCAGGTCGATCTTGCCATCGGGACGCGTCTTCGCCCCCATCTCGATTTTGTTGCGATAACCCCACTCGCGCTTGGACGGAAGCGTTTGCGCGACGATGCGCTCCGCCTCTTCGGCGGGGATATGCGCCGTGCGCACGAGCTGGGACACCACATTGTCGCGTTTCGCGCGAAGCTGGGCGCTGTAAGCGATATGCTGCCACGGGGCCGAGCCCGTCATGGCATCGCTCAAACTTGCCGGAGGCACGCGATCGGGGGACGCCTCCACCACCTCGACCAGGCGGGCGCGGGCGAACGAGGACTTCTCCTCGACGATCTCAACCGACACGACATCGCCCGGCGCAGCACCTTCCACGAACACGGTCTTCCCCGACGGGAGATGACCGACCGCATCGGCGCTGTACGCCATGCGCTCGATGTTCACGTTGATAGCATCCGTCACCGTATGCTCCTTTGCGTTCTTCTCTTTGCAGCACATTTGCAGCTTTTATCTCAAAGCGTTTCAACGCGCCATGATAACGTATAATCAGCGATCGATGCGCCCTAGTAGCTCAGTTGGATAGAGCGTCTGCCTCCGGAGCAGAAGGCCACAGGTTCGAACCCTGCCTAGGGCACCATTTGCATTTTGTACGAACCCGTTGGACGTCAAGTCTGGCGGGTTCGTTGCTTTCCACGTCGTAGTTCAGCGTCACTATGCACTCTTCGTCGCTCACGCTCACCTGGTAGACGAACGCCTTCAGCAGCGTCGCGTCGTCCAAGGCCGAGCCGCATTGCAGGAAGTCGGCCAGCCGCTCGGGGTCTATCTGATCGTCCCTGATCGCCTCAAGGTCGAGCTTGGCGCGGTCGCGCTGGTGCTCAAGCTCCGCTATGCGTTCCTTCGCGCCTGGGGCGATTATGCCCTGCTCGATGGCGTTCAGGATGTTCTTCAGGCCGCGCTCGGCGGCCGAGAGCGATTGGGTGGCCTGCTTGCGCCTCGCCGCCACCTCCGCGCCGTCCGAGCTTTCCGCTACCATGCGGGCTATCCGCAAGGCCTCCTCGCGGTCTTGCAGGAGCGCCCGCAGCGCCTTGACGATCTCGCCCTCAAGCTCCTCGCGCCTCACGGGCCTCACGCAGCCGTCATGGCAGCGGTAGTACTCGTATTTCACGTTCTTGCGCCCGCGCCCGCTCACGCCTTGCAGGTTGCGCCCGCAGCCCGCGCAGATCGCCTTGCCGGAAAGGGCGAAGTCGCCCCAGCTCTCCGCGCAGCGCTCCTTGGCCGCGCGTATGCCCTGTGCCTCCATGAACGTCACCTCGTCGATGATCGCGGGCATGCCGCCCTCTTTGACAACGCCGCCCCACTCGTAGCGCCCCGTGTACTTCCGGTTCTTCACCATCCGCTCGACCATCGAGTAGCCGCACGGGTTTCCCTGCGAGGTCTTGACCCCGCGTGCCGCGAAGTCGCGAGCTATCGAGTTGGTGGTCTCCTTTGCTATGCGCCGCTTGAACGCCTCGCGCACGAAAGCGGCCTCGTCCTCGTTGATCACGTACTCGTCGGCCTCGTTGCTGGCGTAGCCGAACACGCGCACGCCGTTGGTCTTGCATTTGAGCGCATTGCCCTCCATGCCGCGCCTCGTGCGGATCGCGGTCTTCTTCGACTCGCACGCCGCAAGGCCCTCAAGCAGCTTCTCGTAAATGATGCCCTCGGGCGAATCTGGTATCTGTTCAAGCGCCGAGACGAGCTTCACGCCGTGCTGGGCAAGCTCGCGCTTATATATGGGCGCGTCGTACTCCCCACGGCTGAAGCGATCCATCATGTACACAAGCACTATGTCGCTCTCACCCGCGTTGGCTACCATGCGCTGGAACTCGGGGCGGTCGTCGGTGCGCCCGCTTATGGCATAGTCGCAGTATTCCGCCACGATGGCGTACTTCTCGCGCTGGCACCACTGGCGGCAGATGCGCAGCTGGTCGTCGATGGAGGCCTCGCGCTGCTTGTTGCACGAAAAGCGGGCGTATATCACCGCAGTTCTAGCTGTTGGCATTGAACGGAACCTCCTCACCACTTCTCTCGCACTCGTCAAGCCAAGAGAACACAGCTTCTGGATCTGGAATCATGGCAACAATCTCAGGTATCCCCTGCGCGTACCATCCAACGTTTTTGCACCTAATCTTGACCCGGTATCCCATACGGATCATTTTTCGAATGCTTTTGCTCATTGGGCTAAAAGAGCCAAATGGCTTGCCCCTATACATAAGCGCGTTGTTTCCGTGTTCGGCAGTATTCCATTCTGTTCCCGTCAACTCGCTTACAAGGGTGACAGGCTTCCTAGCGACCTCAGCATCGAATGTCTGCCCGACCCTTATTCCCTTCAATGGCCCGCCGTAGTAGGTGTAGACATCGCGCTCGTGTGAGCCGGATAGAACGATCTCCTTTGTTGGGAACATCTCGGAAACCTTCTCGTGCGCAGTGTTTGAAACTTGATTTATAGCGACCTTCACAGCGGCTTTAGCCATATCACCAAGAAGTCCCATGCCTATTCCTCCTCGTATGTCATCCGAGCCATCTCTTCAAGGGACACGCCAAGAGCGTCCGCTATCGCCTTAGCTTTACCAAGTGTTGGCTCTTTTGCCCTTCCGCTCAAAAGGGCAGAAACGGTCGATCTAGGGGAACCAATAGCGCGAGCAAGCTCAGCTGGAGTCATTCCCTGTTCCTCTAAGTAATGTGCGAGAACAAACCGGTACTCCATGGCCTCCCCTTACAGTCCAAATATTTACACGTACAAAGTATTGCACGGTGTAAAACTTTGTACAATACTGTAGGAGTACAAAGTTTTGTACGGGAGAAAGGAGAAGCATGAACCTGTCGGAGAAGGTCAACGAGTACGCCGAAACGAATGGTGTTACACGTGACGCGCTGGCAGACAGTCTCGGTATGAGCCGATCTTCGTTCTTTAACAAAGTTCGAGGCTCGTACGAGTTCAGCCTGTCTGAAGCCTACGCGCTATCTCGCATCCTCGGCGTTTCGTTGGACGAGCTGCATGAGCTGGCAGTGGCCTAATGAGCGACGAGAAGCAACAGGAGCAGCGTCAGAAGACGGCCCGCGAAGTTGCCTTTGACGGCATGTGCTCGACGATCCGCCAAGCATATCGCGAGTGGGAACGCCAGCAGAAGGGAGAAGCGAAGGCGTGAAGCAGTGGTCTACACGTGAACTCAGATACCTCGAAGAGCACGCCGGAGACGGCGCCAAGCAGGTAGCCAAGGACCTCGGGCGCTCCATCGACTCAGTGAAGCATATGGCGCGGAAGTGCGGACTCTCACTCCGCAAGCGCAGGCAGTGCCCCCGCTGCGGCCAATGGACGTTCCGACCGCTCAACAGGGTCAACGGCTGGTGCATCGAGTGCACGAAGGAGCTTCACATGGCAGACCTCGCCGAGCAGGCCAACGCGATGAAGGAGGAGGCGATCAGGGAGAAGAGGAATGGCAGGCAGCGCCAGCGCTACTACAGCCAGAAGAGCAGGGCGAAAAAAGCGGCAAAAAAGAGGCCCTAAAAAGCGCCCTAGCAATGACCTGCGAAAACACCGAAAGGAGAACGGAAATGCAGACAAAAAAGAAAGCGAGCGCCCCCAGCTTCCACACATCGGGCACCCGCTATGTAGCCGCCTCGAAAGAGGCTGCGACCATCATACCATTCGAGGGCAAGCGCCCGACGGCGCAGGAGCAGCTTGAGCGCTCCCAGTTCAGGGCGGGTGTCATGGTCGGCTTCCTCGCGGCCCTCATGATCTTCCTCGCCGTGCTCTGGCTCTGGGTCATCCCCACTATGGACCAGGCCGTGGCCGACGCCCAGCGCGCCGTGGGAACCATGGCGGTGCTCAATGCGTAACGACGAGAGATACCGCCCCAAGCCGCAGAGCAACCAGCTTGAGATCTTCGGCCTGGGCATGGCGGGCGAGCAGGACGTTGCCGAGGCCAAGAAGTGGATCGAGGCCAACCCCGATGCGTGGCGGTTCATGCTCTCCAACGCCCGCCGCCTCAAGGAGAAGGGCTACGTGTCGATCAACTACCTGGTGAACATGGTGCGCAACGAGCTGCACGTCGGCTGCAAGAACGGCATAGCCCCCGCCCTTGCCCGAATCATGGAGGCGCGATACCCGGAGCTGCGCGGAGCCTTCAACAAGCACCGCAGCCAGAGCGATGGGTTTTCCGAATGAGCTGGCAGCGCACCCTTGCGGCCACGGCGCACATCACCATGCACCCCGCCCAGCTTGTCGGAAAACAGCGCCCTATGACTGACTACCGCAACCACCGCACCTACACGCCGACCAAGACGCTCAAGGCCGAGAAGGCCATCAAGGACGCGTTCCGCGCGGCATACGGCGAGACATTCGCCGACCACGACGGCCCGGTTGTGATGCGGATCTCGACCACCAGGCCGCTCGCGAAGAGCAACCCCAAGTACTGGGAGGGCCGCGCCGACCTCGGCAAGCCCGACTGGGACAACCTGGGCAAGCTCGCCTGCGACGCGCTCAACGGGATCGCCTTCAAGGACGATTCGCAGGTCGATACGGGAGCCGTCACCAAGCGGCCAAGAAGCCCATACGGCACACAGCCGCGCATAGACATCTACATCGAGTACTTCGTCGAGGAGTACGTGAAGGAGAAGAAATGAACGCCAAATACTTCGAAGAGAACGGCTTTGAGGACTTCCACGGGACCAAGTTCCACAAAGCAGTGCTCGACCACGCCGCCTGCATCGCGAACAACCTCATGTCCGACGCCACGCATC
>CAKTWD010000044.1 GCA_934630485.1 uncultured Eggerthellaceae bacterium | reverse complement strand
ATCCGATTACCCGTATCGAAGGCCATCTCCGCGTCGAGATGGAGGTCCAGAACGGCGTCGTCACCGACGCTTGGGCTTCTGGTGGCAGCTTCCGCGGCGTGGAGCTCGTCGTGCAGCATCGTGCCCCTGAAGACGCTGCTCAGATCGTTCAGCGCATCTGCGGCGTTTGCCCGGTTTCCCACGCTCATGCTTCCACCATCGCCGCCGAGAAGGCTTACGGCATCAAGATCTCGAACAACGCTCGTATCATCCGTAACCTTATCGAGGGCGCTCAGTTCCTGCACAGCCATATCCTTTGGTTCTACAACCTGGCTGCGCTCGACTACGTCAACCCCATCCATGGCCTCGAGGCCAATGCGGCTGACGCTTGGGACCTCGCTGTTGCAGCCGGCACGTCCACGAACTCCGACTTCGGCGCTTTGAAGGAGCGTCTGACGAAGTTCGCCCAGAACGGCCAGCTGTCCATCTTCTCCGGCAACTGGTTCGACGCCGAGGATGGCAACGCTTACAAGCTTCCTGCCGAGCTCGACCTCATCTGCACCGCCCACTATCTTGAGGCTCTGAAGATGCAGGCCCGCTCCTCCGAGATCGCTGCTCTGCTTGGCGGCAAGATGCCCCATGTCATGACCATCGTCCCCGGTGGCACCGCATTCGTCCCCACGTCTCAGAAGCTCGACGATCTGAAGTACCTGATCGATGAGGTTTACAACTGGGTCGAGGCAACCATGATCCCCGACACCTTGGCCATCGCTCCTTACTACAAGGACGCCCTGACCTTCGGCAAGGGCTGCGGCCGCTACGGCGCATGGGGCGTCTTCGAAGCTCCGTCCATGCAGATGAACGACCGTTATCTGCCGGCTGGCGTCCTGGACACCAACCTGAACCTCTCCGACGTCGACGAGAGCAAGATCGCCGAGTTCGTCGGCACCTCTTGGTACGAGGGCTCCGACGTTTACCCGGCTCCCGACTTCACCACGAAGCCGGCATTCACCAAGTACAACGTCAACGACCGTTACACTTGGTGCAAGGCTCCTACCTACGATGGCGAGCCGCTTGAGACCACGTCTTTGTCCCGTATCCTGGTTGCTTACAAGCGCAACGTTCCCTTCGTCAAGGAGAACGTCGACAAGCTGCTCGTTCAGCTTGGCGCTGCTTTGGGCACCGAGGTTCCGCTGTCCGCCGTTCAGTCCACGCTCGGCCGTGTTGCCGTCCGTCAGGTCGAGACGCTCTACATCGCCAAGCTCATGAAGGATTGGTGCGCCGAGCTCATCGAGGCCGTCAAGGGTGGCGACAGCGAGTACTTCCGCGAGCCTGCAACCACCACTGGCGAGGGTTCCGGTTTCTGGGAGGCACCGCGTGGCGCCCTCTACCATTCCGAGAAGGTCGTCAAGGGCAAGATCGAGGGTTACCAGATCATCATCCCGACCACATGGAACATGGCTCCCATCAACCAGAACGGCGTTCATGGCCCCATCGAGCAGTCCCTCATCGGTTGCCCGGTCGAGGACATCGAGAAGCCCATCAACGCGCTGCGTACCGTTCACAGCTACGACCCGTGCGTTTCTTGCGCCGTCCACATCAGCGAGCCGGCAACCGGCAAGCATTTCGAGACCGTAACCAATCCGTGGGGGGTGAAGTAGAATGGCACATCTCGCACACTATCGCGAAGCTCATCCGATGCCCTTTGTCATCACGCACTGGATCAACCTCGTCGCCATGGTCGTTCTTCTGGTCACTGGCTTCATGATCCATTTCCCGGTGGCAGGCACCATGGGTGTTTGCCGTGGCGCTCACATCTTCTTCGGCATCGTGCTGTTCATCAACTGCATTTGCCGTGTCGTGATGGCCTTCTTCGTGCGTTCCGCTCCTACGGGCGGCACCCGCAAGACCGTCACCGACTACAAGACGTGGCTTCCGCAGAAGGACAACCGTCATCAGGGTGGCGCTTGGATCAAGTACTACTTGTTCCTGAAGAAGGATCACCCCTTGGCTGCTAAGCTGGGCGTTCCTCAGAAGATCTCCTACCTGATGATCCCGATTCTGATCGTGCTGATGTTCTACACCGGCCTTTGCTTGTGGGGCACCACGATGGAGTGGCCGATCTGCCAGGCTGGCATCGCTGCCCTCGGTGGCACCATGTCCGTCCGCATCATCCACTACTTCGGCATGTTCGTGTTCATCTGCTTCATGTTCATCCACATCTATTTGGCAAACGTCGAGGGTCTTGCCCCCACGTTCCTGATGTTCTTCCGCAAGGAGCATGGCGGTTTGGTCTACGATCCTGACAAGCACGTCATCGTTGGCGAAGACAAGATGGAGCACTAATCGGCAACCGTTCGATTCCATCTATGGATGTTTTCCAAGAAGAGGGCCCAATGGGTCCTCTTCTTTTGTTACATTCACCTTGTTTGCCTAATACGGCGTTCGCGCGATCAAGAAAGGAGAGGGATGGACCAGTTCCTTGAACTGCTGCTCTCGTCTGAGCCGTTCGCGGTTCCTGTGGGAGTCGAGTACTTCTTCGTCCTTGTCGGCGTGCTGACGGGCTCTCTTTACGCGATCGATCGTAAGCTCGATGTTATCGGAACCATCACTTTGGGCTTGATCACCGGCTATGGCGGCGGCGTCATCCGCGACGTCTTGCTGCAAACCCATGGCGTGTACCTTATCAACCATCCCAGCCTCGTTGTGATGAGCACCTGTTTAAGCATTCTCGTGTTCTACTTCAAGGGCGTTTTCAGGCACTTGTCGGCCTCCATCACGCTTTGTGATGCCATCTCGGTAGCGCTGTTCGCGGCTGCCGGCGGCGGCAAGGCCATGTCGTGCGGCTTGGGAATGGTCATGTCCATTTTGCTTGCCGTTATCACGGCGGTTGGCGGCGGCGCGCTGCGCGATGTGTTCAGCGGCGAGACCCCGACTATTTTCAAGCAGGGCAATTACTATGCGGTGGCGGCTCTTTCCTCTGCCGTTGTGTTCGTTTTGATGCAGCGTATCGGCGCTTCGCAGCTTGCCTCGACCTTGTTGTGCGTTCTTACCATGCTGTTGCTTCGCTACCTTAGCATCTACCGTGATTGGCGCACGCATGTGGACACCGACTTCACGTCGCGTCTGTCTGCCTCGCTCAAACGTTTCTGGCGTTATCTTTCCGAGCATGGTGATCCGTTCGGGAAAGACATCAGGCGATAACCGTTTCGCTGCGGGTACAATCGGGACTGTTTTAAACGCCGATCCGCGAAAGGTAGAGCATGGCAAGGGAATCCAGGCAAAACGAGCTTACGGACGAGCAGATCGCAGCAGAGAACAAGTTTCTCGAAGGCGTGCCGCGTTTGAATCTGGGCGCATTTCTGATGCCTGGCATTTGGGGCCCGGCTCACGGGCTTTGGATCTGCATTCTGTTTTACCCCCTTTGGCTTTTTGCCGACAACACGTTCTATGCCGCGTTTTCCGAGCGCTCTCTGCTGGCTGTCGTTCTTGCGGCAATCGTCTTCGTCATGCTTGTGGCCGTTCACGTGGTTTTCGGCATTCTCTCGCAGCCGTTCGCATGGCATCGCGCCGACGGTCTCGGCGTTGACAAGCAGACGTATCTGAAACGTGAGAAGATCTGGGCCGTCGCCATGGCTTTGGTGAGCTTGACGTTCGTCGTTGTGGCCACGTACTACAACCTGGTGATCCGTCCTGGAGTGGGGGCGTAGCCATGAGCAGCGAGAATCCGATGGAGATCACCGTATTCTGCGTGGGGAACAAGCTGTACCTTGACGACGGTCTTGGTCCCGCCGTTTACGAGGAAGTGCTCGAACGTTTCGATATCCCCTCGAACGTGAAGTTCCATGACGTGGGCTGCATGAGCATGGACATGATCGAGGATGTAGATAAAAACGACCTCATCATCACCGTCGATGCGATTGACGGCACCGATGCGAAGCCGGGAACGGTGTTTCGTTACGTGCCTGAGGATCTTGCGCGCAACCCCCAGGTTCTCACCAGTTTGCATGATCTGCGCTTGGCCGACTTGTTCGATGCCGCATCTCTTTTGGGCTATCAGGCGCAGGGCGTGTGTCTGGGCATGCAGATCGAGAATTCGTCGCCGGCAGAGTTCGTCATCGGCCTTACGCCTAAGGTGTACGACGCCTTGCCTCGGCTTATCGATGCGCTTCTAGCCGAGCTCGCGCATGCGGGCTCGCCGCTTATCGACAAGAAGACGGGCAAGTCCGTTACGGGTCCGACTGCTTAAGCGGGCTTATTTCTTGCTGCGCTTTTTAGGCGCGGCCTTCCCGAAACTGGGGCAGATGTCTGACAGGAAGCAATCGTCGCAATGCGGGCGTTGGGCGTCGCAGACCCCGCGGCCGAACAGCACCCATTCGTGGTTGACCGGTCCCCAGTATTCCTTAGGGTAGAGCTTCAACAGGTCTTGCTCGATTTTCGACGGGTCGTCCTGATTGGTGAATTTCAGGCGCTGGGCGATGCGTTTCACGTGCGTGTCGACGGCGATTCCCTCGACGATGCCGAAGCCGGTGTTCATGACGATGTTGGCGGTTTTTCGCCCGACGCCGGGCAGCCGCTCAAGCTCTTCGTACGTATGGGGAACTTCGCCTCCGAACTCGGTCAGCACCATTTGGGCGCACTTCACGCAGTTGCGCGCTTTCGCGTGATGAAAGCCGATGGTTCGGATGATCTCTTCGACGTCCTCGACGTTGGCAGATGCCAGGTCGGCGATAGTGGGGTAGCGCTCCCATAGCGTCGGTGTCACCTTGTTCACGCCTTTGTCGGTTGTCTGGGCCGAAAGAAGCGTGGCGATCGTCAGGTGAAAGGGGTCGTTGTCGAAGATAAGCGCGCACTCCGCATCGGGGTAATGGGCGCCCATCCTGTTGGCAACCTCAAGAGCGCGCTCCCGCTTCGACTTCATCGATTCACGTGGCATGACCTTGTCCTTTCCCGTTTCTTTGCCGTACCAGTATAGCGATTGGGCGTGAGCGGCATGCGATGGGTTTTAGGCGGCAGGTCATTGTTAAGAGCTCATTTCAGTTGTTTTGCTTCGAGGTTAACCAGTTGGGGCAAATTAGAATGGGTTTCAACGTCTTACGGTGTAAGGCGACCGACCGAAAAAATCCGACCGAAATACCGACCGAAGGAGAAATATGTCTTACGTAGATGACGTCCTTGCGGACGTTAAGGAGAAGAACGCCGATCAACCGGAGTTCATTCAGGCAGTTACCGAGGTTTTGGAGTCGCTTCGTTCGGTAGTCGAAGCCGATCCTCGTTACGAGCAGCATGCCATCCTGGAGCGCATGGTCGAGCCTGAGCGCGCGATCATCTTCCGCGTTCCTTGGGTTGACGACGCCGGCAAGGTTCATGTGAACCGTGGCTTCCGCGTTCAATTCAACAGCGCCATCGGGCCCTACAAGGGCGGTTTGCGCTTCCATCCTTCGGTCAACCTTTCCATCATCAAATTCCTGGGCTTCGAACAGGTTTTCAAGAACAGCTTGACCACCCTTCCCATGGGCGGCGGCAAGGGCGGCTCCGACTTCAACCCCAAGGGCAAGTCCGACCGCGAGGTCATGGCCTTCTGCCAGTCGTTCATGACCGAGCTGTACCGCCACATCGGCGCAGATACCGACGTTCCGGCCGGCGACATCGGCGTTGGCGCTCGCGAGGTTGGCTACCTGTTCGGCCAGTACAAGCGCATTCGTGATTGCTACGAGGGTGTTCTTACCGGCAAGGGCCTTGCGTTCGGCGGATCGCTTGCCCGCACCGAGGCCACGGGTTACGGCGCGGTTTACCTGACCGCCGAATACCTGCGCAGCGTGAAGGGCGATACCCTTGAAGGCAAGACGGTCGTCGTTTCGGGTGCCGGCAACGTTGCCACGTACGCCATCGAGAAGCTTGGCCAGCTTGGCGCCAAGGCTGTCACCTGCTCTGATTCCACCGGTTGGGTTTACGACCCCGAGGGCATCGACGTCGCTGCCCTTAAGGACATCAAGGAAGTCAAGCGCGCCCGTCTTTCCGAGTACACCAACTATCGCCCCAATGCCGAGTACCATGAGGGCCGCGGCGTGTGGCAGATCAAGTGCGACATCGCCATGCCGTGCGCTACGCAGAACGAGCTTCTCCTCGACGATGCCAAGCAGCTTGTTGCAAACGGCTGCCAGGTGGTCACTGAGGGCGCTAACATGCCCACCACGCTTGAGGCAACCAAGTACCTGCAGGACAACGGCGTGACCTTCTTCCCTGGCAAGGCCTCCAACGCCGGCGGCGTTGCCACCAGCGGTCTTGAGATGACCCAGAACTCCGAGCGTCTTTCTTGGTCGTTCGACGAGGTCGATGCCAAGCTCGAGGGCATCATGAAGGGCATCTTCCACGCCGCCGATGACGCTGCACGCGAGGCTGGCATGGAGGGCAACTACGTTGCAGGCGCGAACATCGCCGGCTTCAAGAAGGTTGCCGACGCCATGATTGCTCAGGGTGTTTGCTAGTCTGTCTCATTTGGACATATGCGCGGTTGAAACGCTGTGGGGCTCTATAGCCCCGCAGCGTTTTTCATGTACGGCAGCTTCTAGACGAGTGAGTTGGCGCCTTCGGGCTACATTGCCGGTGCTGCTCGTCCTTGCAATCTTGAGGGGCTCTGGCAGGTCCGTTCAGAACCCCAGCAGATCCTCGTAAAGCCGCTCGCCCTTCTTCGAGAACACGTTGAATACCACCGTCATATCTGTTTCGGGGTGGCTGGCAAGCCATGCCTTCACGGTATCCACTGCGATCTGCGACGCCTCTTTTTCGGGGAACCCGAACACGCCTGTAGAGATGCCGCAGAATGCAATTGAATGCATGCCGTGCTTCGCCGCGGCGTCCAAACAGCTTTTGTAGCACGAAGCCAGCTCGCGCTTGTGTTCGGGGGTGGGGTTTCCGTTGGCGATGGGACCTACGGTATGCACTACGTATTTGCTGGGCAGGTTGTAAGCGCTAGTTACCTTCGCCGCTCCCGTTGGCTCTTCATGCCCCTGTCCTTTCATCAGCTTGTCGCACTCCATGCGCAGCTGCACCCCGGCATACGTGTGGATGGCGTTGTCGATGCAATGATGGCCGGGAACCCAGCACCCCAGCATTTGCGAATTCGCGGCGTTCACAATGCCGTCAACGGCAAGCGTGGTGATGTCGCCGAGCCATAAGCGGATGCGGTCGTTGGCGGGCGAAGGGCGCGTGTCGTCCAAGGTCGAGATGCCGTATTCGGCAATAAGGCTCTGGAGCAGTTGGTCTTGCGTGGCAAGGAAGTTCTCGCTTGCAGGTTGCGGGTGGCGGGTGTTCACCAGGCCGCGAAAGATAGCCCAAAGGCGGTCGTCGTCAATGGTGCCGCCCGATTCGGCGCGTTCGAGCCGTTCGACTTGGTCGAATTGCCGGCGCTCGGTATGGTATATAGGTACTCGATCAGGCTTATAAGTTCGTCGTGGCGGTTCGCGGCCATGTTCTCTCCCTTCGAATTTCTTCGATGCGCTCTGTTTGGTTTTGTCCGTTTGTGATTCTAGCCTTTTTCGGGAGCGGAAACGCACTGCGCGCCTCAACGTTCATGCGGGGTATCATGGGTTCGGGCGGAAACGCCCTATTCGTGTTTGTGCATTGTTCGCGTGGGTCTTGAATCCTGCGTTTAAGGGGAAATCTGTGCTAATCGAATCGCTTGTTTACCCGTTCGAGAAAACCGGCTGCCTCGATGCGTTCTGGGGCAAGCTTGACGCCGGGCAGGATGCCGTTTTGGGCGTGGCCTCTTCGGCGCGTCCCTTTATGGTTGCCGCTCGTTTCGCGCATCGGCCTCAGCCTACGCTTGTCGTGGTTGCAGGCGAGGACGCGGCTCTCTCGTTTGCACGCAACGTGGCAGCGTATTTGGGCGAAGATCGCGTCCTTCGTTTTCCCGAGCGTACCGACTATCCTTTTGAGGTGAAGCCGCAAAATGCCAAGAAGGCCGCCGAGTCGGCGAAGCTTGCGGCTCGTCGAATGGAAGCCGCCTATGCGCTCCATGAGGGCAAGGACGTCATTGTGGTTGCCAGCGCGCGTGCTCTTTTGCGCATGCTGCCTCCGGCGGAAAGCGACGTGTGCGTGCCGCTTGTTTTCCAAACGGGCGTTGAGGTGGCTGATATGCCAGGCGCTTCGAAGCGCGGGCTCGATTCGTTCGAGGACATTGCGCGTTCTTTAGAGGAGTGCGGCTACGCCAACACCGGCGAGATCGATGGCCCTGGCACGTTCGCGGTTCGCGGTGGCGTGATCGATGTGTTCCCGGGCAATTCGGTTTTTCCCGTGCGCATCGATTTCTTCGGCGACGAGGTTGATGAGATCAGGCGAATCGTTCCGTCGACGGGACAGACCATCTCGTCGCTTGATTCCATCGAAGTTTACCCGGTTCGCGAGTTCTCGTGCTCGGCGACCTCGCGAGCGAAGGCCATCCAGAAGCTCGAGCGCTCGGCGCGCACCAATCCTGCTCATCGCGATCTGCTTGAGCAGCTCGAGGGTGGGCTTCATTTCGAGGGCGCCGATGCCCTGTTGGCAATGATCCACGACAAGACCGTTACTTTGGGCGATTACGCGCGCAAGGGCGTTTTGTCGTGCTTGGTCGAGCCACGTTCTCTTGTTGACGACGCTATGCATGCGATGGACGAGATCTCAGCCCGCGCAAAGGGTTCGAACATCGCGCTTGAGGGGTTGTATGCATCTCCGGCAGCGCTGGATTTCGGCGGCGACGTGCGTGCGACGTACTTGTCCATCATGCGCGTTGGAAGCGCACTCGATGAAG
Source organism: uncultured Eggerthellaceae bacterium (assembly GCA_934630485.1). Lineage (GTDB taxonomy): Bacteria > Actinomycetota > Coriobacteriia > Coriobacteriales > Eggerthellaceae > UMGS1502. Next base: position 2,868 of record CAKTWD010000044.1, on the reverse strand, counting down.
AGCTGCCAGTCAAACGCGTTGAGGTGGCGGGGCATCCCGAGAAGCTGTACGGCCGTCTTCGCCAGCTCATCGACGACAACTATCTGGTGGTGTTCTCGGCTCCGGGTTATCGCGCCCGCGAGGACATGAAGCTTGCGTTCGTCGAGCACGGCCTGCCCATTCAGGAGAGGCTTGATTCAGGCGCCGAGCGCGCTTCCTCGGAAGCGCAGCGACAGCGCCCTTTGATCTCTACCGAGCGCGCTTCGACGCCGAAGGGGCTTTCGCGAAAGCCCCTGACAGCGTCAGAAAGTCTGGAAGAGCCGCGACAGCGCCCCGATATTTTGGCCGAGCGTGCTTCTGGCGGTTCGGCGACGTCGGCGCTCGCACGTGAGGCGAAGGCGCGCGTTTCCGATGAAGATGAGCACGTCGAGCTTCGAAAGCGCCGCCTCCGTCGTGGCGTGGTCAACGTCGTCGACGTCGATATTCCCCTGGGTATGATCATCCCTAAAGCGAAGCTTGCCATGATCAGCTTGTCCGACACGCAGGGCGCCCAGGCGCATCGCGCTAACCGCCGTGTCGACGTGACCGAGGTCACGTTCCCGTACAAGCCGGGCGACTATGTCGTTCATGCTGCTCACGGCATTGCGTACTTCGCGGGGTTGGTGCGCCGCGAGATCGACGGCACCGAACGCGATTACCTTGAGCTGAAATACGACGGCGAAGACAAGCTGTTCGTTCCAGTCGAGCAGCTTGACCGCGTCACGCGTTATGTGGGTCCCGAAGGCTCGAGCCCGCGCCTTACGCGTCTGAACACCTCGGATTGGTCGCGCGCTCTTTCGAAGGCGCGCAAGGCAACGAAGAAACTCGCGTTCGATTTGGTGGACGTCTATGCCCGTCGTGCGGCGGTGCAGGGTTTCCGTTTCAGCCCCGATACCCCGTGGCAGCGCGAAATGGAAGACGCTTTCCCATATCGGGAAACCCCCGATCAGCTTTCCGCTATCGCCGACGTGAAGGCGGACATGCAATCGCCTAGGCCGATGGATCGACTGGTCTGCGGCGATGTTGGCTTTGGCAAGACCGAGGTCGCGCTTCGTGCCGCGTTCAAGGCCACTCAAGATAACAAGCAAGTCATGGTTTTGTGCCCGACCACCATTTTGGCCCAGCAGCACTACACCAACTTCAGCGAGCGTTGCGAGCCCTTTGGCGTGAAAGTCGAGGTGCTTTCTCGTTTCCGCACGCCCCAGCAGCAACAAGTCGCGCTTGAGGGCTTTTCGAACGGCGACGTCGATATCCTGGTGGGCACGCATCGCCTGCTTTCGCGCGATGTGAACCCCCATGATCTTGGTCTTGTCATCATCGACGAGGAGCAGCGTTTCGGCGTGGGCCACAAAGAGCAGATGAAGAATCTGCGCGAGTACATCGACGTGCTCACGCTTTCGGCAACGCCCATCCCGCGCACCATGCAGATGTCGCTTTCCGGTGTGCGCGACATGAGCCTGATCCTCACGCCGCCCGACGAGCGCCGTCCTGTTGAAGTGCATGTGGGCGAATGGGACCCCGACTTGGTCAGCGCCGCCATCAGGCGTGAGCTTGGCCGTGGCGGCCAGGTTTACTACGTCTCGAACCGCGTTCGCTCCATCGACGAGGCCGTGCGCCGCGTGCAGGAGGCTGCGGGCGAGGCGCGTGTCGGCGTGGCTCACGGCAAGATGGACAAAGACTCGCTTGAGCGCACCATGGAAGATTTCGCGGCGGGTCAGCTTGATGTTCTGGTGGCAACCACCATCATTGAAAGCGGCATCGACAACCCTCATACCAACACGCTTATCATCGAGGACTCGCAACGCCTTGGCTTGGCGCAGATGTATCAGCTGAAGGGGCGTGTGGGCCGCTCTTCCACGCAGGCCTATGCCTACTTCATGTTCCCCGACAACATCCCTCTCACCGAGGAGGCGACGGCGCGTCTTACCGCGCTTGGCGAGCACCAGGAGCTTGGCAGCGGCATGCGCATTGCCATGCGTGATCTCGAGATCCGCGGCGCGGGCGATATCCTGGGCGCCGAGCAGTCGGGCAACATGTCTGCGGTCGGTTTCGACCTGTTCGCGCAGATGCTTGCAAGCGCCGTTGGCGACACGCGTGAGGGCGTTGCCGTCGATGGTGATGGCCTGCCTCCTGCTTTGTCGGACATCACGGTGAATCTTCCGGGCGACATGTTCTTCCCTGAACCGTACATCCCCGATGCCGACGAGCGCGTTCTTTGGTATCGTCGCGTGGCTTCAGCGGCGACGATCGAGGCGGTTGAGGACGTTTTCAACGACTTGTCCTCGAAGCGTCCTGACATGCCCGACGCCGCGAAAAGCATGTTCGACAAGGCGCGCATTCGCGCTTGGGCGGCCGAGCATCATATCAAGTTGATCTCGGTGGTGGGCGGAAAATTGATTGTCGAGCCGGTGGATATTCCGGATGAGCTTTCGACGAAGATCCGTCGCGCGGGCGGAAGCTATCTTGCCGACAAAAGGAAGCTGCGCCTTCCCCTGAAGTATTTCGGGCCCGACGGGTCGTCGTTGCGTGACCGATCGACCAGGCGCAGCTCGCGTGTGTCGGTTGGCGCGGGCAAGATCGGCGTTTCGAAGCGCAGCGGGGCGGGGGCTGGCGTGGGCACCGCGTCCTCTCGCGCGGCCTCTTCTTCGACTGCGCCGGGGGCGGTCGGGATCGAGGGAACCTCGCTCACTCCCGCGGAACTTGTGGATGCTGTCTTCACATTTCTACAAGAGCTTGCCTAGCAAGAAATTACGTACTAATATGCATTCTCGCAATGCGGACATGGCTCAGTTGGTAGAGCACCACCTTGCCAAGGTGGGGGTCGCGGGTTCGAACCCCGTTGTCCGCTCC
>CAKTWD010000043.1 GCA_934630485.1 uncultured Eggerthellaceae bacterium | reverse complement strand
GGCATACGATAGTAAAGGCGTGCTTAGCGACTTCAAAGTAAACATCCCGGCAGACTTTAATTTCGGTTACGACGTCGTTGATGACATCGCGGTAAACGATCCCGACCGTCGTGCTATGGTATGGCGCAATCCCGAAGGCGAAGAGCATGTCTTCACTTTCGCGGACATGAAGAAGTGGTCCGACAAAACCGCGAATTACTTCGCAGAACATGGCATCGCCAAGGGCGATTACGTGATGGTCATCCTTCGCCGTCACTATCAGTTCTGGTTTGTGGCTACTGCCTTGGCCAAACTTGGCGCGGTCATGGTTCCGGCGACGTTCATGTTGAAGGAGCACGACCTTGTTTATCGCCTAAACGGCGCATCCATCAAGGCAATCGTTTGCACCACGGTAGGCGACATCGCCCAGATCGTCGACAACGTCGTTGCAGAATGCCCGACCGTTGAGAGCCTCTTCCTGGTGAACGGCGCTGGAGGTGGTTTGAGTCCCCAAGACGAAAATGGCAACTGGATCCTTCCAGAAGATGAGCTTGTTGGTCCGGTTCTTTCTGGTGAACGGGGCATTTGCGCTGCTGCTGTTCAGCGCGAGGGCTGGCATGACTTCAACAGCGGCGTCCGTCAAGCGTCCGACGAACTTGAACACGTAAACACGCTTGCTGCCGACCCTATGCTCATGTATTTCTCCAGCGGCACTTCGGGCAACCCAAAGATGGTTTTGCACAATTCAACCTACGCAGTCGCCCATTTGGTTACCGCAAAACACTGGCATAACGTCGATCCCGAAGGTTTGCATTTCACTATTGCCGATACTGGCTGGGGCAAAGCTGTCTGGGGCAAGTTCTATGGTCAATGGCTTATGGAGGCATGTGTTTTCACGTACGATTACGACCGCTTCCATGCGGGCGAACTATTGTCGCTTATCAGCCAATATAACATCACCACGCTTTGCTGCCCGCCCACCATGTATCGTCTGTTCATGCAAGAGGGTGTCGATAAGTATGATCTTTCCACGCTTAAGTACTCTACTACTGCCGGAGAGGCATTGAATCCCGACATCTTCGACTATTGGAAGGAGCACACCGGGCTGGTTATTTACGAGGGTTTCGGACAGACAGAAACGCCCTTGACCGTAGCCAATCTGGTCAATTCAACCCCGCGTTCCGGCTCGATGGGCAAGCCTTCGCCGCTTTACGAGGTCGAGATCCAGCGTGCCGACGGTTCTCGCTGCAATCCTGGCGAGACGGGTGAGATCTGCATCAAGATCGATCCTCAGCCTGCAGGTATCATGATGTGCTACTACCGTAATGAAGAGCGTACCGCAGCTGCGATGTATGACGGTTGGTACCACACCGGCGACACCGCCTGGGTCGATGAAGACGGTTACTTTTGGTATGTCGGTCGAAATGACGACGTCATCAAATCTAGCGGCTATCGTATTGGGCCGTTCGAAATCGAAAGCGTCTTGCTTGAACATGAGGCTGTTCGCGAGTGCGCTGTCACTGGCGTCCCCGACCCTGTCCGTGGCAAAGCCGTCAAAGCAACCATCGTGTTGCAAAACGGCATTCATGGTTCCGAGATCCTTACGAAAGAGCTTCAAACCTGGGTAAAGCATAAGACCGCTCCGTACAAGTACCCGCGCATCATCGAGTATGTTGAGGAACTTCCCAAAACAGTAAACGGTAAAATCCGTCGAGTCGCCATTCGCGAGAACGATGCCAAGAAGGGCATCGACGGTTTGGTCTAATGGGTCCGCTCGTTCAAAGCCTGCGCGACTCGATCGCGCAGGTAACCGTGATCTGCGGGCATTACGGGGTAGGAAAAACCAATTTCAGCGTCAATCTGGCTTGCGATCTTGCCGATATGGGCAAGCACGTGACCCTTATCGATCTCGATATCGTGAATCCCTATTTTCGAGCCTCCGAACAGCGAAAGCTTCTCGAAGCGCATGGCGTAACTTTGATTGCGCCGGTATTCGCTGAGGCCGGTTCGAGTCTGGATGTGCCAAGTCTTCGAGGATCGATCACTTCTGCTGTACAAGATGCATGGCAGAAGGCTGACGAAGGTCGTGTGGTTCTCATCGACGCCGGCGGCGACGATGTGGGTGCAACTGCTTTAGGCAGGTTTTCTGAAGTCGTGAAGCTTGGCGATTATGCGATGCTTTACTTGGTGAACGCCTGTCGTTTTGACACTCAGCAGTCTTCTGAGGCAGTCGAAATGCTCTTGCAAATTCAAAACGCATGTGATTTGAAAGCAACTGGCATCGTCGATAATGCGCATCTCAAAGACGAAACTTCGATTGATCTGCTGTGCGATGCGTTTGATTTAGCCTCTCAGGTTTCTCAAATCACTCAACTACCGCTCGTATGTAAAACAGCAAAGCGCGAGCTTGCTTCCGATCTTCAACGTGCACTTGACGATAGAATCGAACATACGAAAGAAGGAGCCGGGCCGGATGCTCCTTCCCGCGATTTCATTTATCCGGTCAGTATTTACGTGAAGAACCCCTGGGAATAGGGTTTCTTAGATAGAAGAGGGGGATCTATGGCGAGAATGATCGTCGATGAGTTCTTCTGCAAAGGCTGCGGTCTTTGCGTCGATGCTTGTCCGTTGGGCATCGTCGAACTCGATAATGAACGGATCACCGACAAAGGCTACCATCCCGCGCATTGCATCGATCAGTCGAAATGCGTCGGCTGCGTTTCATGCGCATTGATGTGCCCCGATGTTGCAATCACGGTCGAGAGGTGATTCACATGTCTGAAAAAGTTTTGATGAAGGGTAACGAGGCTCTTGCGGAAAGCGCCATTCGCGCAGGATGCAAGTTCTTCTTCGGCTACCCCATCACCCCGCAAACCGAGCTTGCAGCATACATGGCAAAGCGTATGCCCAAAGAGGGCGGCACGTACCTGCAGGCTGAAAGCGAAGTTGCGGCCATCAACATGGTCTACGGCGCATCTGCTGCAGGTGCCCGCGTTATGACCTCGTCTTCCTCTCCGGGAATCTCGTTGAAGAGCGAAGGCATTTCATATATGGCGGGCGCCGATCTTCCCGGCGTCATCATTAACGTTGAGCGTGGCGGTCCGGGTCTTGGCTCCATTCAGCCTTCCCAGTCCGACTACTGGCAGGCAACCAAGTCACTCGGTCATGGTGACTTCCAGCTGCTGGTTTTCGCGCCTTCCACCGTTCAGGAAATGGCCGATCTCGTCTATTACGCGTTTGATGCAGCAGATAAGTATCGCATGCCCGCAATGATCCTTGCTGACGGCATGCTTGGTCAGATGATGGAGCCCGTTGTTCTTCCTGAGCGCATCGAGTCGCTACCCGAGAAGCCCTGGGCAACCACCGGCCACAAGAACGCTCGTCCTCACAACGTGGCGAACTCGCTGTACCTTACTGCAGAGGAGCTTGAGCGTCTGAATTTCGAGCGTTTTGAACGCTACGAGGCGATCAAGGAAACCGAGCAACGCGCTGAGACGTTCATGTGCGACGATGCCGAGATCGTTCTTGTCGCTTTTGGTGCGTCTGCGCGAATCGCTCGCAGCGCTGTTAGGGCTGCTCGCGAAAAGGGAATCAAAGCCGGCCTTGTCCGTCCTATTACGTTGTGGCCGTTCCCGGTCGATGCCATCCGTGCAACGCTGCATACGGCTCAGTCCTACCTCTCGGTTGAGATGAACATGGGTCAGATGGTGGAAGATATTCGCCTGGCTGTGAACGGGGAAGCCCCTGTTGAATTCTATGGCCGCACCGGTGGTGTGATCCCCACGCCGGTTGAGGTTTTGGCAAAGATTGAAGAGATCAATGAGAGGGCGGGTGAGTAACATGGCGAATGAAACCGGCAATATCGTTTTCCAGCGCCCGCATTCCCTGCTGCCCGTCGTGACTAATTTCTGCCCTGGCTGCACTCACGGTATCGTTATGCGCCTGGTTGCCGAAAGCATCGACGAGCTTGACATCGAGGGTTCCACGATTGGCATCGCGCCCGTTGGTTGCTCTGTCATGGCATACGATTTCTTTGGTTGCGACATGGTTGAAGCCGCCCACGGTCGTGCACCGGCGGTTGCAACGGGTGTCAAACGTGTTAATCCCGACAATATCGTTTTTGCTTATCAGGGCGACGGTGACCTTGCCAGCATCGGAATGGCGGAAACCATTCATGCGGCTACGCGCGGCGAGAACATCACCGTTATCTTCATCAATAATGCCATCTACGGCATGACCGGCGGCCAGATGGCTCCGACAAGCCTTCCCAATCAGGTCACGCAAACTTCACCCTACGGTCGCGACGTCAATACCGCAGGTTATCCGGTTCGCGTATGCGAGTTGTTGAGCTCTCTTGACGGCCCGGCATATCTCGAGCGTGTTTGCGTGGACTCCCCGAAGAACGTGCGTAACGCCAAGCGCGCCATCAAGAAGGCCTTCCAGAACCAGGTCGACGGCGTTGGCTATTCGCTTATCGAGGTTGTTTCCACGTGCCCGACCAACTGGGGCATGACTCCGCAAAAGGCTTTCGAGTGGATGCGCGAGAACATGCTTCCATACTATCCGCTGGGCGTCTATCGTGACGTCGTAGCCGATGGTTACGCAAACGCCCGCGAAGCCGCTGCGGCACGTGCTGCAGATTGCCCGATCGTATGCAAGAAAGACGGTGAGTAGCATGTCCAACGAAATGAAATTCGTGCTTGCGGGTTTCGGCGGTCAGGGCATCCTCTTCGCCGGTAAAGTTATCGCTTATGTCGGTTTGCTTGACAACCGCGAGCTCTCTTGGCTGCCTTCCTACGGTCCAGAGATGCGCGGTGGTACTGCTAACTGCAGCGTTACCTTGTCGGATGAGCCTATTGGCTCTCCGCTGATTCTTGATCCGAATGTCTTGGTTGCCATGAACCAGCCGTCGCTTGATAAGTTCGAAGACGCGGTTGTTCCCGGTGGTTCGATCTTCGTCGATTCGTCTTTGGTCAATAGGCTTCCTAGCCGTGAAGACGTGAATGTCTTCGCCATTCCTGCAACCAGCATTGCCGAAGAGCGGGGGATCAAAGGTCTTGGAAACATTGTCATGATCGGCAAGCTGTTCAAGGAAACCGCATTTTGCGACAAGGAGACTCTCGAGGCAGCTATTCGTAAAGTCGTGCCTGCGCGTAAGGCCAATATGATTGATGCGAACCTTAGGGCTGTCGATCTGGGCGCATCGCTCTAATTACGCCGTATGAACGGTTGTTCTACCTATCCAAAAAGGCGTTCCGTTTCGGGGCGTCTTTTTGGTTGAATCGCATTTTTTGGCACGGGCTCAGTCTTGCTAAACCGTTTCCTTGAAGCTGCCGGTGCTCAATCGTAATAATCGGATCATTGCCGGTTGTTGGAGAACAATTGATGATCAGAACTCTTACCGGCATTTGATCGTCCATTGAGGGAATCCGCTTCAAACCGACAGCGCTTCTATTCTGTTACGGAGCCTGATTCGCAATTGCATTCAAGGTTATCTACTCGTATATTTATATACGTCCTTTAAGACGGTACAGAGAGACCGGCAAGGCAATGCAGCGTGGCAACATCACGCCACCTGTTATATAAGCCTTTGCCCTGCGAAGGCATTTTTTATGCTTGGCAGGGTAGCGGTGTCTTTCTGTTCGTGCACGTAACCAAGGAGTGGTGTGTATGGCAGAAGACGGTCAGACAATCAAGAATGTCTGCATGGATGCAGACGACATCGAACGGGCTGTCACTCGTATAGCCCATCAAATTCTTGAGCGCAATCATGGTGCTCAGAACCTCGCGTTGGTCGGAATCGTCACGCGCGGTGATCTTCTTGCGAAACGTCTCGCAGATAAGATCTTCGAGATCGAGGGCGTTCGGGTTCCCCTCGGAAGGCTCGACATCAGCTTCTATCGTGACGATTTTGCAACCCATCTTTCCCCTGAAGTTCTTTCAACGCAAATCGATTTCGACATCGACGGTCTTGACGTCGTTTTGGTTGACGATGTGCTGTTCACTGGTCGCACGATCCGCAGCGCTCTTAACGCTCTTATGGATATCGGTCGTCCTCAAGCCGTCCAGCTTGCCGTTCTCATCGATCGTGGTCATCGCGAACTTCCCATTCGCGCTGATTTCGTCGGCAAGAACGTCCCTTCAGCTTCCACCGAGAACGTGCGCTTGTTCTTGGGAGAAGTTGACGGACGAACCGAAGTGGAGATCCTCTCTGTCGAACCTGGCGAACGTATCGGATCAGCACCGTTGGGAGGCGAGTGACCATGGCATTCAACCACAAGCTCATGCTTGATTTGCACGACTATTCCGCAGAAGACATCATGACGATCCTGCATACTGCCGATCGTTTTCGTGAGGTCAACGAGCGTCGCATCAAGAAGGTGCCTACGCTTAAGGGCTACACGGTCATCAACATGTTCAACGAGCCCTCGACGCGCACCCGTTCTTCTTTTGAGATAGCTGAGAAGCGCATGAGCTGCGATACGCTGAACTTCGGTGGTTCCAATAACTCTACCGTAAAAGGCGAAAGCTTGGTCGACACTGTCAAGACGCTGTGCTCTTACAAGATCGACCTCATTGTCGTGCGCGACAAACATGCAGGCGCACCCCGTAAAATCGCCGATGTTTCCGGCGTTCCCGTAATCGATGCGGGCGACGGCAAACATCAGCATCCCACCCAGGCGCTGCTTGATCTTTACACCATCTGGAAAAGGAAGGGCGCCTTCGAGGGTCTTAAAGTTGGCATTATCGGCGACATCTCGCATTCCCGCGTATGCGGCTCGCTCGTTCCCGCACTGAAGAAGATGAGCTGCTCGGTCACGCTCATCGCCCCGCAGACGCTTCTTCCTGCACGCCCTGATGTGCTCGGCGCCGATGTGGTGACCACCGATCTCGAAGGTGTTCTTCCGGAGCTTGACGTTGTTTACATGTTGCGCATTCAAACCGAACGCCTTGAGGGCGCGCCGTATCCTAGCTTGCGTGAGTACAGCATGCTGTACGGCCTTAACGAGAAGCGTTCGCGCCTTTTGAAGCCCGATGCCATGGTCTGTCATCCCGGTCCTGTCAATCGCGGTGTTGAGCTTGACAGCTTCATGGTTGACCACCCCAATTTCTCCGTCATCACCGACCAGGTGTATTCAGGCATCTTGGTTCGTATGGCTTCTTTGTATTTGCTGCTTGGAGGGAGCGACGATGGCCTTACTGCTTAAGAACGTTCTTGCGATCGATCCTCAGGTTTCTCTACACGAGGCATGCGACATTCTGATCGAGGACGGACGCATCGCGAAAGTGGGGAAGGGCCTTCCTTCTCAGGCGAACGATGAGGTCCGCGATCTGGGTGGTAAAGTCTGCCTCCCTGGTCTGGTTGACATTCATGTCCATTTCCGCGATCCCGGCCTTGAATATAAAGAAGACATCGAGACGGGCTCTCGCGCTGCAGCGCATGGCGGCTTCACCGATGTTTGCTGCATGCCGAACACCGATCCTGTCACTGACAACGCCATGGTGGTCGAATACATCAAGTCGCGAGCACGCGACCTTGGCAAATGCCGTGTGCATGTATCCGGTGCCTGCACCAAAGGCCTGAATGGCGAGGCTTTGACCGAGATGGGCGATATGGTTGCCCATGGTTGCGTGGCCTTCACCGACGACGGCCGAGGCGTTCAAGATTCTGGTATGATGCGCCGCGTCATGGATTACGCCGTACAGTTCGGAAAGATTGTCATGAGCCATTGCCAAGACGAGGGTTTGGTTGATAAGGGCCAGGTCAACGAAGGCGTTGCTTCAACTCGTCTCGCCATGCAGGGTTGGCCTGGTGCCGGTGAGGAGATCCAAATCCATCGCGACATCGAGCTCAGCCGCCTCACGGGCTGTCCGATCCATATACAGCATCTCACTACGGCATACGGAATCGAGATCGTTCGCCGTGCCAAGGCCGATGGCGTCAAGGTTACCTGCGAGGTCACGCCTCATCACTTGTTCCTTACCGAAGATGACATCACCGAGGCATACGAAACCTCTCTCAAGGTGAATCCGCCGCTGCGTACCAAGGAAGATTCACAAGCTTTGGTTGAGGCCATCCTTGACGGCACCGTCGACTGCATCGTCACCGATCATGCGCCGCATGCCGATCACGAGAAGGATCGCGAGTTCGAACTCGCGCCCTTTGGTATGACGGGCCTTGAGACTTCGCTTGCTTCAGTAGTCGACGGCTTGGTGAATCCAGGCATCATCACATGGGAGCGTCTTGTTGAGCTTATGTGCGTCAACCCGCGCACGTTGCTTTGCATCCCTTCGGTTAAGATCGAGGAAGGTTTTACGGCCGACCTTACCATTGTCGACCCTGAAGAGCAGTGGACCGTCGTTGCCGACGATTTCGAATCGAAAGCAAATAACAGCGGCTTCATCGGCCGCACTTTCAAGGGTCGCGCCACCGATGTGTACGTTGGCGGCATTCCCACTATGATCGACGGTTCGGTTACGAACGGTCATCAAGATATTCAATTTCGCGACTACGCGTTCAATCAGGATTAAGGAAGTGAGGAACCAGTGAGCGAACTTTCTCAGACGCTGTTCCAGAACACGTCCAAACCTCAGGCAGTGCCAGCGGCCGTGGCTCTTGAAGACGGAACCGTCTTCCACGGCATCGCTTGCGGCGCCAAGGGCGAGGCATTCGGCGAGATCTGCTTCAACACCTCGCTGGAGGGTTATCTCGAGGTGATCACCGACCCTTCGTACGCCGGCCAGATCATCACCATGACGTACCCGCAAATCGGCAATTATGGCGTGAACGACCAGGATGCCCAGTCGGCAAAGCCCGCGCTGCGCGGTTTGGTCGTTCGTGATATGTGCACGGTTCCCTCGAACTGGCGTTCTACCAAAACGCTCCCCGAATTCCTTGAGGAGCACGGCATCGTTGCCATCGAAGGTATCGACACCCGCGCTCTGGTTCGCCACGTGCGCGATAACGGCGCCATGAAAGCCGTTATCTCAACCGAGGATGTTGACGACGCAAGTTTGGTTCAAAAGGCAAAGGATAGCCAGTCCATTGTCGGTGTGAACCTTGCCGAAACCGTTTCATGCCCTGCACCCTTCAAAATGAGCGCCGATGACCTTCCCGAGTCCAAGGCCTTCGCGCTTACCGAAGCCCCCGAACTTCGTTATAACGTCGTGGCCTACGATTGCGGCGCAAAGCAGTCCATCCTCGAGGGCTTGGTTCGCGTTGGCTGCAACCTTACGGTTGTGCCCTGGAATACCTCGGCCGAAGATGTTCTTGCAATGAATCCTGACGGAGTCTTCCTGTCTAACGGCCCCGGCGACCCCGAAGCCGTCGAAGAGACCTATAACCAAGTGCAGAATCTTCTGGGCAAGGTTCCCGTATTCGGCATTTGTCTTGGTCACCAGATGATCTCCAAGGCATGCGGGGCGAATATCTCCAAGCTCAAGTTCGGTCATCGCGGCGGTAACCACCCGGTTGAGAACCTTCTTACCGGCCGCGTCGAGATCACCGCGCAAAATCATGGTTTCAACCTTGATTTCGATTCCCTGGGTCAGCTCATTCCCGAAGAGTCGGGTGGCGAGACCGAACATCATACCGATCTTCGTTATTGGGTTGAAAAGAAGATTGCTCCCGTGGTCAAGAACGATCGCTATGGCCGCATCCGTCTCACCCATGTAAACCTCAACGACGGCACTGCTGAGGGCATCGCACTGCTCGATATCCCTGCGTTCTCCGTTCAGTACCATCCTGAAGCAAACCCAGGTCCAACCGATGCTCATTACCTGTTCACCGCCTTCACGCGTTTGATGGACGGCGATCAAGCATACCTGGACATCGACATCGCCAAGGATCGTCTTGACGGTTGGACGTTTGGTCAAACCGCAACGAATGATGAAGCAGAAGAGCATTCTGCCGGCACCAAGGAGGTTCAGAATGCCTAAGCGCACCGACATCGAATCCATTCTCGTCATTGGCTCGGGTCCTATCGTCATCGGTCAGGCTTGCGAGTTCGACTATTCCGGCGCGCAGGCATGCAAGGTCCTTCGCGAAGAGGGTTATCGCGTCATCCTGGTTAACTCGAACCCCGCAACCATTATGACCGACCCCGGTTTGGCTGACCGCACCTACGTCGAACCCATCACGCGTGAGTTCGTGGAGAAGATCATCGAGAAGGAGCGTCCTGATGCGCTGCTTCCAACCCTAGGCGGCCAAACCGGCTTGAATACCGCCGTCGAGCTTGCTGAAGCTGGTGTTCTTGACAAGTACGATGTCGAGATGATCGGTTGCGACCTTGCTGCGATTCAGCGTGGCGAAGACCGTAAGCTCTTTAATGACTGCATGGAAGAGCTTGGCATTGAAACCGCTCGCAGCGGTTACGCATACTCCGTTGAAGATGCTCTCGGCATCGTTGCCGAGCTCGGCTACCCGGTTGTCTTGCGACCGTCCTTTACCTTGGGCGGTGCAGGCGGCGGCATCGCCCACACTGAAGATGAGCTTAAGCTCATCGTTTCCCAGGGCATCGAGTTATCCCCGGCTAGCGAGGTCCTCGTCGAAGAGAGCATCGAGGGCTGGAAAGAGTTCGAGATGGAGGTCATGCGCGATAAGGCCGGCAACGGCATCATCGTTTGCTCTATCGAGAACTTCGATCCCATGGGCGTTCACACCGGCGACTCCATCACCGTTGCGCCCGCTCAAACGCTTTCCGACGTTGAATACCAGCGCATGCGCGTGGCATCTTTGGCCATTCTCGAAAAGATCGGCGTTGAGACTGGCGGTTCGAACGTTCAGTTCGCCATCAACCCCAAGAACGGCCGCATGGTAGTCATCGAGATGAACCCTCGTGTTTCGCGTTCCTCGGCCCTGGCTTCCAAGGCAACCGGCTTCCCGATTGCCAAAGCGGCAGCTCGCCTTGCTGTGGGCTACACCCTTGACGAGATCGTCAATGACATCACCAAGGCAACCCCTGCCTGCTTTGAGCCTTCCATCGACTACTGCGTCGTCAAGGTTCCGCGCTTTGCATTCGAGAAGTTCAAGGACACCGACGACACGCTCTCCACTCGCATGAAGGCCGTCGGCGAAATCATGGCCATCGGTCGCACGTTCGAAGAAGCGCTTGGCAAGGCCATGCGTTCCCTTGAGAACGGTCGTGGTGGTTTCGGCGGCGACGGCAAGGGTCAAAAGCTCCTCAAGGAAGACTTCGAGCCGTTGCTTGCCCGTCCCACGGCTGATCGCATCTACTATCTTGCCGATGCTCTTCGCGCAGGCTGGACTGTTGACGAGATCTGCGCTGTTACAAAAATCGATCGCTTCTTCGTGGGCAGGATGCACGACATGGTCGCCGTCCAGACCGCGCTTTCTAAGATCCCATTCGATTCACTTGATGCCGATACCATGCGCGTAGCGAAGTCGTACGGCATCTCCGATATCGAGATCGCTAATCTCTGCGGTTCTGACGAGCTTACCGTTCGCGCAAAGCGCAAAGAGCTCGGCGTCATCCCGTCTTTCAAAACGGTAGACACCTGCGCCGCCGAATTCCCCAGCAAGACTGCGTATCACTACAAGACCTACGATGCTGCCGAAACCGAGGTCGCCCGCGGTGACAAGAAGCGCATCATGATCTTGGGCGCCGGCCCCAATCGCATTGGCCAGGGAATCGAGTTCGACTACTGCTGCGT
>CAKTWD010000042.1 GCA_934630485.1 uncultured Eggerthellaceae bacterium | reverse complement strand
CCGCCGATGTTGCCGGCCATGCCCATGCCCATGAAGCCCATGGCCGCACCGGCCTCGTTGCCAGCCGCGGTGCGCATTGCGTCGCTCTGAGCGGCGGCGATGTTCGCAGCGGCCATGTTCGGGTCGCGCATGACGGCGGCTGCCTGCAGGTTCTTGATGCGATCCTGGTCCTCCTCGGACAGCGTGATGGCGTTCACGCCGAACGACGCGACGCTGATGCCGCGCAGGTTGACCCACTTCTCGGACAGCTCTTGGTTCAGCAGCTCGACCATGTCGCCTGCATGAGCCGGGACCTCGCTGTAGCGAACGCCCATGGCCGAGATCTTTGCCAAGGTGGGTTGCATGGCGGTAAGCAGCTCGCTCTTCATCTGGCTGTCAAGCCTGTCGCGCGTGAAGGGCTCGTCGACGTTGCCGCAGACGTTCTTGTAGAACAGCAGCGGGTCGGTAAGCCTGTACGAGTACTCGCCGTTGCAGCGAACCGCGGTGTCAAGGTCAAGGCCGATGTTGCGGTCGATAACGCGGAAGGGGATGGGCGACGACGTGCCGTACTTGTTGCCGTAGATCTCCTTGGTGTTGAAGTAGTAGACGCGCTGATCCTTGCCCGTGTCGCCACCGAAGGTGAAGCGGCGTCCAACCTGCGAGAACGTCTTCATGATGTTTTCGCCCAAGTTGCCGTAGAATAGGCTGGGCTCGGTGGAGGTGTCGTAGGTGAACTCGCCGGGTTCGGCGCACATGTCGACGACCTCGCCCTGCTCGACGATGATCATGCACTGGCCGTCGGCAACGGCGATGACCGAGCCGTTGGTGATGATGTTGTCTTCAGCCTTGGTGTTGGAAGAGCGGCCTTTCGAGGAGGTGCGCTTCGATCCCTTTACGGCAAGGGTGTTCTGATCAAGTGCGTCGCAGTAGAAGAATTCACGCCAAGAATCGGCCAATGCGCCGCCGGCTGCTCCAACGGCTGCTTTGATAAGTCCCATGGTTTTGCTCCTAACAATCTTGCCGCTTCATGCGCTGCGGCGGCGCTTGTCAACTGTGTAGGTGCGACCGTTGTGGTCGCGGTCGCGTGCGAATCGTTCGCAGCTGCCTAGATGATTGACGGCTGCCAGTCGTTCGCCAGGCTGTTTAGAACTTGCCTCCCGACGATCCGCCGAAGCCGCTACTGTCAGTGGAGGATCCGCTCGAGGAGGAGGACTCCTTTTTCTTGGGTGTGACCGTGATGGTCGAGGTGACGAACCGGTCGTTCTTGCCGGTAAGCGTGAAGGACGAGCGGTCGACGTAGTCGCCTGCGTGCGAGGCTTCAACGGCCGTCTTCATCTGCTTGTACAGGTAGAAGCAGCGGCCACCCGCGACGCCTGCGGCAATGGCGAATGCGAGGGCGAACATGACGAATGCCATGAGCGGGCTGGTAGGCGCGTTGCCGCGGTCAAGCGGCTCGCCATTCTCGGCTCTGAATGCCAGCGTGTACTCAGCCTGTTCCAGGTAAACATCGGCGGCCGCGTACCATTCGTTGTCCTTCAGCTCGTCGACGATCAGATCTTCCATCTGGGCGATCTGCCAGTCGGTGAAGGCGTTCACGCCGTCGCCGTACGTGATGGTGACGTAATCGCGCGATTCGGCGGCTACCAAGAACAGGATGCCGCTTTTCTGGTTGCCCAGACCCAGCTGGTGGTCTTTGTAGTAGTCGATGGCGTACGTGCGGGCGGTTTTCGACCCGATGGTGTCGGTGATCAGCAGATAGACGCCCACACCGTATTTGTCGGACGTTTCCTTGGCCTGCGCCTCGAGCGTGCTTTTCTGACTGGACGAGAACAGGCTGTACTCTTCGATGACGAAGGTGTCGTCGGCGGCCAGGGCCGTTTTAGGCGCAAGCGCAAGTGCAAGCGTTGCCGCCATGATCACGACGATTCCGGCAATCAGAAGTTGCAGGCGGCTTAGGCGGTGCGCCTGGTGTTTCCTTGAAGCGATAGCGTTCACGATGCGCACCTCATTTCAGAAGGAACAGGCAGATGATGGCGATAAGGACCGCCAAAACCGGCAGGAATACGATAAGGAATTGGAAGACGACTTTGCCCTTGTCCACAGGCAGGTCGCCGATGAGGCGCCCGGTTTGCCCGTTCATGGCGAACAGCAGGTCCTCGTCGTTGTACTTTGTGTGCAACATCCACACGGGAAGAAGCGCGTAGGTGGCGTCTTCCCAGGTGGGGTCTACAGAGCTGCTTTTGGGGTAGACCGAGTCGTACCCGGTGACGGTTTCTCTCAGAAGGTCCACCGTGGTTTGCTCGATGCGGCCCTGAGCGCGGCTTTGACACATCGAGGCGTCCTCGTCGTAGCGGTCGGTCAGGTAGCCGGGCAGGTAACCCATCGAAAAGGGCTGCAGGTCGGAGTAGTCGAACGGCTCGATGGCGTCCATATGCGCGTCAGGCATCTTGCTGGATGCGTCAACGGGAACTTTCTCGAAGTCCATCGTGCCTTCGCGCGTGGCATCGTAGAACTCGGTTTCGACGTAGTCGTTCTCGGAGTCCGACCAGTAGGTGGAGTTCGTTGCGGTAAAGGTCGCGCTGCCCTCGGCCGAAGCGGTGTACAGCCAGAACGGCACGTACACGCCCTGAACCTCTTCAAGGTGGTTTCCCTTGGTGAAGTTGTCGGGCAGGAACTTCTTGCCTTTGTAGTATTCCTTAAGGGCGGCGACCGCTTGGTCTTTGTTCTGACGGAAGGGGATGACGAACTCGGGGCGTAAGGTGTCGTTCAGCTGGCCCGGCAGCACGGTGGGATTTCCGCAGTAGGGGCACTGCGTGACGGCCGTGGTGGTGTCGGTAAGCAGTTCGGCGCCGCAGCTGGAGCACGTGAACGAGCGCAGGTTGTCCTGCTCGCCCTCTTCCCACTTCGAGCGGTTCAGGTAGTTCTGAATGGGGTCGAAGTCTTTGTCGGGCGCGGCGTTTTGCGCGGGCTCGTTTGCCGGTTCTTCCGGCGCTGCCTGGGCGTTTCGCTTCGCCTCGGCGGCGGTTGCTGCTGCAGCGGCTGCCTCGTGCTTCTCCTCGGACTGGGCGTAGTACTCCTCAATCTGGGCGGGCGTGAACTTCGACCCGCAGTAATCGCACTCAAGAAGGCCTGATTCGCTTGAGAAGTGAAGCGGGCCGTTGCACGAGATGCACTGGTAGTTCGTTGTCTCGAAAGCCATGTACCCTCCTTTTCGTGTGTGCGGGGGTTTCCGATTCGAATTCTAACGTATGGCGATAGGTCACTGTTAAAGCGATTGCAAAAATGGGACGCGTGGCTCACGCTATAATCCCGTTCTGTGACATATGACCCCGCTTCGGCGAAACAGCCGTCGGCGGGTTGTTTTCAATACGAGAGTGAAGAGGGTAAAGGGGAAGATCGCATGGCACGTACGTTTTCGGTTTTCGGCGACTCCATCAGCACGTTCGAGGGTTGCACGCACGAGGGCTTCGCGGTTTTCTACAACAAGGCGAATTGCGAGCGAGCGGGCATAACGTCCATCGAGGACACCTGGTGGATGCGTGTTATCCGTGCTTTCGACGGCCAGCTGCTGGCAAACGCGGCGTGGTCGGGCTCGATGCTCGAGGGCGCGGGTTACCCCTGCGGCAACTGCAACGAGCGCGTTGCGGCTTTGGGCGTGGACGACGCGGCGCCCGATGACATCCTGGTGTATTACGGCATCAACGACTACGGTTGGGGAGGCCCCGATGCCCAGGCCCGCGGCAGGGGAAGCGCCATGCCGCGCTGCCTGATTCAGGCCGGCTTGCCTGACCCGGTCGAGGCAGGTAACGCCCCTGCGAACGCGGCGCAGGGCTTCGGCCGCGCGTACGGTCAGATGATCGACCGCATGAAGAGCCGTTTCCCTCAGGCGCGTATTTGGTGCTTCACCATGTTGCCCGGCCGCGTGAAGTACCACGCGAAGTCCACGTTCCCGTACAACTATCGTGGCGTGGCTTTTTCTGCATACAATCAGGCCATCATCGATGCGGCCGAGTCGCACGGCGCCATTGCCGTCGACATCGCGTCTATGGGCTACGACTGCGACAGCATCGAGGGCACGCATCCTACCAAGCTCGGCATGCGTCAGATGGCCGACATGATGGTTCTTGGTATGAAGAGCGCCTCGTCGACGTTCCACAAGCCCAGCGATTCCGAGCTTGCCGCGGCGCACGTTGATCTCAGGGGCTTCGAGTCCAGCGACCCGTGCCCGTATCCGGGCCGCTCGTGTGTTGGATGCGCGCATGCGCTTTCCACGGGCAACAGCTGGATGCACGTCTGTCAGCTTTCCGAGTAGGAGGGCGCGGGCGTCGGGTCGGCTTGCGGACGGACGTTCTGAGCGCGAAGCTGCTGTCTTGCGAACGGGTGCCGGAGGTGCGAAGACGCAGTCTCGGCAGTCCGGGTGATGTCCCCAAAGTAACAACCGAAAAACAGTCTTCCGAATGACGCGTGCCTTTGTTGACACGCGTTTTTCACTGCCTAAAATCGGTTATTAGCACTCAGAGGGCGAGACTGCTAATCGCGTATCGACTTGTGTGGGCGGCGCGGTTCGTGCCAATCCCGTGCACGCGGCGCGACGCAGGCGGCCTTGCAAAACGAAAGGACATTCGCACATGCGCAAGTTCAAAACAGAAAGCAAGAAACTGCTTGATCTGATGATCAACTCCATTTACACGAACAAGGAGATCTTCCTGCGCGAGCTGATCTCGAACGCTTCGGATGCTGTTGACAAGCTGTACTTCAAAAGCTTGACCGACGGCTCCATTCAAATTGGCAAGGACGACCTGTTCATCAGCGTCGCGTTCGATCCCGAGGCCCGTACCATCACCGTTTCCGACACGGGCATCGGCATGACTGCCGACGAGCTCGAGAAGAACTTGGGCACCATCGCTCATTCGGGCAGCCAGGAGTTCAAGGCCGAGAACGATCTTGCCGAAACCGACGCTGCGGGCGTCATCGGCCAGTTCGGCGTTGGGTTCTATTCCTCGTTCATGGTTGCCAAGCGCGTGCGCGTGGTTTCCAAGGCGTACGGTTCCGACGAGGCGAACGCCTGGGAGTCCAACGGCATTGACGGTTACACCATCGAGCCTGCCGAAAAGGCCGAGCACGGCACCGAGATCACGCTGTTCATGAAGGACGACACCGACGAGGACAGCTACACCGCCTACCTGAACGAGTACGAGCTGCGTCATCTTATTCAGCAGTACAGCAACTACGTGCGTTACCCCATCAAGATGGAGGTCACCAAGTCGCGCGAGAAGGCCAAGCCCGAGGACGCCGGCGATGATTACACGCCCGAGTACGAGGACTACACCGAGGTCGCTACCATCAATTCGATGATCCCTATCTGGAAGCGCCGCAAGTCCGAGGTTTCCGACGAGGATTACAACGAGTTCTACAAGTCAAACTTCCATGACTTCGAGGATCCGCTGCGCAGCATCTCGGTTCATGCCGAAGGCGCCCTTACTTACGACGCGCTGCTGTTCATCCCGGGTCGCGCCCCGTTCGATATGTACAGCCGCGATTTCGAGAAGGGCCTGGCCCTGTATAGCTCGAACGTGCTGATCATGGACAAATGCGCCGATCTTCTGCCCGATTACTACAACTTCGTGCGCGGCATCGTCGACTCCGCCGACCTTACGCTGAACATCTCGCGCGAGACCCTTCAGCGCAACAGCCAGCTGCATGCCATCGCCAACAAGGTAGAGAAGAAGATCACTTCCGAGCTTGAGAAGATGCGCGATAACGAGCGCGAGGACTACGAGAAGTTCTTCCAGGCGTTCGGCCGCTCGCTCAAGTTCGGCGTGTACCAGACGTACGGCTCGAAGACCGACGAGCTTGCCCCGCTGTTCCTGTTCTGGTCCGCCAAGGATCAGAAGCTGGTCACCCTTGACGAGTACATCGAGGCCATGGATCCCGAGCAGAAGGACAAGAAGGAGATCTACTACGCTGCGGGTGAGTCGCGCGACACGCTGATGACGCTTCCTGCAGTTAAGTCGGCTCTGAAGAAGGGCTACGACGTGCTTCTGTGCACCGAGGACGTGGACGAGTTCACCATCCAATCCATGCGTGCTTACAAAGAGTTCAACATGAAGAACGTGACTTCTGCCGACCTAGATCTTGCTACCGAGGACGAGAAGAAGCAGGCCGCCGATGCCACGAAGGAAAACGAGGAGCTGTTCGCCGCCATGAAGGAGTTTCTTGGCGACAAGGTGTCCGACGTGGTCGTGTCTCCCACGCTTGAGGACGCGCCGTCCGCTATCGCCGCGAAGGGCATGTTGTCGCTTGAGATGGAGCGCGTGCTGGCTCAGGGCCCCGACGCCGAGCGTGCGAAGGC
Organism: uncultured Eggerthellaceae bacterium; assembly: GCA_934630485.1. GTDB lineage: Bacteria > Actinomycetota > Coriobacteriia > Coriobacteriales > Eggerthellaceae > UMGS1502. Next base: position 5,374 of record CAKTWD010000042.1, on the reverse strand, counting down.
TCAGCGCGTGCTGCAGCTGAATGCCAAGCACCCGGTGTTCGAGAAGCTGAAAGCTGCCAAGGCCGCCGACGACAGCGAGAAGCTGGGTCTGTACACCGAGCTTCTGTACGATCAGGCGCTGCTGGTTGAGCGCATGCCCATCGAGGATCCGGTCGCGTTTGCCGAGGCTATTTGCAAGCTGATGTAACTGCGCGATTCGCTTTCGGCTGGGTTGATGCAACGCCGTGGGCTGCAGGTGCGGCTCACGGCGTTTTCTTGTTCGTGCGGCGGTCCTTGCAGCGTGGGGCTTCGCGTGCGACCGTGTTGCCGCCCCGGCGGCGTTGCCGTTTCGTAGGGGATACTCACCACGCGTGGCACAACGTTGCGGTAGAATCTGAAGAAAGGCTCGCGTTGCCTGCCCGCGCGGTTCATTCGCGGGGTATGCGCGCGTTCCGTCAACTGTTCATAACCCGTACCAGATAAGGAACGTCATGGATTCCGTCGATTTGTCAGCCGCGCTCACGCGCATCCCCGATTACCCCGAACCCGGCATCATCTTCGTCGACCTCACGTCGCTCATGATGGACGCCGATGCCCTGCAGGCAGCGGTCGACCGCATTGCCGACCAGTTCGCAGGCAAGGGCATCACTAAGGTTGTCGGCGCCGAGGCCCGCGGCTTCATCATCGGCACCCCGGTTGCATACAAGCTGCATGCAGGGTTCGTTCCCGCACGCAAGCCCGGCAAGCTTCCGCGCGAGGTCATCTCGCAAAGCTACGAGCTTGAATACGGCACCGATTCGCTGCAGATCCACGCCGACGCCATCAAGCCCGGCGACGTCGTTCTTATCGTTGACGACCTGGTTGCCACCGGCGGTACCGCCGTCGCTCAGAAGAAGCTGGTCGAAGCCGCAGGCGGCACCGTTGCCGGCTTCGCGTTCATCACCGAGCTTGAGTACCTGAACCCGCGCGAGCTTATCGCCAAGGAGTCCGACGCTCCGGTGTTCTCGCTGGTTCAGGAAACGAAGTAGGTAGGCGGCCACGGGCGCTGCAAGGCGGCGCGGCTGCATGTGCGTCCTGAGGGGCGCTTCTAGGAAAAGAGGTAGTCATGGCACTTTCAAAGATCTTGGTTCCCATTGATGGTTCCGACGGCGCCAACCGCGCCCTTGAGATGGCGAAAACCCTGGCCGAAACCAATCCCGAGATGCAGATCGACGTCTTGTACGTGGCGCCTATCCCCGCGTTGAGCGAGGAAGCCAACGTCGAGCTGGGTCACATCATCACCCTTATGAAGGAAGACGGCAACGCCATCCTTCAGACGGCCCTTGATTTCTTGGGCGACGCCGCCGAACAGGCCGACGTCATGTGCCTGGCGGGCGTGAACCCCTCTGCCGAGATCGTTAAGCTGCTTGAGAAGGGCGGCTACGACCTGGTGGTTATGGGCAACCGCGGTCTTTCCGGCCGCAAGGAGTACACGGGCTCGGTCAGCTACAAGGTGCTGCACGCTTCGCCCGTCGCGGTCCTTATCACGAAATAGCGTTTGTGGCAAAACAACGCTTGCGCAATAGCGGAAACCTAAAGGGAGGTTGGCAACCAGATTGCCAACCTCCCTTGTTTTCTAACGTCTGATCTGAGTGCGGTCAGTGTCGATCGCTACGCGCAGAGCATTGCGGCGGGAATGACATACACACCATCATCGCGCCTGTATGCAAGGTTGCCGCGGCCCACTACCACGGCGAGAAACGCTGGCTCGGCGTTTTGGGCGGCAGGGTTGGCTGCGATCTTGTCGCGCAAAGCAAGCAGATTCTTCGCGCCCTCGTCGGCTTTGGTGTCGGAGAGCTTGATTTCGATTCCGCCCCAAACGCCGTTGCGCTCCACGATCGCATCCACTTCAAGGCCATTAGCGTCTCGGTAGTAGAACACGTTATTGCCAAGGCCGGCGTAGGACGACAGGAACACACGCAGATCTCTGATAATCAGATTCTCGAACAGCATGCCCAGCGTTTGGGTGTCGCTTAAGAGCCTTTGGGGCGTGGCGCCTAGGAGGGCTGCGGCAAGGGATGGGTCGCAGAAGTAGCGTTTTGGTTTCACGCGCACGCGAGCTTTGCTGCGCATGGGGGGCTCCCAGCCATAAAGTTCTTCCGTGATCATCAGTCGGTCGAACAGCTCGAGGTATGCGGCGATGGTCTCATTCGTGGGGGCGGCTTCTCCGCTTGCCATGTCTTTGGCAAGGGTCTTGTACGTAACAGCTTGGCTTTCGTTCAAGGCAAGCGCTTTCATAAGGGAGAGCGCCGTCGCGGAGGATCGGCCTTCTTCGATGACGTTTTGATTCGCGACCGCATTTATGTATTGAGCTGCGGTTTCGCTGGCTGCTTCGTCGGAAAGCCCCAGATTGGCTGGCCATCCTCCGCGGCAGCACCAGCGGGCGACATCAAGGATGCCGGTTTCTCTGCGAGCCGGTTTGATGTCTTCGCCCTTGAATAGGGCCGAGAGGGAAACCGTCGCTTCTCCGTCGCCCGATTCACATAGGGTCATGGGCCTCATGGTCAGGCGAGCTATTCTTCCAGCGCCTGAATGTCGGACCTTGTCGCGATCATTCTTTTTAAGAGCCGTTGAACCTGTAAGAAGCAGCAGTCCGCGTTGGTTGCCAGAATCGTCTACAAACCGTCGCGCCGCATCCCAAACCTCAGGCACCTCCTGCCACTCGTCAACAAGGTGCGGCGTATCGCCAAGAAGCGCCAAGGCGGGGTCGAGCTCGGCGGCTTCGCGCTCGGAGGGGTTGTCGAGCTTTGTGATGCTGGCGCTTCGAGACATTGCCGTCCAGGTTTTGCCGCACCATTTCGGGCCGTTGATCTCGACGCATCCGAACGCCTCCATAAGGGAATCAAGCCGCTTTTCTAGCAAGCGCGGCCTATATCCTTTAGGGGTGAGTGTTTTTGATTTTGTCATAGTACCAACCTCGATGATCTGGGCATTCGATATTTTGCGCGATTCCCAGTCGGTATTTTATCGCAAATTCATTCGATGTTTTACAGGGTTTTCAATCGATTTTTTGCGGCAAAACGAACCGTGCTTTTGCATGAAATCGGTCGGTGTTTTGCAGATGCTCTTTGAGCGCGTTCAACGAAAGTCCTTATAGCAGGCAGACCGAAGACCCCTCGTCCAACGCGTATGCCAAGAACTGCATGCGTTTCTCGACGCCCTCGATGATCTGCGAGCATTCTTTCAGCTCGGCCGAGGAGTCGATGCCGCTAACCTCGCCGATTGCCTTGTACTTCAGGTCGTGCTCGAGGCTGGCCCAGAAGTCCATGGCGATGGTGCGGATCTGCACTTCAACGGGGATCATTTGCTTGGAGTCCATGAAGAACACGGGGATGCGCACAATGACGTGCAGGCTTCGGTAGCCATTGGGCTTGGGGTTGGCGATGTAATCTTTGATTTCGACGATCTCAAGGTCGTCTTGGCGCTTCAGCATTTCGACCATGCGGTAGACGTCCTGGATGTACGAGGTGATGATGCGGATTCCCGCCACGTCCATCAGGTGCGCCTCGACGTTCTCGACAGTGGGGTTGTAGCCATAGCGGACGATTTTCTCGTACATGCTGCGCGGCGATTTGGTACGCGATTCGATGTGATGGATGGGGTTGCGGTGGCTGCGCACTTGCAGGTCTTTGTCGATGATCTCGAAGCGGACCTTCAGCTCGCTCATGGCCGCGTCGTACTTGCGGATATGCGGCAGGATCTTCGACGCGAAGGCCTCGTACGGATATGCCATTTCGATTTCGGGAGGAACGGAACGGGGTTTAGAGCCGGTGACGTGCTCGATATTTTTGGCGACCGACTTCACAGACATTAGGCGCATCTCCTGTTCGCGCGCATTGCGAGCGATAACGGTTTCGATTTACGACGGCGCCCGCAAAGCAAGTCGCTTGCGGGCCGCGGGTTCCCATTATACTGGGAAACCGGATGCGTTAGGCAGCGTCTTGTCCACGGTTTGGGAACGACTCTGTCAAAACGGCACCCTATCAGGGACGATAAAGGGGAATACCCCACAGAAAGGCAGAGTATGGGCATCCAGAAGGTAACGGCATTCGAAGACGAGCGACTCGATGTGTACGCTCGTTTGACCGACCTGCAGCTTCGAAGCAGGATCGAGCCCAGCAAGGCCATCTTCATCGCCGAGACCGTTGAGGTGGTCGGCCGCGCGCTGGATGGCGGCAACATGCCGCTGTCGCTTTTAACCGAAGAGAAATACCTGCCGCAGCTTGAGCCGCTGATGGATCGCTTCCAGGATGCGAATCCCGATGCGCCTATTTTCGTTCTGCCTGAGAACGAGCTGAGGAAGCTCACTGGTTTCGAGTTGACGCGCGGCGCCTTGGCGGCATTTCGTCGTCCGCCCGAGCGCAGTGTTGAAGAGGTCGTGCACGATGCTCATTTGGTTGCGGTGCTCGAGAATATCCGCAACCACACGAATGTGGGCGCGATCTTCCGCTCGGCCGCAGCGCTTGGCGCTGATGCCGTGCTGGTTTCGCCTGCGTGTTACGACCCGCTGTACCGTCGCGCCGTACGTGTCTCTATGGGAACGGTTTTCCAGGTGCCCTGGGCGCGTATCGGGACGAACTCGCACGATTGGGCGCGCGATGGCGTGCCTCTTCTTCACGACTTGGGGTTCACTACGGCGGCTATGGCTCTTGAGGATGACTCCATTTCGCTTCGCGACCCGCGTTTGGCCGAGTGCGACCGTCTGGCATTGGTGTTCGGCACCGAAGGCGACGGCCTTGCGCCCGCAACCATCAGCCGCTGCGACTACACCGTGCGCATTCCCATGCGTCACGGCGTCGACTCGTTGAACGTGGCCGCGTCAAGCGCCGTCGCGTTCTGGCAGCTGGCGCGATAGCCGGGTCGATCGGCCGATTCCCGACCATCGTCGCAATTTGCCGTATTCGTGTTAAAGAATCGTAATAACCGCCGATCATGCGCTATTCTGTCTGGAGCACAGGGCATCGCGTGCGTGCGGTGCGTTTTGCAAGGAACGTTTCAAACAGAAATGAGGGATTATGTCTAAGAAGAAATGGCTCGCGCTTGTCGTCGCCGGCGCTCTTGCCGCCGCTCTGGCGCTTGTCGGCTGCGCTTCGGGCAATTCGGGCTCGGGCAGCGCAAGCGGCTCTGCTTCGGCTAGCGCTTCTGGATCTGCCAGCGCTTCCACCGAGATGAAGCTTGTGAAGGAAGGCAAGCTGCTCATCGCTACGTCGCCTGACTTCCCACCGTTCGAGAACCTTGAGAATGGCGAGATGGTCGGTCTTGACATCGAGATCGGCAAGGCAGTTGCCGAGAAGCTGGGCCTTGAGCCCGAGTTCGTTAGCCTGCAGTTCGACAGCATCCTTACCGCTGTTGCCGC
>CAKTWD010000041.1 GCA_934630485.1 uncultured Eggerthellaceae bacterium | reverse complement strand
CCTTCAGGGAGGTGTCGCGGACCTCGCGGGCCTTCTCACCGAAGATGGCGCGCAGCAGGCGCTCCTCGGCGGTGAGCTCGGTCTCGCCCTTAGGGGTAACCTTGCCAACCAGGACGTCGCCAGGGCCAACCTCGGCGCCGATGCGGATGATGCCGTCAGCATCGAGATCGGAGATCATGTCGTCGGAGATGTTCGGGATCTCGCGGGTGATCTCCTCGGGACCGAGCTTGGTGTCGCGGGCATCGATCTCATACTCGGAGATATGGATGGACGTGAGCAGGTCTTCAGAGACGACGCGCTCGGAAACGATGATAGCGTCCTCGTAGTTGTAGCCTTCCCACGGCATGTATGCAATGAGCAGGTTCTGACCGAGTGCAAGCTCGCCGCCGTCGCAGGACGGGCCGTCAGCCAGCACGTCGCCAGCCTGGACCTCGTCGCCCTTGCGGACGATCGGGCGGTGGTTGATGCAGCCGGACTGGTTGGAGCGCTGGAACTTGGGAACCAGGTACTCGTCGTACTCGCCATCGTTGTTCAGGACGATGATGGTCTGGCCATCGACGTAGTCGACGACGCCGGCGTTCTGGGCGACCAGCATCTCGCCAGAGTCAACGGCGATGCGGTGCTCGATGCCGGTGCCGACATAAGGAGCATGCGGCTTGAGCAGCGGCACTGCCTGACGCTGCATGTTCGAACCCATGAGCGCGCGGTTTGCGTCGTCGTGCTCGAGGAACGGGATGAGCGAGGTTGCGACGGAGGTCATCTGACGCGGGGAAACGTCCATGTACTGAACGTTCTCGGGCGCGATCTCGTCGGGCTCGCCGAACATGCCGGAAGCGTCCTTGGCGCGGCAAAGGATACGCTCGGACTTATGGAAGGTGCCGTCCTCGTCGAAGCGGCCGAAAACGCGGGTATCGGGATCGAAGGTCTCGTTTGCCTGGGCGATGACGTAGTTCTCTTCCTCGTCAGCGGTCAGGTAATCGACCTCGTCGGTGACCTTGCCATCGACGACGCGGCGGTACGGGGTCTCGATGAAGCCGAAGCGGTTGACGCGGGCATACGTAGCCAGCGAGCCGATAAGGCCGATGTTCGGGCCTTCAGGCGTCTCGATGGGGCACATACGGCCGTAATGCGAATTGTGAACGTCGCGGACTTCGAAGCCTGCGCGCTCGCGCGACAGGCCGCCCGGGCCCAGTGCGGACAGACGACGCTTGTGCGTGATGCCTGCAGCAGGGTTGGACTGGTCCATGAACTTGGACAGCTGCGAAGAACCGAAGAACTCCTTGATGGAGGCGACGATAGGACGGATGTTCACCAGCGACTGCGGGGTGATCTCGTCAGGCTCCTGCATGCTCATGCGCTCGCGGACGACGCGCTCCATGCGCGACAGGCCGATGCGGAACTGGTTCTGGATCAGCTCGCCAACCGTGCGGATGCGGCGGTTGCCGAAGTGGTCGATATCGTCGACGGAGAAGCCCTCCTGACCCTCGTGCAAGGCGATGATGTACTTCATCGTCTTGACGATGTCCTCTTCAGTAAGCGTGGAGGCATCGTTCTCGGGGTCGAGCTGAAGCTTCTTATTGATTTTGTAACGGCCGACAGCGGCAAGGTCGTAGCGCTGCGGGTTGAAGAACAGGCCGTCGAGAAGCGTGCGGGCAGAGTCGAGCGTGGGCGGCTCGCCTGGACGGAAACGCTTGTACAGCTCGATGAGGGACTCCTCGCGAGTGGTTGCGGGGTCGCGATCGAGCGTGCGCAGGATCATCTCGGAAGAGCCCAGAAGCTCGATGATCTCCTCGCGGGTCTCGGCAAGACCGAGAGCGCGGACCAGCAGGGTTGCCGGCTGCTTACGACGACGGTCGATGCGCACGTGGAGGACGTCGCGCTTGTCGGTTTCGAACTCGAGCCATGCACCACGGCTGGGGATGACCTTGGCGTTGTAGATGGTCTTCGGCGAAGTCTTGTCGACCTCGGTGGAGAAGTAAACGCCAGGGGAACGAACCAGCTGGGAAACGACGACGCGCTCGGTGCCGTTGATGATGAAGGTGCCGCGCGGGGTCATGAGCGGGAAGTCGCCCATAAAGACCTCTTGCTCCTTGATCTCGCCCGTTTCCTTGTTGATGAAACGGATCTCGACGAAGAGCGGGGCCTGATACGAGACGTCCTTCTCTTTGCACTCATCGACCGTGTACTTCGGGTCACCGAACGAATGCTTGCCGAACTCGACGACCATGTCCTTGGTCGAGTTCTCGATGGGGCTGATGCTCGCGAATGCCTGATCAAGACCTTCGGTCTTGAACCATTCGAAGTTCTCCGTCTGAACGGCGATCAGGTTGGGAACATCCATTACGTCCGGAATTTTCGCGAAGCTGCGGCGCGTCCTGTAACGGCTGGTGGAAGTGGGATTTTGTCCTTTAGCCACGAGGCTTTTCCTCCTTAGTGAACACCCGTGATTCTGCAAAAAGTCACAATCGAATAGACTATAACGGGATACAATGAGGGTCAAGAAAATTTTTCAGCAACTATGTGGTTTCGCTGTTCTTTCCAGCTTTCATCAGGGATTTCAAACTGTGGATTCGGTTTGATGACGCGATTTCACAACGCCATGCAAGCCGAATCCGCATGCGTTTTCAACGATGCCGCAAACCCCCGCGAAGCCCCATCCGAACAACGGGGTCGAGCAGAAAGCACCCCCCCCAGCACCTTGGATCAGTTGCTGCAAGCCGGGCGCAAATGGGATTCGCACCACGCACAGGCATCGGGAGTCGCCGCCAAACCGCCCAGAGCGCTTTCGCGCAACTCGAACGGGAGCGAACGGCCCACTTTGAACATAGCCTCGACGGTTTGGTCGAAATCCACCAGGTTGCCGATGCCCGTCAGCGCGATCTGAGCGCTGACCAGCGCCGTGGCCGCACCCGACGCGTTCCTTTTCTGGCACGGCACCTCGACAAGGCCCGCCACCGGGTCGCACACCAGGCCCATCATGTTCGTGAGTGCATTTCCGGCGGCGTTCAGGCACTGACGCGGCGATCCGCCCTCAAGCTCAACCGCGGCAGCCGCAGCCATAGCGGCAGCCGAACCGATCTCGGCCTGGCATCCGCCCTCGGCGCCCGAAACCGTGGCATTGCACGTGATGAGGTAGCCAACGGCCGCAGCGCAAGCCAAAGCCCGCTCGATCTGCGCGTCGACGTAGCCCTTCGCCTTCTGAAGCGCCAGCAGCACGCCGGGGATGACGCCTGCCGAGCCAGCCGTGGGCGCGGCAACGATGCGGCCCATCGAGGCATTCGTCTCGAGCACCGCCATGGAATACGTCGCCGCGCTGGCAACAGGTTCGCCGCATATATCGTGAGCGGAGCCTCGAAGCGCCGCCATACGTGCAGCCTCGCCGCCCAAAAGCCCTCCAATGGAAGGACGCTGAACGCTTAGGGGGCCGAACGCCGATTCGCGCATGACTTCAAGAACACGATGCAAATAGTCGGCAGAGGCGTCTTGGAAGCCGCGGCTTTCCGTAAGCGCCGCTTCCCGGCGCAAAAATGCCTCGGAAATGGAGATGCCGCCTTCATCGCAACGGCGCAAAAGCGATTTACCCGTGGCGAAGTCAACGGACTTGAAACGCTCAAGCGCTTGCTGCTGCGCCTCGGCGGAAACCGCTTTCCCCGACGGCCCCGAGAAACCGACGGCGCCCATGATGCGAACATCGTGGACAAGGGGGCTTGACATGATGGCCCGGCGAACCTCGCCCGCCACCTCTTGGTCGGTTTCCAAGATGGTCCATGCCGCATCGCCGCGCTGCTCGCGATACAGGCGCGCGGTGGCGATATTCACACCATGCTCGCTCAAGCGCGCGGCGATATGCGCCAACACGCCCGGCTTGTCGCTTTGATGCACGACGACGCTGGGAATGTCGCCCGTGATGAACACGTCCACGCCGTCGATGCGTTTGATGACAGCGGCGCCACCGCCGATGCTCTCGCCGCGCACCTCCATACGGCCACCGTCCTCGTCGTCAAGGATGACGTCAATGGTGTTGGGATGTTCGAATCCGTCATCATCGGGAAGCGGCGTGAAGGCGAATGAGAGACCCGCACCTTCAGCGTAGGCGAAGGAATCGCGAATGCGCAGATCGTCCGGCGCGAAACCAAGCATACCCGCAACCAGCGCCTTATCGGTACCGTGACCGACGAGCGTGTGGGCGAAACTTCCCAGAAGACGGAATTCCACGCGCACCGGACGAGCGGCGGCAAGCCTGCGGGCCATGTAGGCGATGCGCAAAGCGCCCGCCGTATGCGAGCTTGACGGCCCGACCATCACCGGCCCGATAACGTCCCTCAATCCCAAAGAAACCAAGGTGCCCTCCGTTCGAACGACCTACTGCGGCAGCGTTGGCGCCGCCCAATTGCGGGAACGCGCGATCGCGCCCCTTTGAACCAGCCCCTACATGCCGTCGCGCAGCGCTTTGAGCTTGGCAAGCGTGTTTGCATCGATGCGCCCGGCAACCGTGCGCTTCTCGGCGACCTTCGGCGTTTCGTCAAGATGGATCTCTTCGTAGTATCCCGCCATTTCACGGCTGAAGCCCTCGGCGCTCATACGATCCACGCCGAAACCGAACACGGTGTCTTGGATGGTGGCGTCGGATGTGACGACGAGCGTCTCGATCTTGCGCTGGCGCGCATCGTGAGCAAGCTTCTCGATGACTTTGTCGGCAGACGAGCCGGCCGGCGAGAAAACCACGCGCACGCCGCCGATCTTCTGCGTCTCACCCGTGGAGTACTCGTTGCCGCCGCCGTCGAAGACGATCGTGGCCTGATATTCTTTGCCAGCGAAATACGCAACGTCTTTGATGAGCATCTCACGCGACCTGTTCAGGATATCGTCCTCGTAGTCGGCAGTGGGAGCGGCGATGTGCTTGTAGCGGCTGCCGCTTCGCAGCACGTTGAAGCCGTCGACGATCAAAATGCGCTTGCGATCCTTCGGCATCAGCGCGCCTCCTTCGATTCCAGCGACGCGTTGACGACGTCGCTTTTGTTGGCAGCGGCATGAAGCAGCTTCCCGAAGCCGTCGACGATCAAAATGCGCTTGCGATCCTTCGGCATCAGCGCGCCTCCTTCGATTCCAGCGACGCGTTGACGACGTCGCTTTTGTTGGCAGCGGCATGAAGCAGCTTCCCGAAGCCGTCGTACAGCGCCGCGCGTACCTTCTCATCTGACCCGATGATGGTTTTGAACGCGTCAATGGGCGTGGCAACCTTCTCACCTTCGCCAAAACCTGTGGCACCGCCAGACGAGCACACCAAGAAGAACGCCTCGATAAAACGCTCGCGCTCATCGGCATCCATGGACCTCAGCCAATCGTCAAGAGTGCGCCTGCCGTAATCGGCAGCCGCATCAAGCTTGCCGCGATCGACGAACGAGGCGTTCTCGACGTCGACCAGCCAGGTGTAAGGATCGTGCTGCATAAGGGTACCGATGCCGTTGCTTTGCACGACCTTCATGACGGGGACGGTCTCGAACAACTGGCCGAACACGGAAAGCTGCGGCACCGTTTTCGAGACCTTGGGAATAAGCGCGACGAACGCGTCCGATTCAACGACCTCTTCGTAAAAGCCGGGGCCATCGTGGTCGAAGACGCGCACGATGCGGTCGTGCACCTTTGCCGGGGCGTTCATCGAACAATAGGTTGCAAGGTTGCCGCCCTTGGAATGACCGCCCACGAACAAATTGCCCGTGGTTGCCTCTGCGCATTCAAGCAGATACGCAAGCGATTCGATCTGGGCGGGAACGGGGTAACTGACCGCCAGGTTGAAATCCTCCTTCCAACCGACGATGGTCATGTCCGTGCCGCGAAACGCCACGAACGTGTCACCGTTCGGAAGAAGGAAGCACGTTGCCGAGAACTGGATGCCGCGATCGGCGTCGACGTCGTTGACGTAACGGCAAACGCGAACCTCGCGGAAACGGGGCGAAGAAGCGAACGCGGCAATAAGGCGCGCGTTCGGCTTAGGGTCACGCAAGCCGCCGTAAAGCCGCTCCAGGTTCTCGGCTTGAAAAAGGTCGCGCAGCAAGCGCCCCTCGCCCGTGGTTGCATCGGGGAACGTTTCGCCGATTCGCAAGTAGGCAAGTTGGCAAAACGCCAAGCTGTCGACCTCGTTCACTGGAAGATCGGAAAACGACGCGAACGTGCGCTCGACGTAGTCGACGATGGTTCTTTGCTCCGGCATTGCCGCGCCTGTTCGCTACTAAGCCTGCTCGGTCGAACGACGCGGGTAGCCGCCCTTCTCGGGACGGTTCTGGCGCAGCCACTCGTACATGAACGCAGTGGAAGCCTGAGCGACGTTCAGCGAAGACACCTCGCCCATCTGGGGCAGGCGGCCGAACAGGTCGCAGTTGTCAAGAGCCAGGCGCGAAACACCCTCGTGCTCGTTGCCCATGACCAGACCGATCTTGCCCTTCAGGTTCATGTCCCAAATCTCGTCCTGAGCATGCTCGGTTGCAGCGGCGATCCAAAAGCCGCTTTCCTGAAGGCGCTTGATGGCTTGAACGATATTCGAGGTTTGAGCGATGGGCATATGGGCCACGGCGCCCGCCGAGCTTTTATAGGTGGAAGCATCGACATGGGCGCTGCGCTTGTTGGGGATGACCACGCCGCATGCACCGACGGATTCGGCGCTGCGGATGACGGCACCCAGGTTGCCCGCATCGGTGATGTGATCGAGCAGGACCACCAGAGCACGGCCGTCGTTTTCAGCGGCATAGCGCTCGGCTGCGGCGATGACGTCGCCGAATCCGACGTAACCGAAAGGCTTGGCCTCGGCGATGACGCCCTGATGGCTGTCGCGCACCGAGAGCTCGTCAAGCTTCTTGCGCGAAACCTTGTCCACGCGGATGTCACGCTGGCGCGCCTTGCGCAGGATATCGCCCACCATCTGGTCTTGATGGAGGTTATCGGCGATCATGATGCGCTTGAGCGGAACGTTCACGCGCATTGCCTCGATGATGGGGCGCTTGCCCTCGATGTAATCGGCCATGTGCTGCCTTTCGCCCGCCGAGCCACGCAGGCACGCGGGAATTCGATCGGATCAAAATAGGTACATTGGTTGTATTCGACCGAAAAGTGTACCATGCGCCGCTTCCTGCTGTGTTTATTTAGTCCCCATTTCAAACCATTCCATCAAAACCGCAGGCGAACCCCTGATAATCGACTCCGAACGATCTAATTATCCGCGCATCGCTCAGCGTATCGCGAAGCGCAACGGGCCAGTCCCGACATCCACGTTCCAACCGCATTTGGTTCCATCTCCGTTCTAAGGAAAGAAATGAGTCAGAAATTCGCCGAACTCGGCATATCCCGTGACGCGCTCGAAGCCGTCAAGAAGATGGGATACACCGACCCCACCCCCGTTCAGGAACAGGCCATCCCTGAAATCCTGAAGGGCCATGACGTGTGCGCCGCCGCGGCAACCGGCACCGGCAAAACCGCTGCGTTCCTGCTGCCTACCATGAGCGCACTTGGCCATGCCGTCGTCAACAAGAAGGCCGTCTCGGGCCCGCGCATGCTGGTGCTTACCCCCACGCGCGAGCTTGCCGAGCAGATCGGCGACGTGTGCAAGTCCATCTCCCGCGAGACCGATCACTACGTGGCAACCCTGTACGGCGGCACGAAGTACGGCCCGCAGATCAACAAGCTGCGCAAGGGCGTCGACATCATCATCGCAACGCCGGGCCGCCTGATCGACCTGCGCGAGCGTGGCGTCGTCAACCTGAGCGACATCGACGTGCTGGTCATCGACGAGGCAGACCGCATGCTGGACATGGGCTTCTGGCCTTCCATGGAAACCATCATCGCCCAAACCCCAAAGGAGCGTCAGACGCTTCTGTTCTCGGCTACGCTTGATCGCAAGGTGATGCGCAAGGTCTCCCCCATCCTGAAGGATCCGGTCATGGTCGAGATCGCCCACCGCGGCGACACGGCGAAGACCGTCGAGCAGTACATCCTGCCCATCGAGAACAAGAAGAAGCAGGAGCTTCTGCAGGCAGTCCTGGGCGAGCATGCGTTCAGCCGCGTCGTCGTCTTCACGCGCACCAAGAAGCGCGCCGAAGAGTGCAACGACATGCTGCGTCACGCCGGCTTCGCCAGCGACTCCATCCACTCCGACAAGCCGCAGCACAAGCGCAAGCGCGCACTTGAGCGCTTCACCAACGGCAAGACCAACATCTTGGTTGCCACCGACGTCCTAGCTCGCGGCATCGACGTTCCCAGCGTCGACTACGTCGTGAACTACGACCTGCCCGACATGGCCGAGGACTACGTCCATCGCATCGGCCGCACGGGCCGCGCAGGCGAGGTCGGCTTCGCCGTTTCGTTCGTCACGCGCGAGTCCCGCTCCGAGCTGCGCGACATCGAGTCGCTTATCGGTCGCGAGATCCCGATGATGGAAATCGACAGCTACGACGTCGACCCCAGCATCTTGGAAACCAAGAACAAGAACAAGCACGGCAAGAAGAAGCGCGTCCGCGAGCGCGACATCGAGCGCAGCCGTGCCCATAACGCAAGCACGCAAGGCTGCGACTTCGAAGACGGCCCCACACCCAAGAAGTTCGACGGCCTTGCTGGCTACAAGACGCGCAGCAACGCGAAACCGGGCAAGGGTAAAAACAGCGGCGGCAAGGGCAGCCGTTCTGACAAACCCGGCAAGGGCGGAAAGTCCTTCGGCAACAAAGGCGGCCGTTCCGACAAGTTCGAGAAGAAGTCCACTGCTTTCGACAAGTTCGACAAGCGCAACAAGAGCAACAAGGGCGGCTGCAGCCAGGGCGACTGCGGCGATTTCACCGTTCGCGACGCGAAGCGCAACAACCGCGCCGGCAAGGGCAGCGATCGCAACTGGCACGATGACAGCCGCGGCTCCAAGGGTGGCAACGGCTTCGGCAACCGTCAGCGCAACGACCGCAACTTCAACGATCGCGACAACCGTCGCGGTGGCAACGGCGGCCGTCGTGACGATAACCGCGGCTCCAAGCGCAACTACTTCGACGAAGAGAACCGCAACTACCGTGGCGGCAAGCGCGGAAGCGCCAGCCACAAGAAGCGCTTCGACTCTCCGAAGCCCGCAAGCCGTCAGGGCATGGCGAAGGCCAAGCAGTCCCAGGGCAGCTTCAGCCGCTTCTATAACAAGAACGGCAACTAGCCTTTCCTAGAGCATAACGCATTCATTGAAGATGCCGCATTCATTCGGATGCGGCATCTTTGCTTTGCCTGCGAACACTGCCGCCGAATGCGACTCGAACCCGCGCGCTTCCCTTATTTGCGGTGCCAGATGTCGATGATGATCCACGCTGACAGGACGAACGCACCCGCAAAACCGAAGAACGAAACCGCCGGGACGTCCAAGATCTCGGGTCCTAGCCCCGTGGTAGCGAACAAACTCGATCCCATGAACAGGCCCGCCGCCAAAATGCCCATGGTCATGCGGTTCACGATCTTCGAAAGCCTAAGGAGCGGTGCCTCGGAACCGAGCACTTCCATGTTCATCTTAAGCTGACCGCGCGTCATCATGCGCAGCGCTTCGCCCGAATACTCGGCGGCGCTCGAAAGACCCTCAGCAGCGCGCCTCATCACCAAAGCGGCGTCCACAAGCGTGTCTTTCGCCTGCTCAACGGGGTCTGTCGAGCGCATGATGTGCCCGTTGATGATGCCGACGATGCTTTCATTGGGAATATAAGGCGCCACCGTTCCCTCAACTGTCACGATACCGCGAGCAACGTTGGTGATGCTCGAAGGCATCTGACATTTCGACGCGCGCGTGACAACCAGCACATCGTTCAAAAAAGCACCGATGTCCAAATCGGAAACATCGCATGACGCATACGTTCGCAAAATATTGTCGGTATCCGCCAGAAGCTTGGCATGATCGACCTGCCCGCTGCCTCGCGATACCGCAAACGAAATCAGGGCGTCCGTCAGCTCGGACGAGCTTTGAACGCTCACCGCATGGATGATGCGAGCAAGTCCGGCACGCTCAGCAGGAGTCAAACGACCCATGATACCCAGGTCGATATAGACGATCTTTCCCTCGCGGATGATGATGTTGCCCGGATGTGGGTCGGCATGGAAGAAACCGTGATCGAGAACCTGCGTGGCGTAGTTGTCCAACAGCTTCTCGCCGATTTCCGTCAGATCGTAACCCGCAGCAAGCAGCTCGTCGCTATGCGAGATGTTGATGCCTTCGATATATTCCATGACCAGCACGTACTCGCCCGAATACTCGGTGTACACGTACGGTGAGTCAATGAAAACGCAATCTTTGTTCAGCTCTTTGAACGTTTGAAGGTTCTCTGCCTCGCGTCGGAAGTCCGTCTCTTCGACGAACGTGTCCCACATTTCCTCGACGATGCCTATAGGGTCGATCATGGCGTCGCCCTTGATGAATCGGCTCATCTTACGAGCCAGACCGCGCATGATGTCAATATCCTGCGCCATGGTGAACTTCACGCCGGGGCGCTGGATTTTCACGGCAACCGTTTCACCTGTGACCAGCTTGGCCTTATGAACCTGAGCGAGCGACGCGCTTCCCAACGGCTTCGGATCGACTGACTCGAAGATCTTCCCGTACCTTTCGCCATAGATGGCACGAAGCGCCACGAGTATCTGCTCGAACGGCAACGGGTCGCATTCGGTTTGAAGCTTGGTGAGCTCCTCGCAATATGCCTTGGGCAAGATCTCGGAACGGGTAGACAGCGTTTGACCGATTTTCACGAAGCTGGGGCCAAGCTCCTCGAACGCGGCGCGGAACTCCTCAGGAGTGAGCTGATTCAGGAACTTGTGCTTATGCAAAATGGAAACGATCTCGCGCATGCGCTTCGATCGCGACTTGCGATTCAAGCCGAACTGGCTTGCTTTCTGCGCTCCGCCCGACTCGAAGAAATAATTGAGCAGGGTGTTCTCGGCCATGAACGTCCTCGTTCCATCAATAGCTAAGCAACCGGGATCGATTCCTGGTTGCAATCATGTGCGTGAATATGAAGAAGCGGCCCGTCAGATGACAAGGCCGCTTCAAATGGGCTATTCAGCCGGCTTTGCGGCGGGCTCTTCAGCCTCTTCAGGGGCAGTCTCTTCGGCAGCCGCAGGCTCTTCAGCGGGATCTTCAGCCGGTGCAGGCTCTTCAGCTGCTTCTTCGTCGTCGATGATCTCGACTTCAACAGCCGCAGCAGCTTCCTGAGCGTTCTGAGCCGCAGCGAACTCAGCGGCCTTGGCCGCGAACGCCTCGCGCTGTTCGGGCGACATGGCCTTCATGCGAGCCTCAAGCGCGGCCTCGCGAGCGGTCTTCGTAGCCTCGTCAGCCTTGTATTGGAGTTCCCTGTTGATCTGCTTGCCCTGGTCGATAGTCATCTCGCCCTTGGCAACCAGCGTATCGACAAGCTCCTTGCCCTTTTCGCCGCCGATGGCAAGCGCGCCGATACCAGCGAGGAACACGTTCTTGAAGCCTTCGCTGATGCTGTTGACGCCGTCTTGAATTCCAGCCATGGGAACCTCCTTCATCGAAATGAATATGATTCGATCATGCACCAACAAAGACGGAAGGGCAAGAGTTACACCCCATTTGACGAATAGCTGTTACTGGCTCGTCGAAAAAACGACCGTGAAACGCAACCAAAGCGCCTACAAATTGAAAGCCTTGACCAAATCAGACACCGTTTCGCAGTAGATGTCGGGATTTTCAACCACCAGCTTCTCACGCGTGAACATACCCCAAAGAACCGCGATAGTCGTGGTGCCAGCGCCGTTGCCCGAATGGATGTCGAAGGGACTGTCGCCTACGTAAACACAGTTCGCAGGATCGAATCCCATACGACGGCATCCCTCAAGAACCGGCCCAGGCTCAGGCTTGTGCTC
>CAKTWD010000040.1 GCA_934630485.1 uncultured Eggerthellaceae bacterium | reverse complement strand
GTAAGGAATGCGAAACTCAACAAGCGACAATAGCTTATCTTTTTCGCTGGCGAGCGTCGGGTAGAAGCGAGACTGGTTGTCGATAATCGCTTCCATTTCCTCAAGATGCAGCTGATAGCAAATGCTGCCATTATCACTTGTCTTCAAACGACGGAGAAAGCGTTGCGTCTCGAAAGACTCGATCATCGTCGCATAGCGCTCATCGCTCTCGGCTCCAGTGCCAGAAAGCAGTCCCTTAACCTCTTTGGCGAAGTCGTCGTATGCCGTTTTTCCAAGATTGTAGCGCGTGTAACCCTTAACCTTAAACTGGTCATAGCCGCTTTCATCTTCGTACAGCGGCCCGCGGAAGAAGGCATCGTAGGATTCACCGGCATATTCGCGAACCAAAGCCTTGAGCGTTTTCAGATCGCTGGCATACTGATCATACTTTGCAACCATGTTCGCAGAAATGGTTTCACCCGGCGCATAAGACAGTAGGCCTTGAAGAACGAATGCCGAGTACACTTTTTGAAGGGCCTCGAATAGCTCTTTTCCATCATCAGGACATGCATCAAGCAGGGCTTCAACCTCATCATCCTGAGAAAGTGACACCTTCGTGGTCTCAGTAGCAAGTTCGCCAAATATATCTTTGAACTCGACTTTCAGTCCCACCATCGCCTTAGCAAGAGCGTTTCTCAACTTTTTATCGGCCGCGCTATCACCGTCGGCAAACGAAACGAGCAACAAACCAGCAATTTCAGTCGAACGATCGGACGGACGCAGCCCACTTTCAGTGAGCGCGGCAAGGATGTCGGCCTTTTTGAGCGAACCGCACTCACCCTCTTGGCCATCACACCAGCTCCTGAGAGCATCGCAAAAATCCGCCACAGCAACGTCGGGCTTGGCGTTCTTGGCGGACAGCTTCTGACCCTCACGCAGGAAGTTGCCCCTATGCTTGACGATGTTGTGAAACGCCAAGTAAATAAGACGAATATCGGCTTGCTCATCGGTTTCCATCAACCATTTCCGCAGATGATAGATGGTTGGAAACCGATCGTAATAGTCAACTTCAGTGAAATCGTCATCGTTGAACAGCGGCCAACGATAATTGGACGTTGTTTTAGCGGGATCTGTCTTCACCAGCCTCGATTGACGAAGACGAATGAAGAAATCCGGATCTACACAATTGATCTCCTCCTGCATCAAGCCCTGCAGAAGGTCAAGGCGCCAACGACGGCGAATGTATCGCCTACGTTGCCCACGAGGTGCACGCGCTGCAGCCGCAGTCTGCGCCCCGTCGAATAAGCGACTACCCCACGTTGGCTGCTTCTTGAAATGAAGAAGTCGACCGCTTTCGTCAGTCACTGCCCAACCAACAGACCCCGTTCCCATATCAAGGCCGATGCTATACGTGCCTTTGAAGTTACGCAAATTCACGCTGTTCCCCTTTCGGTTGTGATACAGTGACATCGTCTCCGATTACCAGTCGGATCGACACTGCGAGTCAAAATACGGCTAGGCCAAAAATACCTGTCTAAGGACAGGCGTCCCGTAGGGGACACATTGACTTGCTGAAAGCCCTCTTCGGAGGGCTTTCTTTATTTCGATATATTAAGTCATATTTTTCGGAAAGTTACCGAGATCCCCCTGCAGATCACCGCACGATGATGCACCGCAAACTCAGTTTCATCGACAAGCGCGATCCCGTAGGACATATTCACCTGAAAATATTTAGAATACTGCTACCATTCACACATTTTTTGCACAACATCGTAAAGCTCACGCCCCCGCAGGTTATACTAAAACAACAGCGAATCATACCAATCGAAGACCCCGATAAGCGTGACCACACCTCGCGATCCCTTCTTTATCGGGAGAAAAGGAGACGGGAACCATGTCATATCCAAGAAAACTGCTTGATGGCTTAAAGCGCACTGCCGCGCTTTGCGCTGTTGCAGCGTTGGCATTTGGGGTATCAGTGATTACCCCCCCCCAAGCCAGCGCTGACGAGGTAGCTGCTGCAACGGATCAAGCTGCAACATTGCAGCAAAACGCCAAGACCGCGACCGCACTCAACGAGAACCTCGAAACCAAGGTCACTCTTTCCTTCCCCGGTCAGCGCGAGGCAGAGCCCGCCGACGTCGTGTTTGTGCTAGACAAGTCCGGCGCCTCAGCCCAAATGGACATCTACAACCAAGCCAAGGCATTCCTTGAGGAAATCAACCAGAAGACCAAAGCCGATGGCCTCAACATCAAGGTCGGCGTGGTCCTATTCAACAAGATGGGCAACGTGCAGCTGCCGCTGACCGACGTGGCAACGGGCTACGACGACATCCTAAACGCCATGAACTCGAGCGTGCGTTCGGGCACCAACATGGACGCCGGCCTTCTTGCCGCAAAGAGCATCCTCGACAAGGACACTGCCGTTAAGGCCGAGAACAAGCACGTCATCCTGATTAGCGACGGCGCAACCTACCTTTACTGCAAGGGCGGCGACTTCACCAAACCGTACACCAGGTCGTTCGGCAGCGTTGAGGGCGGCGGAAACATGATGGGTGGCATCTGGGAGTGGCAGTCCCGTGAGTAACATACCAATAACGCCTGGAAGAAGTTCTCCGACGGATCGAACTTCATTTTCTCGCAGGCCAAGGAGAGTTCCGAGAAGCTCGGTCAGTATCTCGACTATTATCGCGACCAGTACGAGAACTCCGAGAAGGACTGGGCTCAGTACGATTACGAGTACACCGACGACGCCGCCAATAACGGCACCACAAACCCCATCCCCGTCGATGTGACCGCGCCGTGCAACATCGACGTCGCGTTCTGGAGCACGGACGACACGTTCCAGTCGATGGTCAATGCCGGCTATGACATGAACGTCTACTACAAGAACGAAGCCGACTTCGATGGTTCGTACTTCCTGAAGTACCTCACCAGGAAATCCAACAACGGCAAGCTCGACACCGACTTTGCCGAGATTAAAGCCAAGCTCGTGGACAAGATTGCTGCCGGCTCAACCGTCGAGGACTTTATTGGCGCTGACTTCGACTTCGTCAACGACCCCGCCAAGATCAGCCTCACCGCCAATGGCGTAAAGCTCTCGCCCGAGAAGATCGACGCCACGACCTACGGTTTCGGCAAGAACAACGACGGCACATACCGCTTCACCCTGAAGTACCAGGCTAGTGAAAACGAGAAGCTCACGCTCACGCTGAACGAAGCTGCTGCGCCAAGCAGGCCTGTCGTGCTGGAATACAGCGAGCTGCTGGTGAATAAGCCCACCGAACCCGGCACCCACACCCTCAAGGTCAACGAGAGCGCCGTGCTCCATCCCATTGACGGCAACGGCGTAGCTGGTCAGGCTTACGAATTCCCCGTCCCCACCGTCACGTACGAAGTCGCTGAGCCCGAACCGGTCGATCCCGTCGATCCGGCCGACCCCAAGCCTGGCGACTCCGATGACTCCGATCCTTCCGGCCAGCCTGGCGACAAGCCTGCCGACAAGACTGAGCCGGTAAGCGTTCTGGCGAAAACCGGCGATGGCACATTCGCTATTGGAGCAGCTTCACTGTTGGTTGCAGGCGCAAGCGTTTGCCTGATCGCTACCGCGCTGAAGCGTCGTCGTAATTAACAGCACCAATGGGCACCTGCCCGCCCATAACTCACACCGCGAGCATCTTCAACGCGACTGAAAGACATCGAGGCGAGGCCGACAGCGGCTTCGCCTCGATTGTTTTTACGCAAGCACACGCTCTTGCAAGAATTTCTCGATCAGGGCATTCACGATATCGGGCGCATCGGTATTCGAGTTATGACCCGCGCCCTTAATCCACTCCAACGGAATACCCGTCTTCTTATGCCAGGCCTTGTTGTAACGAATGCACGACCCTGCATGATCCTTCGTTCCGCATATCAGCAACGCCGGGCAATCGATCGAATACGGCAAATCAGCTTCCATCGCTTCCGCGAGAATCCTATAGCCATGCCCTGCGATTTTCGCGTAACGGTCCCGATCGTCGTCGTACGTCAACATCATCTGATGCATCAGCTCACGACCGTATCCCGAAGTCGCCACCCTATTCGAGCCCGCCTTCAAAAGCGAGCGCCACGGATAATGTCTGTACACAGGCTCCATTCGCTTCAACAACCAGATCTCGATAGCGGTGACGTACTGCCTTTGCAGAGGCGCCGAATCGATGGAAACGAAGCCCGTCACCCGCCCCGGATAACGCTGTATGAAAGCCTGAGCGACATACCCGCCCATCGACTGGCCGACGATCACAGGCTTAACAACGCCCTCTTCTTCAAGGATCTCGCCCAGCCAGCGCGCCTTATCATCCAGCGTGAAGTCGAATGCGAACGGCCACGACGCGGCATGGCCCGGTGCATCCCAAACGAAAACGTTGTATCGACCCTCGAAATGCTCCAGCTGCTTGTCGAACAAGCGATGATCAGCCGTTAGCCCCGGAAGAAAAACGATCGTAGGCGCGTCTTCATCGATGAAGTCCGTCCAATAATGAATAGGTCCCGAAAGCGTCTGGTACATCTTCTCTTGCATAGCTTTCGTCCTTCCAAGCCGGCCATACGCTAACACGACTGTTTCGCAGCGATACCGCGCGTCTTCTGAATCAGTTTGCGGTAAATACGATCGCGGATCCACGGTTCGCTGGAAAGCGCGATTGCATCCTCAAGCGGCACCCAGCGGACCCCAGAGTTCTCGTCTTCCTTCACGCGAATCCGCTCGTTCGGATCGGCAACCACCAGATATGTCACGTTCAGATGAAGATGCGAGCCTACGTAGGCACCGTGCTTCTCGTGGCCGTCCACAGTCAAGACCTCGAGCGAAAGAATGTTTCCCGAGCCGCAGTTAACCACTCGCCCACTTGAAACGCCCGTTTCTTCCTGAAGCTCACGAAGCGCAACAGCGGCAAGATCCTGTTGGCCGTCGGCATGCCCGCCGATCCAGCTCCACGAATCGTAAATACGGTGATACACCAACAGGGTTTGCGTGAATGACGGATCGACCGTCCACGCCGAGCACGTTACGTGCGCCAATGACCCGCGATCAAGAACTTGCGGATCGCCTTCAAGACGGCGCAAGATCAAATCACGGTCAACCGCTTCTTGTTCATTAAACGGTTCAAACGAGCGAACATCTTCGATAAGCGACACGCAATCACGTCCCATCAAAACGGTTCAGATCTAGCCAAAAGTCTACATCTGCGCCGCTGACAAGGCAAAACTCGAATCATGACAATCACCATCAATCAATTTGATAGAATCGGCTCATCAGAAAAAGAACAGCGCAGTTGTCCCGTCTCAACGCGCGAAAAAAGGAGGCAACATGAAAAAACACGCCCTCATTCTCTCAACTCTGGCTCTTGCTGCAGCCCTTACCGCCACCCTGGTTGGATGCCAGGGCCAGAAATCCCCCGAGGAACTGATCAAAGCCGACCTCACCCAGCAGTTCGACGAGGTCAAGAACGCCGACTCCGACAGCTGGAGCGAAGAATTCGGCATGACCAACGAGGACTTCGCCGAACTGGGCGTCGATGCCAACCAGTTCATGGGCGCCTACCTTGACGGCTTCGATTACAAGATCGGCGATATCACAGTAGACAAAGACAAAGGCACCGCAACGGCCAAAGTCGACATCACCTGCAAACAGTTCGATGAGATCTTCAGTACTTGGTTCGGAACCTATCTGGGCAAGGCCATGAGCATGATGGACGCTTCCGAGGAAGAGATCACAAAGCTTGCCGGCGAAACCCTGATGGATGCAACGAACTCCGCAACTGCCAAGACCGTCGCTTGCGAACTTGCCTACACAAAGAACTCCGAAGGCGAATGGGAAGCCGACCAGGACGTTTTCGAAGCTCAGCTTTACCATGCAATGGGTCTTGAAACCCTGCTGGGCCTTGACGAAGACGCTCAGCCCGCAAACGCCGCATAAGCTCAGTCGCTAGCGAAATCAACTTAGAATCAAGGAGGCTTGGACAACTTGTCCAAGCCTCCTTTGCATGTAAAGCCGCTGCCGCGGAGCGGGGTCTCGACGATACGCTGCGCCAAACACGCCGTCTTTTAGTCGAAAACCGTGTCGAAGGTACGGCAGATATGCTGAAAACATGCCACGGCCTGAGCATTCGATGCGCCTTTGTGCGTGAGCGACACCGCCAGCCAACGCTTGGCATTTCCCGCAAGGGAATGGACGGCGATCTTCTCACCGGTAACCGGGCCCCAGCTTTTTTCGGGCCAGAAGCCAACGCCAAGCCCCATGCCGATCATCTCTCGCACAACACTGGGGTTGTCGCTTTCCAACACCACATTGGGCTGGAAGCATTCGCTTGCGCACATGTCCGAAACAAACCTGCCGAACCCCGCCGCCGAGGGAAGCGAGATGAAGCCCACGTTCTCAAGCTCAGACAGCTCGATCGGGTTGGTTTTAAACGCCATCGATTCAGGAGCAACCAGCATAACGCGCTCGGAGTAACTTCGATAACGAGCCGCGTTTTCCAAGATGGTGGTGCCGACGTCGATGTCGACCTCTTCTCCCTCATGCGACATCTGCATCAACGTGACGCGCGCCGAAGTGTTTCGAGCGATCCATCCCTCAAGGGCTTCGGATGCAATGCGGGAGCCCGCCTGTAAGCTGATGCGAACCTCGTGTTCGCGCCCGGTGCGAATATCGGCGAACGTCTGCCGGATATCGTCCAATTCGCCCATGATGGGAATCAGGCGCTCCTGCAACAATCTGCCCTCGCCAGTCAGACGAATCCCCCTGCCCGACCGCTCGAACAAATCGACGCCAAGCTCATCTTCTAATCGCGCGATGCTGCGACTAACCGCAGGTTGCGCCATATGAAGTCGTTGGGCGCTTTTAGTCATATGTTGCGTTTCCGCAACATCCAGGAAGCATGTCATCTGATTGATATCCATGTCCTAATCATAACAGATTTGTTATCGTTTTCTTGTGAATGCATATTTGTCATGCATTACTTGCTTTCCTATACTCCATGAAGCTTATTAAAGCGGCGCTACCAACACCCCGCCTTGCGTTCTTTGCGACCCGAGATGCTCACCTGCGCTGCATGAGATCAAGGAGACAAGAATGCTGTCACAAGCCCTGGAAGCCACGATGCTTCTCTGTTTCGGCCTGTCCTGGCCTACCAACGCCTATAAGAACTATCAAGCACGCACGGCCGCCGGCACCAGCTGGCAGTTCATCATGCTCATCACCGTCGGCTACTTCGCCGGCATTGCCGCAAAGCTTTATTCTGGACAAATCAACTGGGTTCTGGCCATCTACTTCCTTAACTTGGTCTTCCTTGCTGCCAACTGGGCTGTTTACTTCCGCAACCGCAAGCTCGATAAGGAACATATCGCCGAGCAGATGCTCAACAACGACATCCACGAGCGCCTTGCGAAACGCGACGCCTTAAAGACGCTGATCTTCGCAACCGACGGCTCCGAGCCTTCTCTTAACGCTATCAAATATGCAGCTCATTCCATCGACCTGGACAAAGCAACCGATATCGAGGTTCTTGCCGTTGCTGCCCCCGACAACAAGGCAAGCGCACTGCGCGCCGATAACGCCGTCGTCCATGCCTGCGAGATCATGAAGGGCATTGGCATCGACGCCATCCCGAAAACCCGTATGGGCGACCCCGCCGTCGAAATCGTGAAGGAAGCGCGCGAATCCGACGCGGAACTGGTTATCATGGGTTCGCGCGGCCTGTCCGGCCTGAAGCAGGTCGTCATGGGCAGCGTCAGTCACAAGGTCAGCGAAAACGCCGGCTGCCCGGTTCTCATCGTCCGCTAGCCTTCGCATCGCACAACAGCCATCAAACCCTTGAAGACCGATCGAGCATCCCGTTGCCCGGTCGGCTTTTGCTATGGGGACAGAGGCAGCACCGCCGTTTCAAGAATGGTAAGACGACCTGACCATTCGATTGTTTCCGACACACAGCGACAACCTTTGCACTTCTTCCGACCACTCACCCCAAAACCAAGCCCGTTGAGTCTTCCGGTTGTTTATCAAAAGATTAAATCCCCGATAACAGTTCCGCGTCCCCGCATCATCGCCGATATAATTTCTTATCGAATTGTGAAGGCGAGGATTGTTCGAGCTTTGTCAAACGGCGGCAGCGAACTGCCGGCCGATCGCGTCGGCCAAAAGCGCGCGTTCGACAACCAGGGCTTGCGTCAGCCAAAAGCGCGCAACCTAAGAGTACGTATGACAAAACACGCACAACCCACTTGGCATTTCCATGCTTCGCCTTCGACCGAACAATCGAAGAAAAGAGTTTCCAATGGCACATTCAGGCGCTTCTGAAAAGCGCGCCTCATGGTCCAGCAAGTGGGCTTTTGTCTTGGCAGCCGCAGCTACTGCTGTGGGCCTCGGCAACATGTGGCGCTTTCCCTACCTCGCTGCGAAATACGGCGGCGGCACGTTCCTTATCACATACCTCATCCTGGTTGCGACGTTCGGCTTGTCGTTGCTTCTTCTTGAGTCGGCCCTTGGCCGCACCACGCGCAAATCGGCCATCGGCGCGTACTCCCATTTCGGCAAGAAATTCCTTTGGATCGGCGTTCTGGTTTCGCTCGTTCCGTTCATCATCACTCCGTACTACTGCATCATCGGCGGTTGGGTGACCAAATACGCAGTCGCCTACCTTACTGCCGGCCCTGCCGCATTGGCCGACGGTGGCACGTTCTTCAGCGCTTTCATGACCAGCAACGTCGAATCCTACATCTGGATGGGCATCTTCATGGCGCTTGCATTCTGTGTCGTGGGCTTTGGTGTTGAAAAAGGCATCGAACGCGTCAATAGTGTCCTCATGCCTGCGCTCATCATCATGGCAGCGGGCATCGCTATCTTTGTCCTCACGCTGCCGGGCGCCCTTGAAGGCGCGGCTTATTACCTGGTTCCCGATTTCAGCAAGTTCTCTGGCGAACTGGTGATCAACGCACTTGGTCAGATGTTTTACTCCCTGTCGCTGGCAATGGGTATCACCATCACGTACGGCTCTTACATGCGCAAGCAAGATAGCCTTACCGCTTCCGTCGGACAGATCGCTGGTTTCGACTTCGGCGTTTCCTTCCTTGCTGGTCTGGCCATCGTGCCAGCTGCCTTCGTGGCAATGGGCTCCGCCGAGGCGGTTGCCACGAAATCAGGTCCCTCTTTGATGTTCATCACCCTGCCTCAGGTGTTCAACACGCTTGACACCACCGTGGCAACCATCGTCGGCTTCGTCTTCTTCCTGCTGGTTTTCTTTGCAGCTCTGACTAGCGCAATCGGTCTGACTGAGGCATGCGTTTCCATCGTCCAGGACGGCATGCATTGGCCCCGCCGCCAGGCCTTCGTTGCAGTCGTTGCCGTCGTCGTCGTTCTCGGGATCTTCGTTAACGCAGGCTACAACGTGCTTTCCGGCATACAACCGCTTGGCGAGGGCTCTTCACTGCTCGACTTCTTCGACTTCATTTCCAATTCGGTCATCATGCCGATCGTCGAGATCTTGACCTGCCTCATGTTCGGTTGGCTGGTCAAGGAGAACATTCTTGCGCGCGAGATCAAAGAGTCCAGCGCGTTCAAGCTTGAGAAGGCCTGGACCATCATGATCAAGTTCATCGCACCGGTTCTGATCGCCATCATTCTCATCTGGAACGTGCTTCCCTATCTTGGTTTCTAACGCAACAAACTCCAAGGTCTGTAAAATCCAAAACAACTTTCAGGCTGTTTTAAGAGTCGCGAATTAGAATGCGAAATGTCCGATAAAGGAGGGGCTTCGGCAACCAAACGCCACCCCGACCCAAGTTCACTCAAAGCATCGGAACAAACAGCCAATACGTGCGCCGCCATTGCAACAGCAAGTAATGCAGCAGGTGCTTCTGAAGCGCCCGAGCCGACCCCCAACCGGCCGGGCGCTTATGATTTCCAGTCCCCTCAAGGTTATCGCACGCGTTCAACGTCGCCTGATCACGCGTTTCATTCACGCTTGATGCCTCATCGCCAATGCCCACGCACAGTTCGCTCGCGCTTGCGCTCGAATGTCAATTGCCCTGGACGCTTCTCAATTTCAGTCGCGCTCAACCGCGGGTCCTATCAAGCGACTCCTTCTCGTTCTGCATTCAATCGCCAACCCTTCGGGGCGCCCCCCTCCCTAAAAGCTTTTGCGTCATTTCCTACACTTGCCTTCATTTGGCCTTCCACCCACGCCAACCGCAAAGGCGGTAGAATAAGCGAACACCCAAACGAAAGGACCACCCATGATCATCACCACTGCAGATGTCGTTCCCGCTCAGGCCGTTCAGATTCTTGGTCTGGTGCGAGGCAACATCGTCACCTCCAAAAACATCGGACGCGACATCATGGCCAGCGCAAAAACCTTGGTTGGCGGCGAGATCAAGTCCTACACAATGATGACCAACGAGGCGCGCCAAATCGCCGAAGACCGCATGATTGAGCAAGCCGCAGCACTCGGAGCCGACGCCATCGTCGCTATGCGCTTCTCTGAAAGCGCAATCGTGCAAGGAACCATCGAGATGCTCGCTTACGGCACAGCGGTGAAGTTCATCTAACAACGCCGTTTCTTTCGACAACCGACTTCCCTTATCGCTGGCAACTAGCGCGCATTTTCGAAATCTGCTGCCTAAGCCACCATTCAACCCGATTCGAAAGAAGTTCCATGGCCTCCGAGTTCTTCTCGCTTGCGATAATCTCGCTTGTCACATTCGCAGCGCCCGTCATAGCACAGGTCATCCCTCATAAACCTGTCCCAGAAACCGTTTTGCTTTTGGTCTTCGGAGCGGTACTGGGTCCCAGCTGCGTCGGCGTCATCAAGTTATCCGAATCGATAACGCTTCTTTCAGAGCTCGGCCTGACATTCCTGTTTCTTCTAGCTGGCTACGAAATCGAACCGAAGAAGCTATCAGGAACAGAAGGGAAGAAAGGGCTAAGAACCTGGCTGTTAACATTTGCATTCGCTGTCTGCCTGGTTCACCTTCACCCGAATATCGCGATCGGCGGAATCGATGCCGTCCCCATGGCAATCCTCCTTACAACAACCGCATTGGGAACCCTGATGCCCATTCTGCGCGAGCGTGGTCTTATGGGCACGAAAGTCGGCGATGCGGTTATCACGTACGGCACATGGGGCGAGCTTGGTCCAATTCTTGCTATGGCTATCTTACTCTCAACGAGAAAGGGCTGGCAGACCGCTCTTATCCTGACGCTTTTCGCCACGTTGTGTCTAGCTGTCGCGCTCGTTCCCGCCGCTGCACGCAAGAAGGGCGGCACTCTCTACCGTTTCCTAGAGGCAAAAGCCGACACAACCTCACAGACGCTTCTGCGAGGCACCATCATGATCCTGGTTGCACTCGTGACTTTCTCCGCCGTTTTCGACATCGACATCGTCCTTGGCGCATTTGCAGCTGGCTTCATACTAAGATTCATCAGGCCCGAGGGGAACCTATCCCTTGAAGCCAAACTTGACGGCATCGGTTTCGGGTTCTTAATCCCCCTGTTCTTCATTGTGTCAGGCTGCAAGATAGATCTGAGCGCGATTGCAGCCGATCCTGCAACGCTTATCCGCTTTATCGTATTGCTGATAGGAATCAGGGCAGTTCCTGTTGCCATCTCGCTTGCGCTAGGCAAAACGCGAAGCACATACACGGTTCACGAGCGTGCCTCGATTGCCCTCTACTGCACGACGGCACTGCCAATCATCGTTGCAGTAACCTCGCTGGCGGTTAAAAACGGCACCATGGATGCGCAGACCGCCTCCATCATGGTTGCGGCTGGCGCCGTAACCGTATTCCTAATGCCGCTACTTGCTCAAATCGTATACGGAATCACCGATCGTCACCCCGTCGATGCAGTCAAAGAAATCGCAAATGCGCCAAAGAGCACGATTGACATCATTAAAGAGCATGCGTATTCGTCTCATACGTACGAGGAAACCGATTATCGCACTATCTACCTACCCAAGAAGCGTTACGACGTTTATACGCGATCTGATGACGCTTCAGATGGTTCCAACTAAGGCATACTGCGACAAAATCTAGAAATCGAAGCAACTAAAGAGCAATTATCTAGAAGCAACATGCCCACCACTCGCATAAGGAGGCGGGCTTTCTTCTCATTTGCCGCCGAAAAGGCTTCTCGACATGTCGTTCGCGTGCCAAATTGCCGGGACCTCAAAACAGAAGCGCAAGCCACCCTCACCCCCGAGTCTGACAAACAAGAGAAGATCTCGCACACGCAACGCGAAATCAATCGAGGCAAAGCTGAAATAGCAAAGCCATAACCGCGAATACCTAGATAGGAACACCGGCAAAAATAAGTCGAAACCCCGCAAAAGAAGAAAAGCCCCCGGGGCGGCCCGGGGCAAGGGGAAGGGCCGCCCGAAGGCGGCCCTATGG
>CAKTWD010000039.1 GCA_934630485.1 uncultured Eggerthellaceae bacterium | reverse complement strand
GCCGAGTGGCGCGGCGGCCAGCAGGGTGGCGCGCCTGGGTCGCGCGCCCCGCAGGCGCCCGCTGCTGCTTCGGCACTGCAGATGCAGGGTGCACCTCGTGCGGCTCAGCAGGCCCCGGTTGCTGCATCCGCGCAGCGTCAAGCGCCGGTTGCTCCGCGCCCGCAGGCTCAGGCTTCCGCACAGGTCGCTGCCGCTCAGGCGCAGCAGGTTGTTTCGGGGTCTGTCGAGCGCGTTTCCGATAGGCTCGCACAGGCCTTGCTGAACCCCGCTATGCTTCAACGTGTTTGGCAGGCTGCCCTTGCTGCGGTCAAGAAGCAGAAGACGGCGTACGGCGTGCTGTTCATGAATACGCGCGCCACCTTCGATTCGCAGCGTGGTCGTGTTGTCATCGAGTTCCCGCGCGAGAACGCGTTTGCGTTCAAGTCGGTTCAGCGCCCCGAGGTTCGCGACGCCATCGGTCATGCGCTTTCGCAGGCGGCGGGAGAGCCTGTTGCGTTCGAGCTGGCTCAGACGGGTGGGTCGGCTGGCGGCCGCTCGGCAGCTCCCGTTGCTCAGGCTCAGAGACCTGCGCCCGCACCTGTGCCAGCGCCGTCGCCTATTCCCGCGCAGCAGCCCCAGCAGGCCCCGATGCGCGGCGCCGCGCCTGCGCCCAGGCCTGCGGCTCAGCCGTTTACCAAGCCGGCGCCTAAGCCTGCGATGCAGCAGCTTCGTCCGCAGGCAGCGCCGCCGGTGTTCGAGGACGACGTCGTTCCGTACGGAGACGACGCTGCGTTCGATGCGAGCTACGACGAGTCGGGTTCCTTCGAGCCGGCTTCCTATGCGCAAGCCCCGCGCACGCCCGAGCCTGCTTCCATGCCCGCTCAGACTCAGGCCCCTGCGTCTTCTGGCATGGAAGAGCCCGACGACCTTCAGGCGATGCTTCAGGCCGGGTTCGGTGACGGCGTTGTTTTCGAGGAGCTGAAATAGCCCCTTCCCAGCGTTGACTGAAACGCTCAGAATGTTCAGATCGTTAAAGGCGCACCTGCGCCGGCAAAGGAGATTCACATGGATATGCGTAAGATGATGAAGCAGGCTCAGAAGATGCAGCTCGAGCTTGCCCGTGCTCAGGAGGAAATCAAGGACTTCACCTACACCGCAACCGCTGGTGGCGGCATGGTTTCCGTCACCGCCAAGGGCGACAACACCATCGAGAGCGTTGTCATCAACCCCGAGGCAGTCGACCCCGAAGACGTCGAGATGCTGCAGGACATGGTCCTTGCCGCCGTCAACGACGCCCTTACGGGTGTTTCCGAGCAGAGCGAGGCTCGCATGAGCAACGTCACTGCCGGCATGAAGGGCATGAACATCCCGGGTTTGATGTAGGTCGTTCATGTACGCTGCGCCTGCGTTGCAAAAGTTACTCGACGAGCTGGAACGGCTTCCGGGCATCGGTCCGAAGTCGGCTCAGCGCATCGCGTACTGGATGCTCAACACCGACAAGGCAACGGTCCTTCGCTTGGCCGAGGCCATCGTCGAAGTGAAAGAGACCGTTCATTTCTGTTCGCGCTGTTTCAACTACGCCGAGGACGACCTGTGTGAGATCTGCCAGTCGTCGAAGCGCGATGCGGGCGCCATTTGCGTGGTAAGCGAGCCGCGTGACATCCCGCCCATCGAGCGTACCGGCGCCTTTAACGGCGTCTATCACGTGTTGGGCGGTGAGCTGTCGCCCATCGATGGGGTGGGTCCCGAAAACCTTCATATCGCCGAGCTGCTGAAGCGTTTGGGCGACCCGTCGGTCCACGAGGTCATTCTGGCCACGAACCCCAATGTCGAGGGGGAAACCACGGCTTCTTATCTGGCTCGTTTGATTAAGCCGCTTGGCGTGAAGGTTTCTCGCTTGGCTAGCGGTCTTCCCGTTGGCGGCGACCTCGAGTTCGCCGATGAGGTAACGCTCGGCCGCGCCATTGAGGCGCGCCGCGAGGTCTGATTTTGAAAATCAGGCCTTCGCCATTGCGTTGCGAGGGCCTTTCTTGAAGCCGTTTTCCATTCTTGAAGCCGATTTCCCGCATCTGATCTTTTGCGATTGGCGGGGAAACTGTTTCGTCTTTGTCTCTCGCATATCCTTCAGCTTGCGTGAAACCGTCGTCTGACGGTGTGCGTTTGGTGCAGAAGAAATGGCGAAATGCCTTCATTCGCAACGAAATAGCGGCGTATCTTCACCAGTTTCCGCTTGGCGATGTTGTCCGCCTTTGAAGTAGCTATAATCACCTTCGGCGCAAAACGCGTCGAGTGGGGGATGCGAGTTGGCTCGCGTCCAGGAAAGAACAGGGAAGCTGTGATCAATCAGTTCATATCGCAGATGTCGTTTGTGGACGTCTTCAATCTGTGCGTGCTCCTGGTTTTCACGATTTGCTACACCTACCAGTTGTTCTACGTGGTTGAGGTTCTTGTTCATCGCCCAGAGCCCATCACCGCGAAGAAGAACCATCGCTTCGCCGTTATCATCGCCGCCCGCAACGAGAGCGCGGTTATCGCCAATCTCATCCATTCCATCAAGGTTCAGAACTACCCGCAGGAACTGATCGACGTGTTCGTGGTTGCCGACAACTGCACCGACAACACGGCGCAGGTTGCCGCTGCCGAAGGCGCCACGGTTTTCGAGCGCTTCAACACCGAGCAGGTTGGCAAGGGCTACGCGCTTGACCATGCGTTCCAAATCATCCACAAGGACTATGCGGACCGCGGGTACGAGGCGTACTTCGTGTTCGATGCCGACAATGTCCTTGATGTGAATTACTTCCGTGAGATGAACAAGACCTTCGACAACGGCGCTAAGGCCTCCACTAGCTACCGCAATTCCAAGAACTACGATTCCAACTGGATCTCCGCCGGTTACGCCGTGTGGTTCCTGCGTGAGGCCAAATTCCTCAGCCAGGCCCGTTTGAACCTTCATACCAGCTGCGCCATTTCGGGCACCGGCTTCTTTATCGCTGCCGACATCATCGATGAGGCCGGCGGTTGGAAGTGGCATCTTCTTACCGAGGACATCGAGTTCTCGGCTTGCAGCATACTTAAGGGCATCCGCATTGCGTACTGCCCGACGGCCATCCTGTACGACGAGCAGCCCACCACGTTTCGTGATTCGTGGAACCAGCGCGAGCGCTGGGCAAAGGGTTTCTACCAGGTGTTCTGGCATTATGGCGCGGGCCTTGTGAAGGGCATTTTCACCAATGCCAAGGGTTATCGCTTCGCATGCTACGACATGCTGATGACCATCGCGCCCGGCATGCTGCTTACCATCATCGCCATTCTGTTCAACTCCATCATCTTGGTGCTTGGCGCTACTGGCGTCATGTCAACCGGTACCATGGTTGCTTCGTCTGTTTCGTCAATTGTCTTCTGCCTGGCCAACTACATGATGTTCATGTTCGTGTTGGGTGCCATCACGACGTTCGTCGAGTGGGATTCCATCCACTCCACGACGGGCAAGAAGATTCGCTACATGTTCACGTTCCCGCTGTTCATGATCACGTACGTGCCTATTGCCCTGGTCGCGCTGTTCCATAAGACGCAGTGGAAGCCCATTCGCCATTCCATCGACGTCGGCGTCGAGGAGATCACTGAGCGTTCGAACAATCAGTAAAGGCCGGCGTGCGCATGGGCGTTGGCCGTCGCCAGCTCATCGATACGCAAGGGCAAATCCTGCATCCGTTAATAGACGCGAGCGAAACTCGCGCAGCGCACTTCTTCAAATCCGGCTTCAAGCAGTGCATCGGTTGCGCTGCAAAGCGTTGCTCCCGTCGTGAACACGTCATCCACCAACAATAGCTTCGGCGCAAGCCGAATCGTTTCACGTGCGCATGGCTTCGCGCGGAAGCTTCCGGCAAGGTTTCGGCTGCGTTCCTTGCGCGAGAGCTCGCGTTGATCCTTCGTGCGGGGGCTTTCCAGGGTATGCAGAAGTGGGCGTCCAAGTTGTTTCGCAAGATGCTCGGCCAGAAGCAGTCCGTGGTCGAAGTCGCGCCGTCTTATCGCTTCGATCGAGGCGGGGACGAACGTGACGGCATCGATGGGCCACTCGGGCGGGATCATGCGTGCGATGATGCGTGCCATGTCTGCTGCGAGCCTTCGTTCTCCCTGGTCTTTGTAGGTTCGAACGATTCTGCCGCTTTCGTCGTTGAATTCGGTAGCGCTTACGCAGCCAACGAAAGGCAGGCTGTCTCGCGCCATGCGTTTCAGCGCGACGGGGTTACATTCGGTGCAAACGGCCCTTCCGAAGGGCGCGCCGCAGCGCGGGCATGCTTGCCAGGCGTCGATGAAACGCAGGCTTGATTCGCATTGCGGGCACAGCACGCTTCCCGGGCGATCGCAAAGGGCGCAGCGTGTGGGCCACAAAACCTCGGCAGCGCACTCGGCTGCTTGATGCACGATCTCTTTCGCGATGCGCACCCCTTGAAGGCGCAGACTTCTATTGGCCAGATCTGTGGCATTAAAGCCGACGTCAGGTAATGGGCTTGTCGTTTGCTTGAGCGCTTCAAGTTTGTTGTGTTCGTCGTTCATGCCTCCATGCTAGAAGGATGATCTTCCAATAGCCAACCAACGCTCCAACACAATCAAACACCCGTCCGACACCGACGCAACGAAATGCACGGATTTCTGGAAGGAGTGCTGGTGGGAAGTGCTTTGCTCGGTTCATCTGCTAAACTAGAAAGGCTTCTTTCGAGTCTGTAGTTGCGAGGTGCGCTTGCGCGCCTTCAGTCCATGGCAGACGCGGTCGAAAGGATCCACGTAAACCATGCGCTTCGGCGTATGGCGAGCACGGCGCGTTCTAGGAGTAAGTCGCATCGCCCGACTAACTTATTTTCGCGACAAGGGTCGCGACGGGCGAGAGGGTGAAGTGAGAGCTTAGCCCCTATGCGCGGGTGTGGGGTCGAAAACTAGGTCAGTCGAAAGAGGCATTGATAATGATCGGCATGCAAGGCCGATCGGAACATGGAGGATCTAACAGATGAAACGTTGGAAAGCCCTAGTGCTAACCTGCATTGCTGCACTGTGCTGCTCTGCTGTGTTGGCGGGTTGCTCTTCTCAGGCATACACGCCTACCCCTAAGAATCAGACCATTTCCAATTCGGCGCTTAGCTCGGCTGGCACGCTGCGTGTCGGCGTGAACGCTTCGGCTGCCCCCTTGGCGGGCCAGACGTCCTCGTCGTCCGAGATCGTCGGCATCGATGTCGATGTTGCCGCCGCCATCGCTGACGAGCTTGGCCTTAAGCTTGAGGTTGTCGATGTGGGAAGCGACCCCGAAGGTGCTCTTTCCAGCAAACGCGCTGACATCGTTTTGGGCATCGATTCTTCTACCACCGACTCCAGCTATTGGCGTTCGTCGGCGTACCTGCAGTCAGGCGTTGCCCTGTTCGCCACCCCTTCGAATACCACGGTTCCGAAGGTCGACGGCAACCCTTCTATCGCCGCTCAGACTTCGTCCAAAAGCTCGTGGCGCGTTACCAACCTGTTCGGCGACAAGTCCCTCAATGCTCAAGCCGACCTGAAGAGCGCGTTTACGGCGCTGTCTAACAAGAACGTCGAGTACGTTGCCTCTGATGCGGTTATCGGCACGTACGTTGCCCATACCAACGGCGTCGATGCCAAGATCATCGCCGTGCTTCAGGATGCGTCCGGTTACTGCGTGGGCGTTTCCACCAACAACACCGAGCTTCAGACGGCTGTTTCCGATGCTCTGAACAAGATCGTCAAGGGCGGCGAGATGAGCATCATCGAGGCTAAGTGGTTGGGCTCCTCGCTTGATCTTTCCAAGACCACGGTGGTGAAGGCTGCTGCCGGTACTAAGACCTCGGCTCTGAAGGACGACGAGTCCAAGACCGACGGATCTTCTGATGATAAGAAGTCGGCGGAGGATGCCGACGCCAAGGCTGCTGCCACCGAGTAGCTTATTGTTCGAGCAAAATGAAGAAGGCGTCGCTTTTAAGCGGCGCCTTCTTTGCGTTTAAGGAAGGTTGGGCCCTGCAGGGAACCGGGCTCATACGTTAGGGCGGATTGCGCGTGATCCTTTGCGTTTGATGTGCTTGATGAGGCGCGGCCCCAGGCGCTTGGCTACGGTGCCGGCGTTTCGTGCTTTTGCGAAGCGCTTCTGCGCTTTTAAGCCGGGTTCTCGTGGATCATGATGTGCTTCACCGTGGGGAAATTCTTCTCGACGGCGTTATGAGTTGCTTCGGCGATGGCATGCGCTTTGAAGAGCGTCTGGTTGCCGTCTACCGCGATGTCGACATCGACGTAGATCTTGTTGCCGAACTGGCGCGTGTGCAGCTTGTCGATGCAAATAACCCCGTCTTGTTCTTCGATGCAGGTGCGGATCTGGTTCTCGATGCTTTTCTCGCACGGCGTGTCGGTGACCTTGTTGATGGCGGTGGAGACAACGTCGTAGGCTACTTTCAAAATGACGATGCAGATGACGATAGAGGCTATGGGGTCGCAGATGGGCACACCCAGCATCGATCCGCCAATGCCTAGCAGAGCGCCGATCGACGACAAGGCGTCGGAGCGATGATGCCACGCATCGGCCATGAACGCATCGGAGTCAAGCACGCGTGCCCAATGGCGCGTCCACCAAAACATCGCCTCCTTCAAAGCAATGCTGACCGCCGCTGCCGAAAGGGCAAGAAGCGTGGGCGACGGTGCGGTAAGGAATGCGCCTGTCGAGATGGACTGGATGCTTGCCAAGCCGATGCCAGCGCCGGTGACGGCAAGGATAAGACCAAGCGCCAGGGAGGCGATGCTCTCGAATCGCTCGTGACCGTAGGGGTGTGAAGTGTCGGCAGCGCGCTTGGACAGCTTGACGCCGATGAACGCAATGGCGGTGGCCAGCACGTCGGAAAGGGAATGGACGGCATCCGAGATCATTGCCGCAGAGTTGCCGAAGATGCCGGCGAACAGCTTGAATGCCGACAAGGCGACGTTTCCGCTCACGCCGACAAAGGCAAGTTTCGCGGCGATCCGCTCGGTTTCCTTCTCGGATAAGCTGTCGTTGACGTTGAGATTGCTCTTCTTCGAGCTGTGAGTTTTAAGGGCGTTTGCGCCCGATGAGAAATATCCGCTAGAAGCCATGATCAAACCCTCTTCGAAGTCGCGGTTGTCGTTACAGCCTTTGCCAATCGCGCCGATTCACGAATCGCATTCGAAGCCGCCGCATGAAATCGGGCAACAAAAAAAGCGCTTGCGGAACCGGCAACTGTCCCGCAAGCGCGTGTGCGCTTGCTGTCTGCTTGTTGCAGACCCGACTCCATGACTAATGCCACGGTCTGATCAGATTGCGCTGTTGAGCTCGCGTCCGTCGGGCAAAGCCGACCGCAACGCAATGCAGTGCAAAGAGCGATTCGCATACTACTCGCATATCCCAAGTATGTCATCAGTAACATGAAGGTGGTGTGAATGCCCTTTTCAGCGCGTTCCTTGTGTTGCAAGGCGGTTAACCAAGCAGGTTGATTGCTTCAAGCGGTGTTTTAGCCGACTCGATGATCTCCTTGTTGCCGAACACGCAGACGAGCTTCTTGTCAGCCGTTGCTTGAACGGCGCCGGCAAGCCCCCTGATGGTGTCGACACTGGCCTCGATGATCTGGCTGCGGGTAAGAGCACGCTGGTCGGTGGGGATGCCTGCGAAGTACTGGCCAGCCTGGCGACGGGCGAGATCGCGTGCCTTCTTCGGGGTGTCGAAGCCGGCAGTCGAGCTGACGACGAAGCCGTCCATCTCGGTTTTCGAGGGGTTGAACGCGCGAAGATACGCAGCAGATTGTTCGAATCGCTCGATTGTTTCGTCGATATGCGGGTCACGATACGAATAGAAGCGCATGTTGCCCGAGTACGTGGCGCTGAACCCCACGCCGTAAGCGCCGCCCTTGACGCGCACTTCGTTCCACAGGAAATCGTAGGTGAGCGCGCGGGAGGCGACGGCCCAGGCTCCGGTGTAAGGTTGGTTCAGAAGGCGACGATCGTAACCGACCGACGAGTACGTGACGTCAGAGGGCACGATGAAGGCTTCGTTACGTGCGACGGGGGCCGGAACGACAAGTTTCTTCTGCGCATCAGCTGCTGGGAAGGCGCCGGCGCAACAGCGTGAATCTTCTGCCCAAAACGATGCGATTGCCTCGTCGGAGCCGGTAAGGCTGATTACGCAAGCGTCATCGGCGAACAGGCGTGCGGCAAGACCCGAAAGGATAGCCGGGAGGTCCGTGGACTTTTCTTCCCAGTTTTCTAGAAGGTCCTTAGCAAAGCGGTAGAAGTCGACGTTGGAGAGCTGCTCGAGGATCAGGCCCGCACGGCTGTAGTACGACCTGACGCGCGCCATGGCCCTGCTGTGGCCGGCACCCGCGAAGCTCTGCTCGAGATAGATGACGTTTTGTGCCACCAGGTCGCGGATCTTGGCCGTGTCCGTGAAGTCGGTTTCGTGCATGATCTCGCGCGGAAGGGTTGCAAGCCAGGCTGCGTTCGATTCGAGGGCGCTCGACGATACGACGAACTTCAGGTCGGTGACCGCAGGGTCGTCTGCGCGCTCGTACAGGTCGGTGAAGAACGAAAGATTGCCGAGCTTCCCCTGAACAAGCGTGTCGATCTCGGCTGCGCTGTGATGTGCGGTGCCCAGTTTTCCCAGCACAAGCGCAAGGAGGCTGACGTAAGGGAGCTCTTCGAAGCTTACGCGCGTGGCGTCGAAGTAACGGTAGGCATAGGCGATGCCGTGGGTTTGAATATGGTGGCGCAGACAGCGCATCGGCGTATCGTCAACGACGTGAAGCGGGGTTTCGACGGGGGCATCGTCGATATCATGCGTGGTAAGGCGGGGAAGGGTTGCCTTGGCTTCGTCGCTGTCGGGCGCCATCTGCATCTCGCGCAAAACGTCCACCTCTTCTGCGATGGCGTTGAGGTCGGCTTCGGACATCGAGGCCTGCAGGGCGTCAAGCTGTGTGCGCAGCACGTTGTCGTCATCGGACTGCGTGGGAACGACGGCGACGCTTGCGCGATGGTTATTTTGCAGGAACAGGCTGCGGGCCAGATCGTCGAAATAGGTGCTCTCAAGCGCCTCGCGCAGGAAACGGAAGTCGTCCTCGTAGCGAAGGTAAGTGGTGGCCAGGCTGTCGTCGTAAAGCCAGCCGGCCAAGCAGTTCATGGCATGGGCGACGCCGTCGGCGAGGCCGAAGTCGTGCTCGCGCATGACGAATTCCTCGTGTGAGATGGCTGCCTCGATAAGGTCCTTGCTCAAGCCGGCGTCAAGAAGCTTCGCGATCTCGCGCTCGATGGTGGGAACAAGATCGGCGGCGGTTTCGTCCTGCTGCTTCTTCAGCTGAATCACGACGAGGGGCTGCTTCATGGCGTCGGCAACGAACGCGCTGACATCTTCAGCGATACCGGAGTCAAGCATGGCGCGCTTCATCGGGGCTTCGTTGCTTCCGAATAGGGCATCAAGCAGGATATCGGTTGCCATGACGCGCGTGCGTTGGCTTGCGTCGCCAATGACGAAGCCCGCGCCGGCCACGGCGTTCTCGGGTGCGGTGCGCATGGTCTTCGTCAGGCCGAGGTTGCAAACGGGTGCCTGGGCTTCGATGGCGCGCGGTGAAAGCGGATCGGCGCCTGCTTCGCGGCGCTCTTCCTGGTTGCGAAGCTCTTCTTCGTGCACGGGCGTGAAGTACCGCTCGTCAAGCCACGTAAGGGCACGTTCGATGTCAAGGTCGCCGTAAAGCACGGTGTAGCTGTTGGAAAGCTGGTAGTGGCGACGATGTTCGTCAAGGTAGTCTTCATAGGTGAGCGTGGGGATGCCCTCGGGCGTGCCGCCCGACTCGAATGCATAGGCGGTGTCGGGGAAAAGCGCCTTTTGCAGTTCGTCGTAAAGGACCGAGGACGAGTCGGACAGCGCGCCCTTCATCTCGTTGAATACGACGCCGTTGTACACCAGCTTCCGCGCAGGGTCCTGGCTTTCCTGCGCTTCGGCTTCTTCCAGCTCGTAGTGCCAGCCTTCTTGCTCGAAGACGGCCTTCTTATGGTAAATGGCGGGATGGAAGACCGCGTCAAGGTACACGTCCATCAGGTTGAACAGGTCCTGTTCGTTGGTGGACGCAACGGGGTACATGGTTTTGTCGGAGAAGGTCATGGCGTTCAGGAACGTCTGCATCGAGCTTTTCAGCAGGTCGACGAAGGGCTCCTTCACGGGGAACTTGTCGGAGCCGCATAGCACCGAGTGCTCAAGGATATGGAAGACGCCCGTGTCGTCTTGCGGGGGCGTGCGGAATGCGATGGAGAACGCCTTGTTCGCGTCGTCGTTCGCAAGGTGCATGAGCTTCGCGCCGGAAAGCTCATGCTTCAGGATGAACGCAGTGCCGTTGATTTCGGGAAGGGGCTGGACGTCGGTGACGACGAAGCCGTGCACGCGTTGGTTAAGGGACGGTTCCATGAAATGCCTTTCGGAGATCGTGGGTGATTGCCGAATGTGTCGCGTCGATTATCCCACGATCGCCGTTCATCGCGCGTGAATATTATCTGTGCCGCCTATAAGCCAAATGCTTCTCAACTATAATTTATAGGATCGTTTTCGCAGATAATGGCGGTTCCGTTTTGGGGTTTCGCCTGCTCCTGCGAACGTTTGAATCGAAAGAAAGGGGCCGTTGTGGCTGAGGTAAGTGGCTTCAAGCATATTTCCGTCTCGGCGGACTCCGATGACGACGTGGTGATTTGGGCCGGCACGGACGCCGAGGGCGCTTCCTTGGAAGTGCCCGACAGCGTCCAAATCCAAAACGCCGGCACCGAGGGCGCTTCCGCGGAAGCGCCCGACAGTGCCCAGATCAACGAAGCGCCTGACAGCGCCAAGCCCGCACCGGCGCCCACGCCCGTCAAGCGCACCGTCCAGTCAGGTGTCAAAGACCGGGGCTATCGTGAGACCACGCTTGACGATTTGAAATCCGAGCCCATGTCCAAGACTCAGAAGATCATCATTGCGTGCGCCATCGCCGCCGTTGCGGCAGCGGTCGTGTACTATTTCGTGTTCATGCGCTAGGGCGTAGGCCTTCGCGCTAAACAACGCGCCAGCATTTCAATTACCGTAAAAGGCAACGAGGAGAGAATCGATGAACGAAAACGAAGAAGAGATCTCCAACGACCGTGAAGACGCTTCCGCCAAGGGGCGTTCGTTCGGCAAGGCAAACGAATATGACAACCCCATCGGCCTGACTCAGGCGTTCGCGCCGATCGACTTCGCTGACAACGGCGAGGGCGATCCGTGGGATCGCGCCTGGTCGAATGTGCCTCAGGGCAACTCTGACGGATGGGATCAGATCGTTCCCGATGACGATACCCCTAACGATTGGCGAGAACCCGATGACGGCGAGTTCTCGCAGGAAGACGAAGACGCCCGCCGTCATGCCCGTCCGCGCAGGGAGCATCACACCATCGTCGAGTACGACGACATCCCCGACGACCAGTACGAGGCCGCTGCCGCCGGTAGTCTTTTCAATGAGGGAGCAGCCGCCGCGCTGGCCGCCGAGAAGGCCGCTCGTGCGGAAGGCGCCGACGCTTACGAGGCCGCCCGTGCCGCCGCTGCAGCCGGTGCGGCAGTCGAGGACGCCGAACAGCGCGAGCTTGGCGACCACGCCGCCGACTCCGCCGACAGGGCGGCGGGTTACGTCGCCGATGACGGTGACGATTTCCCCGATATGGTCGACTCCATGGAGCCCGCCGCTGCGCCGCCTGTTCTTTTCGACGAGCCCAAGAAAGAGAAGATCAGGGGCAAGGCCGGCCGAGGCAAGCACGCGTCGGGCATGAAGGAGCTCTCGGTTCACGAGCGCAAGTCGCGCAAGGTTCGCAAGACCCTGCTCATCGTCATTGCGGTGCTTGTCGTGCTCATCGCGGCTCTGTGCTACTTCGCCTTCCATCTGTTCACCACCAGTCAGACCGTTGCTGTCCAGCAGATCAGCCAGGCTGCGTCGACGAACAGCACCGATATGCAAAGCGAATCCACGTCTGATTCGACGACGGCGGTTGCCAAGAAGACCGACGTCCCCGACCTTGCAGCGCTTTTGGGTAAAACCCAGGACGAGGCCGTCACAGCGCTTGCACATGGCGCCCAGGTGCGTGAATCCCGCGACGTGAATGACGAGGGCAGCCCCATCAAGAAATCGGTCACGGTTGCTTTGACCGACGAGCCCGCTGACACGAAGACGGGCACGCCGACGGTTTACCTCAGCCTGAACGAGGAGGGCAAGA
Source organism: uncultured Eggerthellaceae bacterium (assembly GCA_934630485.1). Lineage (GTDB taxonomy): Bacteria > Actinomycetota > Coriobacteriia > Coriobacteriales > Eggerthellaceae > UMGS1502. The sequence goes on along the minus strand of CAKTWD010000039.1, from coordinate 166 downwards.
TCATCCAGGCGGGTTATTCCACCTCGACGTCCTCTCTTGGCTATGGCGCGTACAGCTTCACCGACATGGTCGAGCAGAACCATGTGGTCGAGCGCACACTGCAGGAGGCCAACGTCATGGTGAACGAGGGCGCTGCGGTTCTGCCCAAGGATAAGATGGAGTACTC
>CAKTWD010000038.1 GCA_934630485.1 uncultured Eggerthellaceae bacterium | reverse complement strand
CATCTTCGCCGCGGTAGGCGGCGTGCAGGTGGCATATGCAGCCTTCAAGGCGGTCGGCGTGACAGACAAGTGGCTCGACGCGCTGCTTGCCATGGGCACTCCGAAGAAGGACGACTAGGAATGGGCGGCAAGCGCCTCGTGCGCATCGCCGCCGCCATCTCGCTGCTTGTTTTGCTCGCCGCCTTCGCCGACGTGGCGCTTATAGCCTCTAACGTGCCGAAGGTGCCGAAGGAAGAGCCTTTGCCCGTCATCTACGACAAGCCGCTCGACAAGCCCGCCGAGGTGCCCGTCTACCTCCAAGCAGACGAGCGCTGGGGCGGGCTTTCGTATGCGGGCGAAGACCTGGCTGCTGCCGGCTGCGGCCTCACGTGCGCGGCCATGGCGTGGGAATGGCTCTACGGACAGGCATGCACGCCGGCGCAGATGCTGGGCTTCGTCGGCGAATCGTGCCTCACGGACGGCGTGAACGACATGGAAAAGTTCTGCCGTTGGATGAACGCGAACGACCAGGCTTTGGGCTACACGCCTATCCACGACAACGCCGATGCCGCACTGAACGAGGCGGCAAGCGGGTGGATGGTGTTTTGCAGCCTAACGGGCCGGCTGCGCGAAGGCGGCAAGAGCTACGGCGGTCACATCGTCCTGCTCTGCGGGTGGGACGGAACCGCGGCAACATTCCACGACCCTTGCGAGGGCATAGTGCGACTGAGCCGCGAACAGTACGAACAAGTGAATTGGGCTTATTTCATAGCTATAGGGAGCGCTGAATAATGAACGGCATCGACATTTCCAACTGGCAGAACGGCATCAACCTCGCGGCCGTCCCGTTCGACTTCGTTATCTGCAAGGCCACCGAGGGCACGCATTACGTTTCGCCCGACTGCGACCGCCAGATCCAGCAGGCGATTGGCCTGGGCAAGCTCGTGGGCGTGTACCACTACGTCAACGGCGGCGACGCCGAGGCGGAGGCCGAGTACTTCTACGAGCACTGCAAGGGCTACGTGGGCAAGGCCGCGTTCTTCATCGACTGGGAGGACAAGGGCAACAAGGCGTGGGGCGACGCGTCATACCTCAAGGCCATGGCCGAGCGCCTTGCCGAGCTTCTTGGCGTGAGCGTGGATCGCATCGGCATCTACGCCAGCAAGAGCGTGTTCCCGTGGAACCTCACCACGGCCAAGACGTGGGTGGCGCAGTACGCCGACATGAACCCCACGGGCTACCAGGACGCGCCATGGAACGAGGGCGCTTACGACTGCGCAATCCGCCAGTACTCCTCGTGCGGGCGTCTGGACGGCTGGGCGGGCAACCTCGACATCAACAAGTGCTACATCTCCCGCGCCGAGTGGGAGGCAATGGCAGGCGGCTCCAACGGCGATCCCGACTCGCTTATCCACGGCATCGACGAGACGCCTGCGGCAGACCTCGCGGCAAAGGTGCTCGCGGGCGAGTTCGGCGACGGCGACGACCGCAAGCACGCGCTGGGCAACCGCTACTCCGAGGTGCAGGCGCTCGTGAACCACATCCTCACGGCATCCGCCGAGGATCTGGCCGCTGAGACCTGGGCGGGCGATTACGGCAACGGCAGCCGCCGCAAGGCTGTTTTGGGGCCGCGCTACGACGAGGTTATGGCGGTCATCAACGGGCAGACCGAAACCGAGCAGGTATACGTGGTGCAGAGCGGCGACACCCTTTCCGGAATCGCCTCAAAGTACGGCACCACGTACCAGGATCTCGCCGCCAAGAACGGCATCTCGAACCCGAACCTGATCTATCCCGGCATGCGCCTGGTTGTTTCCTAGGCCACTCGTGGTATCCTAACGAAGACGATTGTGCCAACGGCGCACACCTCGGTTCGAGGAGATGCGCAAACGGTGCGCCAGTTTTCCTTCCGCACATACATAGGAAAGAAGTAAGCGGCCATGCCCCAGAACAACGCCAATAAAACGCCTGATTACAGCAGCGTTGCCGTCATCATTCCCTGCTACAACGAAGCAGTCACCATCGCCAAGGTCGTCGACGACTTCCATCGCGTTCTCCCCGGAGCCACGGTGTACGTTTACGACAACAATTCTGCAGACGGAACCGGCCAGATCGCGCGCGAGCACGGCGCGGTCGTTCGCCTTGAAACCCGTCAGGGCAAAGGCAACGTCGTCCGCCAAATGATGCGCGACATCGACGTCGATTATTACATCATGGTCGATGGCGACGACACCTACCCCGCCGAAGCAGCACCGGCGCTGCTTGCGCCCCTTATGAGCGGCGAGGCCGACATGACCGTCGGCGACCGCCTTTCCAACGGCAGCTACGGCGCCGAGAACACCCGCGCTTTCCACGGCTTCGGAAACAACCTGGTACGCGGCCTTATCAAAATGATCTACCGCTTCGACTTCAGCGACGTCATGACCGGCTATCGCGCCTACAACAAGGTGTTCGCCAAGACCATGCCCGTCACCTCTCCCGGCTTCGAGATCGAAACCGAGCTTTCCATCCATGCCGTCGACAAGGGCTGGCGTATCGCCCAGATCCCCATCGACTACCGCGATCGTCCCGAAGGCTCTGAATCCAAGCTCAACACCGTATCCGACGGCATCAAGGTCCTGCGCATGATCATGTCGCTGTTCAAGGACTACAAGCCGTTCGCGTTGTTCGGCTGGCTGACGCTGATCTTCTTCGTCATCGGCCTGATCTGCGGTATCCCACTGATCGTCGAGTTCGGCTCCACGGGCTTGGTCCCGCGCATCCCCACCGCCATACTTACCATCGCCTTCATGATGTTGTCCGCTCTGTCGCTGGTCTGCGGCCTTATTCTGGACACCGTGGTAAAGGGAAACCGCAAGGAATACGAGCTACGCGTGATCGATGCATACCAAAAGTACACACATTCGCAGATTTAACCCCTTGCGCTGATTGTCATTGTTTGCAATAATAATCAGGCTTTTGCACGTCCCCATAGTCTAGAGGTTAGGACGCGGCCCTTTCAAGGCTGAGACACGAGTTCGATTCTCGTTGGGGGCACCACCGATTTCAGAACCCGCATCCCTGTGGTTGCGGGTTTTATTTTTGCCGTCGACGTCCAGCGCGCTTACTGAAATACCGCGCGACGGCCATCATCCACATTAATACGATTAGAGGTACTTTGAAACGTTTCGACGAACTCGGTCTGAGCGCGAAAACGCTCGAGGCCGTTAAATCCATGGGCTACGACAGCCCCACCCCTGTTCAAGAGAAGGCGATTCCCCTTGTTCTTGAAGGCCGCGACATCATCGCGGCCGCGAAAACCGGCACTGGCAAAACAGGCGCTTTCTCGCTTCCTTCCATGGACAAGCTCGGCCATGCCAAGGGCGGTCGCGGCCCGCTGATGCTGGTCATCACCCCCACCCGCGAACTTGCCGACCAGATCGGCACCGTATGCGGCCAAATCGCCCAGCACACGAACCACCGCATCACCACCGTGGTCGGCGGCCTTTCCTACAACCCGCAGATCGAGAAACTCCGCCGCGGCACCGACGTGCTCATCGCAACGCCCGGCCGCCTGATCGACCTCATGGACCAGAAGGCCGTGAACCTCTCGGAGGTATCGCTGCTAGTGCTTGACGAGGCAGACCGCATGCTGGACATGGGTTTCCTGCCCGCTGTGCGCAAGATCGTCGCCGCATGCCCGAAGCAGCGCCAAACGCTGCTGTTCTCGGCAACCATCGACCGTTCCATCACCAACAACATGAAATCGCTGCTCAACGACCCCGCCGTCGTCGAGATCGCCCACAAGGGCGAAACCGCCGACACGGTCGAGCAGTACATCATCCGCACCCCGCAAACAGTGAAAGCTGCCCTTCTTAAGGCAGTCCTCGAAGAAAAGGGTTCCGATCGCGTCATCGTCTTCGCACGCACGCGCAGCCGCGCCGATTCCACGAGCCGTCGCCTCAAGCGCGCCGGCTACACCGTCGAGGCCATTCACTCCGATCGCAGCCAGAATCAGCGCAAGCGCGCTCTTGAGCGCTTTGCGAACGGCGAGGCCAACATCATCGTGGCAACCGATGTCCTGGCACGCGGCATCGACGTCCCAGAAGTGAACTACGTCATCAACATGGACCTTCCCTCTCAGCCTGAGGATTACGTCCACCGCATCGGTCGCACAGGCCGTGCCGGCCAAAACGGCTTCGCAGTTTCCTTCGTGTCCCCCGACACCGAATCGGCCCTGCGCGACATCCAGAAGCTCATCAAGCGAGAAATCCCCGAGATGGAGCTTGCCAATTTCGATTTCGCCGCCGCCGAAGCCGAAGCCGTCCAGAAAAGCCAAAACGCCCAGGCTCGCCGCGACCCCGAACTTGCTCAGGCCAAGCGCGAACTGGCCAAGCGCGAACAGAAGAAGGCCAAGCGCCGCCAGGAGAACGCCGAGAAGAACGAAACCAAAGCGTCAGCCGACCGCAACGGCAAACGCAAGGGCCAGGGAAGTGCCAAGCCCGAACGCCCCGTCAACAACCGCAAGAAGCAGGGACGCGGCAAACAGCAAGGTTCCAAGCAGCAGAACCAGTCGCAAGCCCCCAAACGCGCAGCATCCGGCACAAGTGACATGAGGCCAGGCCGCGCCCACCGCGCAGCCATGCAAAAACGCCGCAGTCGCTAAAGCCTATCGACAATTACATGCCCGCTTTCACCTACAATGCCCGCAATAGCCATCCGGCCGTTGCGGGCGTTTTCACGTTGACGAGTACTCCCTTCCGACCGCTCGGGAAACAAGCCCACAACACCGCGCATGCTACAATAGGGTAATTCGCACCGTGCAAGGAGGGCTCCATGACAGGTCGTGTCGAATCCGCTCTTTCTCACCGTTCTTCCCCGCCCGAAAAATCAAACTCGGCGCAGGTCGCAACCTGTCTCGCCCTTGCGCCTTTTCTGTTATTCCTATCATTCGTCCTTTGCTGCACCCTTACCGTCAAACCGGCGTTCGCGGCCGACATCACCACCATCGACATCAGTAACAAAGGGGCGAACACCACTATCAAGATCACCGAACCCGGCGCCTACCGCCTAACGGGTAGCAGCTCGAAAGTTTGGATTGATGTGAAGGTCGGCAACGTCGATCTGTACCTTGCCGATGGCCTGAACATAACCCCGGGAATTTCCGCCAACACAGGCGCCAGCTGCCCTTCCATCAAAATCGAAGAAGCGGGCGGTACGGTCAACATCATCAGCGAGGCCGGCGCCAATGCGTACTTTAGCAGCTACTTAAGCGCCCCCGCCATTCAAAAAGAAGGCAACGAAACGAAGCTTGTCTTCAAAACCGCCGACCCTTCAAACCCTGGCACCATTACCGCAAAAGCCCCTGATACTAGCTGTTCAGCAGGTATTGGCAGCTGTCTTTATGTCATTGACACGTCAAAAGCCTCCACGGGCAACATAATGTTCGAAAGCGGAAAAGTAATCGCCTACGGCGGCACGAACGCTGCGGGCATTGGCGGCGGATCTGGCAAGGACCATGCAACCGGCATCACCATCAAAGGAACCGCCGAGGTTGAAGCGCATGGCGGCAGCGGCGGCGCAGGCATCGGATCGGGCTCTCACGGAGCATTCAACAACATTCGCATCGAGGGCGGAACCGTGCGTGCGTATGGCGGCACCGGCAATTACAGCGGCGCGGGCATCGGTTCTGGATACGACGAGATCTCCCTGACCCATGGCACCATCACCATTACCGGCGGAAACGTTTACGCTGAAGGCGGGCGTGCGGGCGCGGGCATTGGTGGAGCGTATCGCGCGATCGTGGATGGCATTACGATTTCGGGCGGAACGGTCAAGGCCGTCGGCGGCAAATACGGATGCGGCATTGGCAGTGGAGGCGGCTCGACCGACAAGCACTATTGCAAGTCCATCAAAATCTCAGGCGGGGACATCACCGCTTTCGGCGGAGACACGAACAACCCTGCAGCAATTGGCAATTCCGGTAATTCGCCGGGACGCCAGAACATCACCATCTCTGGAGGCATCGTCCGCGCGTACGCCCAGACCGATCACGCCCATGCCATTGGGGGCGGTGGCACGAACGGCCCTGGCTCGCAAGCCTATGTAACGGTTGACATCAGTGGCGGGACCGTCATCGCCAAGGGTGGCAGCAAGGCAAGCGCATTCGGCTGCAACGGCAACGGCTACGGCACCAAGAAAGACAAGTACTTCAAGGCGACTATCACGGGTGGCTCGATCCTTGTTGCACCCGATAGCACCGTAAGCAACCTGGGCACGTTTCAGGTGACTCCCACCGATGCAGCCGGCAACAAGCTTTCTCCCGCTACGGCTGTCATGGGTGAGCTGACGAACGTACGGCTTGATTTAAGCGGCGCATTGGCTGTTGTTGATGGTCTGACCAGCGGTTATGGAATGAATGGCGTCGTCGCGGTAAGCCTTGACAGCGAGCTTTGCACAGGCAATCAGGAAGTGCTGTTCTGCCCTTATCTGCCCAGTGGCACAACGCTTCAACGCGTTACGGCGCGCGTGAACAGCACGGACGTTCCTTATACGGGATCCGTTGCGCCTGGCGAAAGAAAGACGTTCTTCCCCTCCACCAAGCTGACGCTTGATGCAAATGGCGAAGGAACGAACGGCCAGGCAATCGCCTTGTACGGACACGGTCTCGAGCATTTCGAAAACGCAACGACCCCCGGTCGTGTGCTGGAGTTCTACACCAACAAATCAAGGCGGACAAGCACCGAAGTGCTGCAGCCAAACGGCAAGCTCGCTTCTAACGTCGTCGTCGACGGCACACAATTTACCGACGAGAACGGCAACTGGGTCTACGCAGGCGGCGCCGATATCTCGGGGGCTGGAAGCTTCTATACGCTGTATGCGCAAACCCGCCCCCTATCCTTCACCATCCACTACGACGCGAACGTCCCGGCCAGCGTAAGCTCTGCACCCACCGGCCACGTTCCCGACGATGTCGAAGTTGAAGCCGGAAATCTCACCGAAGTCGGAGCAGGGTGCACGCTGGCTCTTCCCGGCTTCCAGATTTCCAGTTGGAACACCGAAGCCGACGGTTCAGGCACAAGCTACGACCATCTTGATTGGGCATCGATTTCAGCCGCTGCCGATGGCGACGTCGTCACCCTTTATGCGCAATGGAAGCCACGGTCGTACACGGTCCACTTTGACGGCGGCGGTGCCGACAGCGGCTCCATGGCCGATCTCCAGCTTGAAATCGGTGCCACCGCGCAACTGCCCGCCAACGCCTTCGTTAAAGACGGGTACAAGTTCGTCGGATGGGCGCTCCATGTATCCATCGGAGGTGCGATCAAAGATCAAGCGTGGGTGACGAATCTCTGTGCCAAAAACGACGACGGGAGCGTCAGCCTTGATTCAGAAGGCTCGCCGATCGGACTTACCTTGCGTGCCCTATGGGTGAAGACGTCGGACACGAAGCATGATGCGACGATAGCCGTAACGCTTGACGGTCAAGCAGCAACCGCTTTAGCCGACAGGTTGACGTTAGCTTCCGGCGACACGGCTTTCGCCCCGTTCGAGCAGAGGGTGACTTCAGAAGGAAAGCCCTACTACGCACTAAGAAGCACAGAGCTGCTTCCTGCGGGAACGTACCGCCTTCTCTTTGACGGAAAAGACACAGGCAAAAAAGTTTTCGTGGGTGATGAAGCAGACGTCGTCTTGCTGAACTTCTACACACTCGAGACGGCCTTCGACGGAAACCTCGGCGGCGTCGACGTCGTTCCCTCGCGGCCTGCCACCATCAACTCGAAAGAGGTCTATCTGGAAGGAAGCGAGATATCACTTCAAGCACGTGAGCGTGTGTCGGGTTACCTATTCGATAAGTGGACGGGCGTCGACTCCATCGCGCAGTACGCCGATGGCGCAACCGAAACATCAAACCCGACAACCGTTGTGATGCGCGGCCCGCTGACGATGCGCGCCGACTCTAAACCCATCGACTACCTCGTCTCGTTCGACCCCAATGCGACAGATGCGTCAGGCGAGATGGCAGATCAAAAGCTTTCCTACGGTTTTGAAGGGAAGCTTCCTGCGAACACCTTCGCTCGAACGGGATACGTTTTCACTGGTTGGAACACCGCAGCCGATGGCACGGGCGATGCCTATGCCGACGCTCAAGATGTTGCGAACCTTCTTGATTCGCCAGGAACGATCACGCTGTACGCCCAGTGGGAACCGATTAAATACTTCCTGCACTTTGATGGCAATCTAGCTGGTGGACCCGCCATGCAATCGCTCGAGATAGCCTACGACCAGTCATTCACTTTGCCTCCTTGTCAGTTCGTATTCGAAAACGAAGGCCTGGAGAACTCGAAGTTCCTTGGCTGGAATACAGTACGCGATGGCTCAGGCGAAAGCTTCGCCGATAGGGCAAGTGTCGTCAATCTTTGCGACAAAGCGGGCGCTTCGGTAACGCTCTATGCCCAATGGGAAGACCCCGAGCCAGCACCTGACCCCGACCCAGACCCGGATCCCGGCCCAAGCCCCGACCCCGACCCCGACCCAGACCCGGATCCCGGCCCAAGCCCGAGTCCCGATCCTTCGGACGAACCTAAGCCCGCTCCCTCGCCTGACACTCCAAGCTCGTCTGACGCGCCAGAATCGAGTGACGGCAACACCAGCGCCCAAATGCCAAACACCGGCGATCGCGCAGCTGCTCTTCCGCTATTTGCCCTTGCAGCCTCATCTTTGACGCTCGCGCTTGCCGTCCTCTGTCTTAAAACACGTGGCGCCATTCGAAAAGAATCCAAATAACAAGGAGGCTTCTCCTGCCTCCCACCCCACACGCTGAACGAAAAAGGCGGTGCCGCTCGCTTGAGCAGCACCGCCTTACTGTTTCGAAGCTTTGGAAAACCAACCAGAGAACGCTTAGATGCTCTTCGGCTTGGTGTTATCGGGTTCCTGATTGTCGACCTCGTCGCACAGGAAGCATGCGTCAAGAACGCCGGTAAGCGATTTGCTCAGGTACGCCTTGGTAACGTCGAGCGCCGCTCCCTCGGCGTCGGCGATAACCTCGATGCCCTGATGGCACATGGAGCCGGCCAAAGCGCAATCGATATGACCCACAATAAGAGTATCGGCGTTGATAGCCTGAAGCAGCTCTTTCAAGCCCGCCTCATCAAGACCCTGAGCGGGAAGATTCTTGCAATCGGTGATGATGCCACGCTCCACGGTGTACACCATGAAGCTGGTGGTCTGCGTGAAAAAAGGCGCGATGGACAAACCATCGCAGGAAACTGCAACTACCACGGGTTTTCCCTCCACTTAAATCTGCAACATGCATACCATATTGCAGATTGAAAAGCGGCGCTCTGATATTTTCGCAAGCGGGAATATAAAGGCGCAAACGATCTGCTGCACCCTAGACCCCAACACACCCCATCGGCAGTGCCGCATCGCCATCAAACGCGAAACGCAGCGGATCGGGCGTACAAGCCCACGGGGTGAACGCAGACGAACCCGAAGCAACCAACGAGGCCAAGTAACCGTCAGCATCAAACGTAACCGCAAGCGGATAGGAAGTATCCCAGATAGACCCCTTGGGCAACGTGTCCTTGGTTGCGAACACGCGCGTGTATCCAAGCTCCATCGAGTCAGTTGATCCCTCGCTTCGATCCTGACGCGTGAGAACAGCTTTGATCAGATTACCTTCCTCGTCGTACGAGAATTCGGACGAAACGATGCCCTTATTGTCAAGGTACCAGTCGCTTCCCTCGCCAGCACTGACCCTCACCGCATTGGCAAGCACGCCGTCATCGTAGGTGAACTTCTCGTCAACGGTTCCTTCTCCCTGGTCATCCTTATCGTTGATTGCGTAGTTGACGCGCACGCAATTACCATCAGAATCATAAGCAAGCGTATAGGAAGCCAAAACCTCACGTGAGTCGTCAGTTGCAGTCTTGTTCTTCTCTTCCTTGCCGGCCCCAGACGACGCAGAGCTCGACGAAGCGGATGCGCTAGCGGCAGATGAGGAATCAGAGGCAGACACCTTGGATTTGGAATCCGTTTCATCAGAAGAATCCTGCGATTTGGGCGCCGTAACCGCAATGCTGGTCACCCTGCCGCTGGTGTCGTAGGCGAACTCGGTTCGCTCGTCACCGCAGGCAATTGCGGAGAGAGAGCCGTTGTCGTCGTACTCGAACGAATACTCAACAGCCAAACCCTTCGGCGCACGCTTGATCTCGTATGAGGAAAGACGGCCCTCATCATCGTACGCATAGGTGGCGTAAGCGCCGGTTTCGCACGAGGCCTCGGACAAACGACCCTCGTCGTCATAGGAAAGCGACCATGAATTCTTCGTGGGCGCCGACGAAGATGTCTGCATATCGACGAACGAAACCTTGGTCAAACGGTCTTCGTCGTCATAGTCGTAGGACACAGTCGCAGGAGTGGTTGCCGACCCTTCGGTGAAAGTTGCGGACGAAAGCCTGTTGAGCTCGTCATAAACGGCAGTGGCGTGAACCTTCTGCCCCTCTTCCCCTGCGAACATCGGGATGTTGTTCTGGAAATCGGTAACCAACCAGTACGCCGAAAGGGGCGTTTTCGAAAGATTCTCAACCTTCACGCTGTTCGCGCAGCGAAGCGTCGAAAGGCTTGCCTGATCGGCAAGGTCAAGCTTCTGGATGGACGTCCCCGTCACATCAAGCGACGAAAGCGACCCAAGGCCCGAAAGCGACAGACTTTCCACGTAAGTGTCGGCTAGGCACAGGTTCTCCAACAGCGCGGCCCCGGAAAGATCAAGCGAATCAACGGAAGTCCCCGATAGGTCGACTTGCTTGAGGTGGGAAGATCGACCCAGATTCACGCTATCGACGGAAGCGGAGCCCTTCGCGTCAAGAGCAACGAGGCTAGAAGCCTCAGAGACATCAACGCTCGTGATTGAATCAGAGTTGACGATCAGGCAAGACAAGTTCGGCAGAATCGAAAGACCCGACACGTTGGTTCCCTCGGTCACCGTAAGCTCGGTGATGTTGGCAGCCTCTTCGCGTGTGATAAGGCCATCGCCGTCAGAATCGAGCGCGCGAACCGCAGCACGCAGGCCGTCGGACGGGAAGTCTTTCGCATTAATGGAATACGGGCGCAAATTGGTATCCCAAACAAGAAATCCCGCCACGAACACGATAGCGACGGCAAGAACGCAGCCGATGAACTGACGGCGGCGTTTATCGTCGTATTGTTTCTGGCTTTCAACATGCTGCGCACGACCGGCGTGGGCGCCCTTGCTGGGATCAGTCATGGAAGAACCTCTTCGCACTAAGAAAAAAAACCGCCCACAAAATCGCGGGCGGTTAGAAAACTTGCAATGACGAGCGCTTTTGATTAAGCGAGAGCCTTCTTGGCAACCTCGACCAGCTTAGCGAAAGCGGCGGGATCGCTGACAGCCATGTCGGCGAGGACCTTGCGGTCGAGCACGACGCCAGCCTTGTTCAGGCCGTTCATGAACACGCTGTAAGACATACCGTTCATACGGGCAGCAGCGTTGATGCGGGTAATCCACAGGCTGCGGATCTCGCGCTTCTTGTTGCGGCGATCGCGGTACTGGTACTGAAGCGAATGCTGCACCTGCTCCTTGGCCTTGGTGTAGGTACGGGACTTCGCACCATAGTAGCCCTTTGCACGGCCGAGGACGGTACGACGCTTCTTATGTGCGTTAACTGCGCGCTTTACACGAGGCATGTTGAATCTCCTTTATCAGATACCGGCCGGATTAGCGAAGGCCGAGGTTACGAGCGATGACGCGACGATCCGCGGGGGCAACTTCGGTCTCGTGACGGAAGTTACGCTTACGCTTCTGGCTCTTCTTGGTCATGATGTGGCTCTTGTAAGCCTTGGAACGCATGATCTTACCGGAACCGGTCACACGGAAGCGCTTTGCAAAACCGCGATGGGTCTTCATCTTGGGCATTATTCGTCCTTTCCTTCTTCAGCCATATCGGCCTCTTGCTTCTTGTTTTTCTTGCCGGCTTTAACGTCCTTCTTCTTCACCGCCGTCGGCAAGGGAGCGATGAGCATGTGCATGTTGCGACCCTCCATCTTGGGGGCGCTCTCGATGACTGCCACGTCCTTCAGGTCGTCAGCAAGTCGCTCGAGGATAGAGAGACCCTGATCGGGGTGGGCCATCTCGCGACCGCGGAACATGATCGTGATCTTGACCTTATTACCCTCGGAGAGGAAGCGCAAGACGTGCTTCTTCTTCGTGGTGTAGTCGCCCACATCGATCTTCGGGCGGAACTTCATTTCCTTGGTTTCGATCTTGCTCTGGTTCTTACGCGCCTGCTTCGCCTTGATAGCCTGATCGTACTTGTATTTGCCGTAATCCATGATGCGGCAAACGGGCGGCTGGGCGTTCGGGGCGATTTCGACAAGGTCGAGACCCTGATCCTCGGCGATGCGACGAGCCTGCTGCGTGGGATAGATACCCAACTGCGAGCCGTCGTAGCCGATGAGGCGACACTCGCGAACGGAGATCTCGCCGTTGAGCCTGGGCTCCTGAGCTGCTATCGCGCTCACCTCCTGTTAATTCACTGCGCTTTCGCGCACCAACAAAAAACCCGCTGCAAGGCAACGGGCGAACGAAATCAATCTGCGTGATATCGCACAAAGCGACACTGCATGATATTCAACGTACCCATCGGCCTTAAAGCACCGAACCAGGTGGAAGCTCATTCAATGAGCCTCACTTGATTAAACAGCTTGCATATAATAGCACGCCCGCCGCCAAAGGCAAGCGGGCGTGTCGTTCACATTCACAATTTCCAAACGAACCGCGATACCGGCCCACCTGCCCTACTTCGTTGAGACGTAGACGTAGATGACGCGCACGGTGTTGGCAAGGTTGCCCGTGAGGTTCGCGTTGGAGTAGTCGTACGAAAGAACGCTCGACCACGTGCAAGGCTGGCCGTTCACATCGACGTCACCGCTGAAGGAATAGCGCTCGCGCGTAAGGGTGGTGCCGTCGGAAGCATAGGTGGAGTAC
>CAKTWD010000037.1 GCA_934630485.1 uncultured Eggerthellaceae bacterium | reverse complement strand
TTGCAGCCTTGGTCAACGAAGAGCTGTACGAGCGTTTCGAGAGCAAGTTGAAATCGCTTGCCGGAAGCGACGAGATTCTTGACATCGTGGACACGCTTCCCGTTACCGAACAAATCGCCCTGTTCGATCAGCAGATCTCAACCGAGTCGGAGGAAGACCTTAAGAAGTGGTCGCGCCGCTATGTCGAAGTCAAGTGGGGAAGCGCTGTCAGCCAGATCGACGACTTCTCGTGGCTGAACGTCACACGCGTTGGCGCCCGCATCACCGGCAGGACCGACCTTTCCGCGCTCGAATGGATGTATCTGCGCCTTTTGCTTACGGGCGACTCCGACCGTGATGCGCGCTTCGTCATGATCGACGAGGTGCAAGATTACACGTTGTCGCAGCTCATGGTGCTGTCACGCTACTTCAGCAGGGCCCACTTCCTGCTTCTGGGCGACCAGCATCAGGCCATCAAGCCCGGCACGGCCACGTTCGAGCAGATCCATGAGCTGTTCGCCCGCGACCACGGCGTTGTCGACGAGTGCCGCCTTATGACCAGCTATCGCTCGACTCCCGAGATCACCGAGCTTTTCTGCGGTTTGCTTGACAAGGACGAGCGCGTGCAGACCTCATCGGTTCAGCGCGAGGGTCAGGTTCCCACCATCAAAGCATGCGAAACGCGTGACAAGTGGGAGAAGGCTCTTCTTGAAGAGGTTCGCACCGGCGCCGGTGAAGGCGGTCTGACGGCGGTCGTTGCGATCGATCGGCAAACCGCCAAGCGCATTTCCAAGTTGTTAGGCGACGAAGCTGTTTTGGTGAAGGGCGACATGCAACTTCAGGGCTCGGGCGTCGTCGTGCTCGACCTTCCGCTTGCAAAGGGCCTCGAGTTCGACCGCGTGATCATCCCCGACGCAACGCCGGCAGCGTACAACGACGACGCGTTGTCGAAGCGCAGGCTCTACACTGCCATTTCGCGTGCCACGCAGCGTGTGACCATCCTTTCCGAGGGGCCGCTTACCTCGTTGCTTTCCTGAGATGGAGAGCGTGGGCGTGTTTGCGGTATGCATTTTTCGGGAAACATAGTGAAGAAGCGCCAAGTGCTGGTTGGACAGCGCTTGACGCTTTGTCGTAAGAAGGCGGGGCTGTCGAAGAGCGCGCTGGCACGTCTGGCGGGCGTGAGCCGTTCGACTCTGCTTCGCGCCGAGCGCGGGGAGGATGTTCGGGTTGGAACCCTGATGTGTCTTGCGGATGTTCTTGGCGTGCGCGTGCGTGATCTGATGCCTTTGATCGACGATTCGCGTTCTCGTGTGGAGTGAAAGGGTCGGTTCTCTCTTTCCGCCTGAAGGAATCCGCAAAAGGGGATTCTTTACGGAACCGTCATCACCTTGTTCTGTTAAGGCGAGAAAATGAAGCGAAATCGAATGATCGGCTTATGGGACACACTTTTGTCCTATAAGCCTGACGATCTGACGCGCGGTTTGCCGTACGAGGAAAATGAAAGAGGGGCGGTTTCATGAACAACGCAATGCCCGGGCGCCCGATGCGCCTTGCCGGCCGAGAGGTTAAGGGTGCAGCCCAGCTGCGCGAGATCGTCGACGCTTGCCAGACGGTGCGCATTGCCGCCGTCGATAACGAAGGCGTTTTCATCGTTCCCATGAGCTTCGGCTACGATTGGGCGGATCCTGCGGATCTGGAGGGTTTGGACGAGCCTCGTCTTGCTCTTTGGGTCCATTCCGCGGTTGAAGGCCGTAAGGTTGATGTGTTCGATACCGAGCCGCGCGTCGCGATCGAGATGGACGTCCAAGAGGGCGTCATCACGGGGAATTACGCGTGTGCGTACTCGTATGCCTATCGATCGATCGTGGGAACGGGAACGGTACATCGGATTCAGTCGCCCGAGATGAAACGTTACGGTCTTGAGCGCATTATGGCCCATCTGGCGCCCGATGCTTTACCTGGGTTCACGGATCAGGCGCTTGCTCGTACGAAGATTTACTGCATCGACATCGAGAAGTTCACGGGAAAGCAGCGTGCGTGACGGGGAAGCGAAGGGCGTCGCTTGTTTTGCTTGCGCGACGTGGGACAGGGCGCTTCCCGCGCTGTTGAGTAAGGAATGAAAAAAGCCGCCCGAAGGCGGCTTCAAGATTCAATGGCGGGAAGTACGAGACTTGAACTCGCGACCTCCGACGTGACAGGCCGGCGCTCTAACCAACTGAGCTAACTCCCCATTGGGTTGCTTCCAAAGCAGCGATAGCCAGTATAAGGGAGCCTTATTCATCACGCAAGGTTTTTTTCCGAACTCGCGAAAAATCATGTGCAACTTATGGAAAGCCAAGGTCAGGGATGTAACCACGGAGCGACTATCAAGGTTTGGTAACGATTGAATTTCGTCCCTGGTTGTCTTTCTTTCAGGTTGGGCGGTTAGCGATAAAGTTAAACCTTACACAACAGGAAGGTTTTCATGCGCGTTATCAAGTATTTCAAAGGGCACGGTTTGGCCATCTTGCTCATCGTCGCCCTTCTTGCGGCCCAGGCGTTTTGTGATCTGGCTCTGCCTAACTACACGTCTCAATTGGTGGACGTGGGAATCCAGCAATCGGGCGTTGATCATGCGTCGCCCGAGGTGATGACGGAATCGACTTACGGCTCCATCGCCTCTGCGCTTGCGTCATCCAAAGGTGACGCGGTGTCTGCCTTTCAGGACGCGTACTTCAAGGGCGATGACGGTTCGTATCACCTGACGTCCTTCGGCAAAGAGAACCGCACCGCGCTTGACGATATCGTTTCCGTTCCCTTGATTCAGATTCACTTGGGAATGCCCGCCGATGTTGTCGCCCAGCAAAGCGAAAGCATCGTCGCTCAAGAGGCCATCGCTTCCGCTGTGGCGGAATATCGCCTTGCGGGTGCTGACGTGTCGGGCATGCAGCTTGGCTATCTTCTGCGCACCGGCGCCTGCATGATGGGCTTCGTTGCCTTGAGCGTCGTCATCGCCGCTCTGGTCGGCTTGGTGGCTTCGCGCACGGGCGCAGCGATCGGTCGCGACCTTCGCGAGAAGCTGTTCGCGAAGGTCATCTCGTTTTCGGACGCCGAGATCCAGCGGTTCTCGGCAGCTTCCCTTATCACGCGCGGCACGAACGACGTTCAGCAGATCCAGCAGATGTCCGTCATGTTCATGCGCATGATCTTGTATTCGCCCATCCTTGCCATCGGTGGCATCATCATGGTTGCGCGAACCGACCTTTCCATGGGCTGGATCATCGGCGTCGGCATCGGTGCCGTCATGCTGGTTGTGTCCGTGCTCTTCATTATTGCCATGCCGAAGTTCCGCGTTATGCAGAAGCTCATCGACAAGGTGAACCTTGTCGCGCGTGAGATGTTGACCGGCGTTTCCGTCGTCCGCGCATTCGGTCGTCAGGAAACCGAGCAGCAACGGTTCGACAAGGCCAGCACCGACCTGATGTCCACCCAGCTGTTCACGAACCGCGTCATGACCTTCATGATGCCCGCGATGATGCTCATCATGAACGGCATCTCGGTGCTTATTGTTTGGGTGGGCGGATCGGCTATCGACGCCGGCTCTCTTCAGACGGGCGACCTCATCGCGTTCATCACGTATTCCATGGTTGTCATCATGAGCTTCCTTATGCTGGGAATGCTTGCCATCATCATTCCGCGCGCCGACGTCTCGGCCCAGCGAATCGATGAGGTTCTGGCAACCGAGCCTTCCATCTGCGATCCTTCGGCCCCTTCTGCGGATGCCATCACGCAGGCGCCGGCGGAAACCGATGGTGCCTGCATCGCGTTCAACCACGTCGACTTCAAGTACAGCGACTCGGTTGAAAACGTGCTCGAAGACATCGATTTCGTTGCCGAACCCGGTAAGACCACGGCCATCATCGGCTCTACCGGCTCGGGCAAGTCCACCATCCTCAAGCTGATCGAGCGCTTCTACGACGTGACGGGCGGAAGCGTCACCATCGACGGCGTCGACGTGCGCGACTTAAGCCAACACGATCTGCACGCCCAGCTTGGTTATGCGCCGCAGCACGCGTTCCTGTTCGCCGGGACCATCGGCTCGAATATCGGATACGGCGCGAAGGACGCAAGTGACGACTCGTTGCTTCAAGCGGCCGATATCGCGCAGGCAACCGAGTTCATAGAGACGCTGGACGAGGGCATCGATTCGTTCGTCACCCAAGGCGGCGGCAACGTGTCGGGTGGTCAGCGTCAGAGGCTCTCCATTGCCCGTGCCCTGGCAACCGACGCCCGTGCTTATCTGTTCGACGACAGTTTCTCGGCCCTTGACTACAAGACCGATGCCGCGTTGCGCCGTGCTCTTCATTCGCGCATGGGCGGTAAAACCGTCATCATCGTCGCACAGCGCATCGCAACCATCATGCATGCCGACAAGATCGTCGTCCTTGACGAGGGTCGCGTTGCGGGCATGGGGACGCACGATCAGCTTATGCAGTCGTGTGACCTGTATCGCGAGATCGCGTATTCGCAGCTATCGGAAAAGGAGCTGGCGGGAGGTGGTGTTGCATGAGCGAACGCGATGACATCCAGCAGCGCCAGCTAGAGGAAATGAAGGCCAAGCGCGCCGCACGCGGCCGCCGTGGCGGACACGGCCCGCACGGGCGTATGGGCGCGGTTGAGAAGCCGCGCGATTTCAAGGGAACGGTCGCGAAACTTGCACGTTTCTTGGGCCGGTTCAAAATGCTTCTGATAGTGGCTTTGATATTCGCAATCGGATCGACGGTCTTCAACATCCTGGGTCCTAAGGTTCTTTCCGAGGCGACCACCGAGCTGTTCAACGGCTTGGTCGCCAAGGTTCAGGGAACGGGTGGCATCGACTTCACGCTGATCGGCGAGATCCTTGCGGCCACGCTTGGTTTGTACCTTCTTTCGGCTGTGTGCTCGTTCATTCAGGGATGGGTGCTTACCTATATCTCGCAGAAAACCTGCTACGAGTTCAGGCGCGAGATCGCTCAGAAGATCGATCGCCTTCCCGTTGGCTACTTCGAGAAAACCAGCATCGGCGACACGCTTTCGCGCGTCACGAACGACGTCGACACGTTGGGTCAAAGCCTGAACCAGGGTATTTCCCAGCTCATCACGTCCAGCGTCACCGTCATCGGCGTTTTGGGCATGATGATTTACATCAACCCGATCGCTGCGCTGGTGGCCGTGTGCATCGTGCCGGTGTCGCTGGTTTTGGTGAGGGCCATCGTCAAACGTTCGCAGAAGTACTTCTACCGTCAGCAGGAAAGCCTGGGCGCCATCGACGGTATGATCGAGGAGACGTTCTCTGGTCACGCTGTGGTGAAGGCCTTCAATCGCGAGCAGCAGACGGTCGAGGAGTTCAACAAGACGAACGGCACGCTTTACGAGTCGGCTTGGCGCTCTCAGTTCCTCAGCGGTCTTATGAAGCCCGCCATGGACTTCGTGGGCAACCTAAGCTACGTGTGCGTTGCGATTTTGGGCGGTGTGTTTGCGTCGCGCGGCATCATCACGGTGGGCGATATCCAAGCTCTCATTCAGTACGTGAAGAATTTCACCCAGCCCATCACGCAGCTTGCCCAGGTGTCGAACGTGCTTCAGCAGACGGCCGCCGCTGCTGAGCGTGTGTTCGAGTTCATCGAGGCCCCCGAGGAAGAGATCGAATCGCCGAAGGCCCGCATGGCCGATTGCGCCTCCGACGTCGAGTTCGAGCATGTCCGTTTCGGCTACGACCCCGAAAAGCCTGTCATCAAGGACTTCACCGCCAGTGTTAAGGAAGGTCAGACTGTTGCCTTGGTCGGGCCGACCGGCGCCGGCAAGACCACCACGGTGAAGCTGCTGATGCGCTTTTACGACGTTCAGGGCGGCTCCATCCGAATCGGCGGTCACGACTTGCGTGATTTCTCGCGTGACGATGTCCGTTCGCAGTTCGGCGTGGTTCTTCAGGATGCGTGGCTGTTCAACGGCACCATTCGCGAGAACATCCGATTCGGCGACCTTACCGCAACCGACGAGCAGGTCGAGCAAGCTGCCCGCATGGCGTTCGCGCACCATTTCATCGAGACGCTTCCCGATGGATACGACTGCGTTATCAACGAGGACGCCGGCAATATCTCGCAGGGACAGCGTCAGCTTCTGACCATCGCGCGCGCCTTCTTGGCCAACAGGCGCATGCTCATCCTCGACGAGGCCACGTCGTCGGTTGACACGCGCACCGAGGAACGCATTCAGAAGGCTATGGACGGCCTGATGGAAGGCCGTACCTCGTTCGTCATCGCACACCGCCTGTCCACCATCAAGAACGCCGATCTCATCTTGGTCATCAAGGACGGCGACATCGTCGAGCAGGGCACGCATGAGCAGCTTCTTGCGCAGAAGGGCTTTTACGCCGATCTTTACGAATCTCAATTTGCGGACGTTGTGGATTAGGGTGAAGAAGGGGCGATTTGCGGCGATAATTGTTTGATCTGTAGATTGAACTACCAACGTGGCTTGGGGCTGCGTATTAAGGACGAGAGCATGTCCCCCGATAAGGGATATTACACTTACGACAAAATCGACGGCGTGAACGCCTCGCATGGTGGAAAAACCCGCATCGCGGCCTTCGACTTCGATGGCACCAGCATTGACGGCAGCTCGCCGACGCAGCTCGTGTTCCATCTTTGGAAGAGCGATATGCTCAGCAAGACCGACGCTTTGCGCATTGGTTTGTGGGCCTTACGCTACAAGTTCCGCCTGCCCCAGGACGAGGCTTCGGTTCGCGGCATCGTGTTCCGTGCGTTCGAGGGCAAGCCAGTTGAAGAGGTCGATCAGTTCCTGTACGACTTCTATGACAGCGTTATCGAGCCTCGCTTCCGCATTGCGGCCGATGCTGCTATGGAACGCCACCGCATGGCTGGTGACGTCGTTCTCATCATCTCGGCAACGTTCGAACCCATTGCCCGTCGCGCGATGGAGTTTCATCCCATCGACGGTCAGGTCAGTACGCGCATGAAAACCAGGGATGGCTGCTACACACGCGAGGTTGACGGCAAGCCGGTGGAAGGCGCCGAGAAGCTGGTTGCTATCAAACAATGGTGCGACGCCAAGTTCGGCGAGGGCAACTGGGAGCTTGCGTACGCATACGGCGACCATCACTCTGATCGCTTGATGCTCGATGCCGCGGAGCATGCTTTCGCGGTTAACCCCGACCATCCGCTTTCGCGCTCGGCGAAAGCGAAGAATTGGAACGTTTTGGAATGGTAAGGAGGCCGTGATGGAGAACAACGAACCCATCCCTGCAGCCAGCGGCGCGTCCGGCACCGATGCCTCGCGCGAAGGCACTCCGAAATCGCCTCAGGTCGATTACGTCGCAGCGGCGCGGTCCGCATGCGCTTCGGGCGACGACGTCCTGGGCATTCATCTTTATTTGGCGGCATTCGAGATCCAAAACCAGGATTCGTTCCCGCCGTCCTCTGACGCGCTTGATGCGCTTCGTAGCGCTTGGAAGCTTGCTATCTCGTTGAAGGAGCGCTCGATTGCCGAGTACATCTTCGAGAAGCTTGAGCCGTTCGTCTCTGCCCAGGAAATGGGCGAGTGCGCTGACGCTCTGCAGCAGCTTGCACTCGACCGCCTTGAGGAGTTCGGCCTTTCGCGCGACGAACTCGAGCAGATGGCCGACGCCTTGTCGGACGATTTCTTCGGCTCGAACATCGTTCAGCCCTCTATCCATATCGAGCAGTTCACGTTCCCGGCGAAGCCCGCTGCTGAAGTGGAAGCGCAGCTCGCTGCCGCTAACCAGACCGATGGTGATCAGCCTCAAGAGGCGGCCTCAGCTAGTGCGGATGCTCGGGCTGAAGGCGTTGCTGCCGAACATGCCGAAGGCGCTGCCACGGCCCAGACCGATGACGAGGCCCCCGCACAGGCAGCCCAGAAAACGCCTGCCGAGCGTGAGTCGTATGCCGACTTGGTCGGTTTCGACGAAGCCATCGCCGATATGCGGTCCTTGGGTATCGGCATGGGCGACAATCCCGAGTTCAAGGCATTCGTCGAGCAGCTGAATGCGCTTCATGGCCTTGATCGCATGCCTTCGGCCGACTCGCTGCTTTTCCGCGCGGTTGCCCGTGAAGACGCCAATCGGTTCCTTGCGGCCACGCTTTACGAGATCGGCCTTCCGGTTATCCGCATGTCCTTCGAGGAAAGCCTCCAAGGCGTTCCCATGCTCGTCGTCTCTTCGGAAGGCATCGATTTCCGCAGTCGCCAGAACTTTATGAGGCTTGGCTTCACGCAGCCGATGTCCCTGGTTATGGAAGACATCGACCTGTGGACCACCCCTGAGGACGAGATCCCCGAGGAAAAGGAGACCCCCGCTGTTCAGGCAAACGCCGCCCGCGGTGCGCGCGAGGCGCTGAACATTATCCGTTCCGCTGTGGCGAATCCCAACGTGTATGTACTTGCCTCGGCTTCCAGCCTGAAGGATGTCGACCCGTTCTTCATCGATTTGCTTGCTCCGGCATCCGTGGTCGATATCGAGCTTCCGGACGATGACGATAGGCGCGCTATCTGGGGAAAGATCCTTGCCGAGCACGGATCGCTCAGCCATATGAACCTTGACGATCTGGTTCGCCTCTCCGATGGCATGCCTCGTTTCGACATTGAGTCCGCGGCTCACGAGGCCATCGAGGAGGCCTACAAGCAAAGCTTGCTGCAGCGTCGCTTCGTCGCGGTTTCGGCGCAGAACATCTTCGAGAAATTGGCTAATTACCAGCCGCTCGAGTCGGAAATCTATCGCGATCTCGAAGAGAAGGTCATCGACGATTTCCGTCGTGATTTGGCGCACATCAACGACATCCTCAACGAAGGCGAGTAGCCCATGGCGCGCTCGACACGCTCTGGCGCCCCCGCAGTGGCAACGCAAGAAGACTGGGCCCAAGTTGGCGTGTCGTGCCCCGATTTTGTGAAGCAGGCTCTGCAAAAGGGCGAAGAGAACTATCGCGAACTTCCGTGGCGAAACGTCGACGACCCGTATGCCGTGCTCGTTTCCGAGGTCATGCTTCAGCAGACGCAGGTCACCCGCGTCCAGAAGTATTGGCCTCGGTTCCTTGCGGCATTTCCCACGATCGATGCGCTTGCGGCGGCTTCAACGGCTGACGTGTTGTCGTTTTGGCAGGGGCTTGGCTACAACCGCCGCGCCCTTGCCCTTAAGCGTTGCGCCGAGGAGTGCTCGGCTCGATACGGGGGAGAGCTGCCGGCAACGGTTGAAGAACTCGAACAGCTGCCGGGGATCGGCCCCGCCACCGCAGCGGGAGTCACCGCGTTCGCTTGTAACTTGCCGTCGTGCTATATCGAGACGAATGTCAGGTCCGTTTTCTTGCACGATCTGTTCCCCGATCACGAGAAGGTGCCCGATCGCGTCTTGGAGCCGTTCGTCCGCTCGGCCACTGACTATGCGCTTTCTTTCGTGACGCCGCGCGTTTGGTATTACGCGTTGCTTGACTATGGCGCCTACATAAAGGCCAACACCGTCAATCCCTCGCGTCGCTCGGCGCATTACGCGCGCCAAAGTTCGTTCGAGGGCTCGCACCGCCAAAAACGCAGCTTCCTTTTGAAGATGGTCTTGGCGGCTCCCGAAGGGGTTTCAAGTGTCGATGCTTTTTCGGCCCTGTGCGATTTCGAGTCAAGTCACAAGCGCCCGTCCGTTTCGGAGGAAGAGTTCGAAAGCCTGGTGAACGAGCTTCTGACGGAAGGTTTCTTCCGTCAGGAAGGACCCTTGCTTATGCCGTAACTTTCAAAGAGATCGGGCGTTTGGCGTATTGCCCGGCCGACGTCGGGCGCACGATCGCTTGCCATATCAGAAAACCGCTATCTAAGCAGCCGTCCGGCTGCGCTGCATTGAAAGAGGAAACAGAAGCATGTCGTTGTTCGAGCTGTTCTTGATCGCCGTCGGCCTTTCTATGGACGCGTTCGCGGTTGCCATTTGCAAGGGATTGGGCATGAAGAAGCTCGATATGCGCCAGGCTCTTGTCATTGGACTGTTCTTCGGCGGCTTTCAGGCGCTCATGCCCACTATCGGTTGGTTCTTGGGAGCTCAGTTTGCTTCGTTGGTAACGCCCATCGATCATTGGATCGCCTTCATCTTGTTGGCGTTCATCGGCGGCAAGATGCTTTTCGATGCCATTAAAGGCGACGACGAATTGGAAACCGGAGAGGGCGCCTCTCAGGACGGGGAAGGTGCTAAGGGCAGCGCTCCCAGGCTCGACCTGCGCGAACTTACCATGCTAGCTGTCGCGACCAGCATTGATGCCCTGGCCGTTGGCATCACGTTCGCGTTCTTGGATGTCGATATCGTTCCAGCGGCCAGCTTCATCGGCGCGGTCACGTTCGTCTTGTCCGTTATCGGCGTTGCGGTTGGCAATCAGTTCGGTTCGCGCTGGGAAAAGCCCTCGACCATCGTCGGCGGCGTCGTGCTCATTCTTATCGGCGTTCGCATCTTGTTAGAGCACATAGGGGTTGTCGCTCTTTAGTCACTTGTAAACGTTTTGCCTGCTTGTCGTTTTCGCGCTGCTTAGAATTCGAAAGGATCGCTCATGTCCAAGAACACCATCGCCTACCTTGGCCCTCAGGGAACTTACTCGCACGAGGCGGCGAACGCGTTCAGGCAGAAGCTTGAGAACACGGGCGTTCCTGATTGCGTGCTCGAGCCGTGTGCGTCGTTCACCGAGGTGTTCGACGCGGTTGATCGAGGTCGCGTTGAATACGGCGTGGTTGCCACCGAGAACTCCATTGAAGGTCCGGTCACGGCAACGCTTGACAACTTCGCGTTCAACTCCTCTGCGGCTATCGTCGGGGTCCATGTCGTTGACATCGACCATTGCCTGATCAAGAACCCGACGGCGTCGCTCATCGACATCGACACCATCGCGTCCCATGCACAGGGGATAGGGCAGTGCCGCCGCTTCATCACGTCGCGTTTCCTGAACGTGAAGACCGTCACCACTTCCTCAACCGCCGAGAGCGTGCGTTTGTGCATGGAGAAGCCCAACGTCGCGGCTATTGCCAACGAGTACGCTGCCGAATTGTATGGCGCGGAAGTCGTTGAGCGCGACATCGCCGACCGCTTCGGCAACCAGACGTCCTTTGCCCTCATCGCACGCCCGGGGCAGGGTGTGACCCTTTCGGGGTCGAAGATGCGCACTTCCGTCGCGCTGTTCCTTCAGGCCGACCGTGCGGGTGCGCTCCAGATGATCTTGTCGGAATTCGCCTATGCGAACGTCAACATCACCATGATCCAATCGCGTCCGACAAAGCAGGCTTTGGGCGACTACATGTTCTTCCTTGATCTGGAGGGATCGACAAGCGACCCCGCTTTGCAAACGGCGCTGAATTGCCTTCGGTTAAAACTTCGCGATGTCAAAATCTTAGGCTCCTATCCTATTGATTAGCGCAATCAGGGGGCTATGATGCGCGATAAGGTGAAGAAACCAAGAAGGAGCTCGATTCTATGGAATCACGCCCCCAACTTCTTCCAACATATTTGATTATGAACAAGGGTTCGCGCAGGTGAACGCCGCTTTTTTCGAAAGAAAATGTTACGTGCGATAGGGCACGTAACATTTTTTGTCATTCAGCAGAATTTTTTTACCTCTTTGTAATTTTGGGTGCGATTGACGCCTTTCATAGAGTAAAAGATATGTCGGACTTCCGCAGCGGAAGTCCGACATATCAAGACGAGAACACGCACCATGAGGAGGTGTGCACATGGGACAAGAATCCACGGCGAGCTTCTATGGCATGCTCGACGCACGTGGGGTTAGCCGTCGCAGCTTCTTGAAGTTCTGCGGTGGTTTGGCCGCTGCGGCTGGACTCACCGGAGTGGGGGCTCCGCAAGCTGTTGCTGCTACTCTCGAAAAGTCCGTCATCGGCGCAACCACGGGTAATCTCTATCCCGTAATCTGGATCGAAGGCGCTTCGTGCACCGGCTGCACGGAGTCCCTGGCACAGGTTGAGACCCCCGATGTCGGGTCGGTCGTCCTGGAGCTGCTGTCGCTGAACTTCTCCGACACGCTTTCCGCAGGCGCAGGCGATTCCGCCGAGCTCGCCAAGAAGCAGACCGTCGAGGCTGGCAACTACATCCTCGTGTTCGAGGGCGCTGTCACCCAGGCTTGGGCTGGTCATGCATGCCGTTTCGGCAACAACGCCGACGGCTCTGACTCTCAGACC
The DNA here is from genome assembly GCA_934630485.1 of uncultured Eggerthellaceae bacterium. Lineage (GTDB taxonomy): Bacteria > Actinomycetota > Coriobacteriia > Coriobacteriales > Eggerthellaceae > UMGS1502. The sequence continues at coordinate 828 of CAKTWD010000037.1, read as the reverse complement.
GCCGTCGAACAGCTCGAGGAAGCCGCGCACAACGCGTCGGCAATCGTCGCGCTTGGCTCTTGCGCAGTCAACGGCGGCTGGATGGGCGCCGAGCCCAACTCCGCTGCTGCCACGGGTGTTCAGGCTTACCTGAAGTCCGCGGGCATCGAGAAGACCGTCATCAACATCCCGGGCTGTCCCGCGAATCCCGAATGGCTCATCTCCGTGCTCGTTCAGGTTCTCATGCTCGACGGCCAGACGCTTAAGCTGAACGCCGCCAACATGCCCGAGGACATCTTCGGCCAGACCATTCATGATAACTGCGAGCGTCGTGGCCATTTCGAGAACGGCGAGTTCGTTTACCAGTTCGGCTCCAAGGAAGAGGCTCTGGGCTACTGCCTGTACCCGCTTGGCTGCCGTGGTCCTCAGACCCACTCGAACTGCTCCGTCACCATGTGGAACAACCGCCGCAGCTGGTGCGTCCAGGCTGGTTCTCCCTGCCTTGGCTGCTGCGAGGCCGATCCGAAGGATCCGGGCCACAACTGGGTCGAGGTGAACACCCCGTTCTATAAGCGTCATCGCGATCTCCACATCGGCAACGTTTGGTTCCAGCCCACCACCGTGGCCTTCGGCGTCACCGGTATCTTGGCTGCCGCCCTGCTTGTCCATGGCTTCGGCATGAAAGCCGCTGGCCGTATGGACGGCGGTGCCGACTTCGAGAAGATCCGCAAGTGGGACGAGAAGCACCCCGATCAGTCCATTGGCGATTACTCCGCCGCTTGGGATCCGAACGCTCCTGTTGAAACCGAAGACAAAGAAGAGGGGAGGTAAGCCATGACCCGTTCCGTT
>CAKTWD010000036.1 GCA_934630485.1 uncultured Eggerthellaceae bacterium | reverse complement strand
CGGGCCATCGCGATCTGCGTACTGAAGGCATCGAGGATCGCAAGAAGGACCCGCTTGACTTTGCCGTATGGAAGGCTGCAAAGCCCGGCGAGCCCGCATGGGATTCGCCTTGGGGCAAGGGCCGCCCCGGCTGGCACATTGAGTGCTCTGCGATGTCTCGCAAGTACCTGGGTCTTCCGTTTGACATCCATGGCGGCGGTGCCGACTTGGTGTTCCCGCACCACGAGAACGAGCGCGCTCAGTCGATGGCCGCAACTGGTTGTGAGTTCTCGAAGCATTGGATGCACGGCGGCATGCTGCAGATCAACTCCGAGAAGATGAGCAAGTCGCTTGGCAATTTCAAATTGTTGCGCGACGTTCTGAAAACTACCGATCCGAACGACTTGCGCTTTCTTATGCTGCAGACGCACTACCGCAGCCCGCTCGATTTCTCTCAGGACCGTCTGGACGAGGCTCATACGGCGCTTGGCCGCATCGTGAATGCCATCAAGAACATCGATTGGCTGCTTCAGGCCGACGATGCTGCTGCCGACTCGCTCGATCCCGAGCGGATCGCTCCCATCATGCGCGAGTCCAGCCTTGCGTTCATCGAGTCCATGGATGACGACTTCAACACGCCCAAGGCTTTGGGCAGTGTTTTCGAGTTCGTTTCGGCCGCTAACGCCCTGCTTGACGGCAAGCAGCTTTCCGCTGCCGACAAGACCATCGCCATCGCCATGCGCGATCAGATTATCGAGTCGCTTTCGGTTTTGGGTATCGACATGCAGGCTGCGTTGTCTGCGAAGGAAGACGATGCCGGGTCTTATCCTGCCGAGCTTCTGTCTCTTGCTCAGGAGATCGCCGGCTATGCGGGCGACAACGGCGAAGAGGCTGCAGCAGCCCTGATTGCTGCTCGTGCTGACGCTCGTGCTCAGAAAGATTGGCCGCGTGCCGATGCGATTCGCGATCGTTTGGCCGAGCTGGGTTTCATTTTAAAGGACACTCCGCAGGGCTGCCGTTTGGAGCGTGCATAGGCACGTGGGCGAAGAATCTCTTTTGAATTGCAAGGTGCCGACGGCCGGACTGCAGATCGGCGAGGCTTCCCCGTTGAAGCTTCCCGAGCTGCTGGCTCCGGCCGGCGGCCCTTCTCAGCTTCAGGCCGCTATCCGTTTCGGCGCCGATGCCGTATACCTGGCTGTCGATCGCTTCGGCATGCGCGCCCGCGCAGATAACTTCCGCTTGGATGAAATCGCAAACGTGGTTTCCTTCGCCCATGCACGTGGGGTGAAGGTTCATGTCACGCTGAACATCCTCATGGGTCGCGATGACATCGCCACATTGCCCGCGTATTGCGAGACGCTTGATGCGGCGGGGGTTGACGCGTTCATCATCGGTGACATGGGTGCCTTCTCGATCGCCCGCAAGCACGCGCCTCATGTCGATCTTCATGTCAGCACCCAGGCGTCGGTCATGAATGCCGAGGCTGCGCGCGTGTGGCACGAGCTGGGCGCCAAGCGCGTGGTCTGCGCTCGCGAGATGAGCTTGGAAGACATTGCGGCTTTGAAAGCCGATGCTCCGCGCGACCTCGAGATTGAGGCGTTCGTGCATGGTGCCATGTGCATGGCTTATTCGGGCCGCTGCTTGCTTTCGGCGGGGATGACCGGTCGCTCGGGTAACAAGGGCGCATGCGCTCAATCCTGTCGTTGGAGCTATGCTTTGATGGAAGAGAAGCGCCCGGGCGAGTATTTCCCCATCGAGGAAGATCAGACGGGTTCGTTCATTCTGAACGCGCAAGATCTGAACATGATCGAGCATATCGACGAGCTTCGTCGTGCAGGCGTCGACTCCCTGAAAATCGAGGGACGCAACAAGCGCGCTTTCTATGTTGCCACTGTCGTGCATGCGTATCGTCAGGCTCTTGATGGGGGAGACGTTGAATCGGCTGCGCGCGAGTTGCTTTCGATTTCGCATCGACCTTACTCAACGGGTTTCTATTACGGCCGCGCGACGCAATCGCCTGAACGAGACGGGTACGTGAAAGAATGCGTGCATGTTGCCACGGTGGAAGAGTGCGAGGCGGCCGAGCCCGACTCGGACGGCAATCCGCGCTGGCGTGTTACGGCGGCTTGCCATAACGCCTTCGAAGAAGGTGGCCAGCTTGAAGTTCTGTCGCCGCATCGTGATGTGTTCACGGTGAACCCTCACGCTATTGCATGGCTGGCTCCAGCAGATGGCGGCAAGCCGTTTGTGGAGCGCGGTGAGGTTTCGCTTGAGGATGTTCGCGCGAACTCGGTGGAGTTCCCCGTTGCCAAGGCGAATCGTTCCAAGGAACATTACGTCTTCTTCGTCGATTCTGAACTTCAGTTGGGCGACTATCTCAGTCGCCGTCTGTAATGGCCGACTGTTGCGAAATTAATTCACAATCCGACCACAAACGCGCTCTTCAATTGCTATGATTAGTTCACCGTATTTAGTTGAACCTGGAAAACAGGAGGTCGCTATGGGACTTAAGGCAGCTGATGCTCTCGAGATATCTCTCGAGGAGCTCCCCAATTACCTTCATGCGAACCATTCGGTTTACATGGATGTCGACGGTGCGAGCTATTACCTGTCCGATGTGAACGACAGCTACTGGCGTGCGCAGGATACGTCCAGGCTGAACGACAAGGGCCATTACGTTGACTGCAGCGAACTGGTTCCCACGCTCTCTGAGTTCTTGACGCTTCCGTTCAAAGACGGCAAGTCGGTCAACGACCTTGCAGGCGAGGCCACGTTCTACGCATCGGTGAAACCCGAGTAGGGAACGCTTCAAATACAATCGAATACAGAACAAGGCCCGCTTTCGAGCGGGCCGATTCGTGTCTGCAGCATGGCCGCAGACAATTGTGGACTTACGGGTTCAAGCTGGTCGCAGACAATCGCGAAGCTATGGGTTCAAGCAGAATGGGATATGGTCCCCGCGTTTATAATGCGTCGCCTTCGGCGTTCTCGCTGCGGGCAGTTTCAACGGCCTGCTTAGTGCGGGCCTCCCTTGTTTGTGGGTCGTTTTGCGCCTCTTCGATGAAGCGTGCGGTGAGTCCCGCGCGTGTCTGCGTTCCCGTCTTCTTGTACAGCGAGGTGAGATGATGCTGAACGGTTCGCAGTCCGATACCTAAGTTGTCGGCAACATATTTGAGCGGTTGCTCGTCGGCGACCACTGCGGCAAGAACGTCGCTTTCTCGTTTTGTGAGTCCATACGATTCGCAAAACGTCGCGAGGATTTCCTCGGGTGTTCGAGGGGAGGCCTGCCTGAATGGTTCTTGGTCGGATTCCCCGGCGCATTCCTGCTTGGGTGTTTCTTCGGCGCCTGTTGATTTTTTGGAGTACGACGAGATTCGCTCTTCGTAATCGGGGGCAAGCATCCCTGCGCGCGTCATCAAGATGAGAACGGCCGCGAATAAGACGAATGAGAGAGAAGTAAGCATCTGGTGGTTGGTTTGCGCGAGGGCGGCCGAAGGAATCGTGATGACAAGTGTGACGACATTTCTGATGATTCTTCCCATTCCTGCCCATAGCTGGGGGACTTTCATATAAGCCGCAAGCCAGATGAACAGGGACAAGCTAAACACGGCAAAGATCCCCGAGGCTGCATAGAACGCAACGCGGCAGACTGTGATGTTCGAGCCCGACCCTGCGGCAAGCGCCGCAGCGGTAGCCAGGAATGCGACGCAGAGAACCACCGTTCCCATATGGCGACGGCGATCGATGTCAAAGAGGATGCCCGCTGCGACCCCGCAGATTGCGACGACGAGCCGGGGCCAGACTTCAACACATTGGTTAACCCAGGGGACTTCGAGCGAGGTTGAGCTATCGAGGCCGTTGAACAGTGCTGCGAGCAGGACGGTAAGCGTGACAAGCTGGAAGGCGAATCGCCGCGGCTCTTGGGGGCTAGGCGAAGCGTCGGACTTCTGAGGGTCGAGAATTTTGCGCGGGTATATCGGGTTGCCCACACTGTCGACCGCTATCCCTTCGCGGGGAACCCGAAGCGACGGCCAGCCGAAGAGCGCCACGAGCGAGAAGGCGATGATGCCGAGGCCCAGAAAGGCAGCGTCTCCCGCTCTCCCTAGTGGAATGTGGAAGCAAATCAGATGGAGAAGGATGCCTGCGGCGTGAGCGAGCGCAACGCAGGTGATCAATCGATTGCTTCGCGCGAGCATCATCGCCACACCGAAATAGGCGTTGCCGCCGAGTATGCCCATAATGAAAAACGAGAGGTAGCCAGCCCCGACAATCGCGATGGGCGAGGAGGACGTGGCCGCAACGATGAGGCTTGCAACCCAAAGGATGGCGAAAACAAAAGCTGCGCCCCGTCGTTTTTTTCGAGAAAGCTTCAAGCTGTAAAGCGGAAAGCAAAGAAACCCTAAGGCGTTAAGCCCCATTATCGGAACGATTGTTGTAACGAAGTCGGGCTTGAGCGAAAAGGATGACATGCTTGAAAGGTAAAACGAATTGCTCTCAAGAAAGATGAAGTGGAAGAGCGTGAGCGACACCATCGCGATAGTGGTGTTTTTCGCAACGGTGTTCATGAAGAGCCTTCTCCGATCCCCGATTGAACAATTTCCTCTGAACAACATTATACAAGTTGAAAACAAGGTGGGCGGTTGCGATGTCGTGAACAGCTCTTCCCAGGGGGGCATTTTGGCCGAGACATCGTAATCGCCGCAAATCGGGGTGCTTCGTGTCCTAATTCTTTTTGCAAATGCGGACGTTTGCTGCAATAAGCGGCAAGAACTCACAAAGGGGGTTTCGTATATACGAAACCCCCTTGCGTATCTACGAACGTTACTCCCTCGTCTGTTTCCCCTCAAAATGAAATGAAAGCAATGCGCACGTCGATGCGCGTATACGAGGAGAGGAGAGGCAAATGAAAGCAGTAACAGGAAAGGTGCCGTTTCTGGCGCGAGATAGTATCGAGCACATGAAGACCCTGGGACACGTGGGACGGAGGTTCCATCATGAAACGCACCAAGATTCGTAACATCTTGCTTTCGGCGCTTCTCGCGCTGACCGTCGGCATGCCGATGATTTCGTTTGCCGATGAGGGTGCCTCTGCGGAATCGGGCGCATCAGGTGCGGGAGAAACGCCCTATGCCGCAGGCGATAAGGACGCGATGGCCGATCCCAATACGGCGAGCACATGGAGGAATTGGGGTCTGGATTACTCAACCCAGAGTGTCGGTCGCATCTGGACTGACAAAACGGTGTCGACCGGGGACATCGTTTTGACGGGCGCTGGCGGATCGATAACGATCGAGAAAAGCCCTGAGGCGGATTTCCTCACAGCGTTCTCAGCGCTTTCGTCCACGTCGAACTTGAAGTCGACGGTAGCGCAGCCGCTTGATATCGTGCTGGTGCTCGACGCCTCGGGCTCGATGGACGATTCCATGGGCAACGGCGACGACACGAAGAGGATCGATGCGCTCAAGGCTGCGGCGAACTCGTTTATCGACGAGATCGCGAAGCAGAACGCGAATATAAGCGACCCTGCCCAGCAGCATCAGGTTTCGCTCGTGAAGTTTTCGGGAAAGAAAAGCAATCAGGTTGGTAACGATACCTATCGCGAGGACGGGTACACATACAACTACAGCCAGGTGATGAAGAACCTGACTTCGTGCGTCGGGTCGTCGGCTGACGACTTGAAGTCAACTGTCAATGCCATTGAACCTGCCGGTGCGACGCGGGCTGACTATGGGTTGGAACTTGCGGCTGGCCAGACGTCGGGTCGCGAGAACGCTAAGAAGATCGTGGTATTCTTCACCGACGGTTCGCCGACGAGCAGCAATGGTTTTGAAGGCAAAGTGGCAAGCTCGGCTGTCTCCGCCGCTAAGTCGATGAAGGACGCGGGAGCGACCATTTACTCCGTCGGCATCTTCAGCGGTGTGAATCCCTCGGCAGACCCCACGGACAGCAGCACCAGCAACGAAAACAAGTTTATGCACGCCGTGTCGAGCAACTATCCTACGGCAAGCTACGCATGGCAGAATGGCCAATGGCCTTGGGAGTCCGGCCGATGGGTCTGGAACTTCGGAGCGCGTGCTGCCGATTCCGATTTCTACAAAGCGGCTTCGAATGCGGCCGACCTGAAGACCCTCTTCGACGAGATTTCCCAGGAGATCACAAGCTCGACGGGCCTTCCCACCGAAGTTCAGCAGGGCTATGACCCCTCAACTTCGGGATGCATCACCTTCACCGACTAGCTCGGCGACTATATGAAGGTTGATTCATTCACGACGATCGTGTTTGCGAAGCAGCGGTTCCAAAATCCGGTGAAAACGACGAGCGGAAACGTCGACACGTACACCTTCTCGGGTGAAGCGGGCAACGTGCTGTATCCTTCGGGCAATTTGAACTCGATTATCATCACGGTGACCAAGTCAGACGATTTGACAACGGGCGATTTGGTTGAAGTGAAGGTTCCGGCAGCGCTTATCCCGTTGCGTCATTTCCAGATTGACGAGTCGGCTGGTACGGGTTCCGTCGACTTGACGTTCCCCATCCGCGTGTTCTTCGAGTCGAGCGTTAAGCCTGAGGCAGCGGCGGCTCTGGCCAACCCCGATGCGGCTCTTGCTGCCTACATTGAAGCGAACACGACCGATAACGGCGTGGCGTTCTACGCGAACAAGTGGAGCGGCGGCGAGGACGGCGACGCTACGGCGACGTTTACCCCTGCGAAGTCCAACAGCTACTACTACATGACCGAGGAAACGCCGATCTATACGGATAAGGCGTGCACGGTGCAAGCTAAGGGCGCGCTGAGCGCAAGCGGCACCTATTACTACAAACGCAGCTGGTACGAGATCGACAACGGGAAGGCAACGCCGCAATCGGGCGCTATCCAGTTCTCGGGCAATATTCCCGAGTCGTGGCTTGGCTATATCGGCACTGACGCTTCCGGCAACGCGGTGTTCAAGGCGGGTGCTCCGCGCTTCACCTACATCAACGAACTGCGCACGTCTAAGGCTAGCAATCCGACAGCGACGGCGACGGCGACGACGGTCCTCAATCCCGTGTGGGCGGGGAGCAACATTGCGTCCCATCTGGGCAACAACGGAAAACTCGTCATCGAAAAACCGGGCACGCTGGCTATCTCCAAGTCGCTGGTCGTTCCTGAGGGTTACAACGGTGCCGATTTTGCCAACGACACGTTCACTTTCGCCATCACGATTGACAAGGCGGAGGGGCAGGCATTCCCTGCTGAGGTCCGCGATGCGAACAACAAGCCTGTGGGCGATGCGTTCACCATCGCGTTTGACAACAACGGCAAGGCGACGCACTCGCTCAAGGACGGCGAGACGCTCTGCATCCGCGGTTTGAGTGCGGGATGGAATTACACTGTTAGCGAGCAGTCTACGGCTGGTTTCGATCAGGTAGCTCCTGCGGAGAACGCCGTCTCGACGGGGACGATTGCTGCTGGCGCGCAGGCGAAGGCCGAGTTCACCAACGCCTATCGTCCGAGCGGTACGCTCGATGGTAGCCATTCGCTTAACGTGCACAAAGCGCTGATGGGCCGCGATTGGACCGACAACGACGCCTTCCGTTTCATCCTTACCCCCAAGACTGAAAACGCTCCGATGCCGCGCGGCGAGAATGGCGAGCCTGCGGATTCGATCGGCCTCACTAAGCGGGACCTGGTTGACGGCGGTTATGCGGCTGGCAAGTTCGGCAACATCACTTACACGAAGCCCGGTACGTACGTTTACGAAATCAGTGAGGATCAGACCGTAGGCGCCGGCGCTGGCATGTCCTTGTCGCAGGCGCGCTATCGCGTGGTCGTCACGGTGACCGAAGAGCTTGCGGAGCAGGGCGACAATGCCATCCATCAGGGCATACTGAATGTGTCAAGCGTCATGGTGCAGATCAACGACGACGACGGCGCAAGCGTCCAGTCTGATGACGGCGTCGATGCCGCAACGTTCACCAACGAATTCGCTGCGAGGGAAGCGAAGTGGAACCCTGCGGTGAAGAAGGAATATACCGACAACTCGGGCGCGAATCCCCTTGCACGCGGCATGTTCAACTTCCGCATCGAGCCAGTCATGGACAACAATCCGATGCCCAAAAACCCGATCGGCGAAGTTAACGCCGACGGCAGCGTGACGTTCGAGGATGTCGTCTTCACAGGCGACATGATCGGCAAGTCGTTTCAGTATCGCATCACCGAGGTGGTGCCGGATGGTGCTGGCAACTGGGTCGACGTTGCTAATGCCGACGCGTCCCAGCTGCAAGGCGGGATGACTTACGACAAGTCCACGTGGATTGTCACCGTTGCTATCACGAGCGAGATAGTCGACGGCGAGCAGGTTGTGGTTTGGACGGCGGGCTACCAGCGTGCCGACGCTCCGGCCAAGCCGTTCGCGACCTTCCGCAATTCTTACACGCCTGAATCTGCGACCGTTCCCGCCAAGGATTTTGCGTCTGGTACCAAGACCCTCACCGGGCGCGACATGCTTCCGAACGAGACCTTCGGGTTCGAGCTGCTTTCTGCCGATGATGCGACGCAGTCTGCCATCGCGAGCGGCGTTGTTAGTCTGAAGAAAACCGATGCGGTAGCGAAGCAAGGGACGAACGGCCAAGCGGTTGGCTTCTCCTTCGATGATGTGACCTTCAGCAAGCCTGGAACGTACAAGTTCATGGTTCGCGAGAACTCGTGGAACAACCAGCAGATTCCCGCTGACCGTACGCAGGGTATGACGTTTGATCGTCATACCGCCACAATCGTGGTGACGGTGACCGACAACAACGGTGTGCTTGCGGCAACGCGGACGGTCGAGAACTCGCTCGACTTCACCAACCGTTATACGGCGAAAGGTGACTACGCAGGGCTTGTCCTGAGCAAGACGCTTAATGGCCGTGATATGAACCAAGGCGAATTCGCCTTCTGCATCGCTAGCAAGAACGACGCTGCTAAGGCGAAGCTTGGCGGCGATGGCACGCGCACGTTCGTGAATTCCGAACCTCGTGCCGCGGGCGCCGCGTACGAGGCGACCCTGCTTACCGACTTGCATTTTACGCAGGACGATGCGGGCAAGACGTTCGCTTTCGATGTGTCTGAGAGCGTTCCTGCTACCGAGGCGCCTGGCATGACGTATGACAAGACGACGCACCGTGTCAAAATCAGCGTTGCTTCCGACAATGTGGGCGCGCTTAATATAACGACCACGGTCGACAACGTGGCTGGCAACAAGGTTTCTTTCACGAATACCTACGAAGCTGCCCCTGCAGTGTTTGACACTCAAACGGGATTCGGGCTGTACAAGGTGCTCGAGGGGCGCGGTTGGCAAGCAAACGATGCATTCAGCTTCCTGCTTGAGCCGCTGACTATGGGTGCCCCGCTACCGGGTGATACCATCGTGACGGTCGGCGCCGGCAGGGTTGACCCCGCTACGGGCCATGCCCCGATTTCGTTCGGGAACATCACGTATAACCAGGCTGGCGTTTATAAGTACCGCGTGACCGAGGCGAACGCCGGGCACATTATCGGTGGCGTGCGGTACTCAAGCAACGCAGCCGAGTTTACGGTGACGGTGACCGATCTTGATGAAAACGGCGTCCATACGGGCAAACTTGTGGCGACCGCTCAGCTCACCACTACGCCCAACACGCGCGAGTTCACTAACGTTGCTGGCTTCGAGTACGACGACAATCAGATTCCCGCGAACGCATTCAAGCGTTTCGCGAACAATTCCGCGGTCGAAATGCCGGACATGACGGGGCTGTTCACCTTCGAGCTGACCGCTGCTGAGGAGAATGCTCCGATGCCTGCGGCGACGACGGCGCACAACGCTGCCGACGGGTCGGTCGATTTCGGTGTGATCAACTTCGATGCAAGCCTGTTTGACAACGGTCCTATCGCGGTCAACAGCGCAGCCGCCACCGATGCCAAGCCTGTTGCGAGCGAATCGAACGCAGCTGTCAAGACAGTAGCGAGTGACGTCTCTGTAGCAGACGCTGCGACTGTACCTGCGGCTGGCGCGTTGACGTCTGACTCGGGCGATACTGCAAAGGGCGAGGGAAGCGCACCTGCTGACATGAAGGCCGCTCCTGCCGCTGATGCTGCGGCGGTTCCTGCGGCAAACGTTGCGGCAGCGCCTGCGGGCGATGCTCCGACGACCGACAATCCGCCTGTTGATGTCAACACGCTCGTGTTCCACTACACCATCACCGAGAAGGCGGGCGGACATGCTGACGTGGCAAACGACCCGAACCCAGCTTTCACTTTCGAGGTTACGGTGACCAGGGACAACACCGGAAACGTCACGGCGAATGTGACTAACGTGCATGATTACGTGAAGGGCACGCCGCTGCGCACCTTCACCAACACCTATACGTACACGCCGCCGGTCATCCCCGATCCTGATCCTATTTTCGCTGCTCCTGTGGCGAAGAAGATCCTCGAGGGTCGCGCACTGGTTGCTGGCGAGTTCTCCTTCGAGTTGCTTGAGAACGGCAAGGTCGTCTCCACGGGCACCAACGACGCGGACGGAAACGTGATGTTCTCGGATATCGAGTTCACCGAGGCGGGCACGCACATCTACACGATGCGTGAGATCGGTGCGGGCACCACGGCTGCCGGCGTCACCTATGACGCGACGACGTATCAGGTTACGGCCACTGTCGTGGAGATCGACAACGAGCTGAGGGTTGACTTTGCTCTCGATGGCGCCGATGCGGCTGTGTTCAAGAACGCGTACGCGGCCAAGGGCACGACGGTGATTATCGGCGCGACGAAGACCCTCGATGGTCGTTCGCTTGCGGCGGGTGAGTTCGCCTTCAAGCTGACGGGCGCTGACGGCCGCACTTATGAGGCGAAGAACGCTGCTGACGGCCGCATTGAGTTCACCGCGATCGACTTCGACAAGGTCGGAACGTACGACTTCACGCTGGTAGAGGTGAACGACGGGCAAGCCGACATCACCTACGACGACCGCTCGTACAAGGTGACCGTTGTCGTGACCGACGATGACAAGGGCAACTTGGTTGCGAATGTGACTTGGCCGGACGGAACGCCTCCGACGTTCAAGAACATTTACACGAAGCCTGCTCCTGCAGTGACTCCAGGCACGTCCGGCGAGCCTCCTGCGTTCTTTGCGAAGACGGGCGATAAGACGATGCCCATCGTATGCGCTGCAAGCCTGACGGTTCTTGTCGCAGGTGCAGTCGGTGCGGTAGCGTTCGGTGCGCTCCGCAAAAGCGGGAAGGGGGATAAGAGGCGGTAGCTGATCGATCATGAGCCCCTCTGCGGCCGCAGTATTTCGGTATCGCGATTCAAAACGCGATGTAGGGCCTCTCGATCGAGGCCCGTGCGGCCGCGAGGCGCCTTTGGGCCCCGACTACAAGGCAGCGCGCAGGTTTCTCCTTTCCTCGTAACGTGCGCGAAAGCTTTTGGTCGGGGCCTTGTTGTGCATTAGTCGAACCAGACACGCGTTGTTCAACGGGAATTCTGAGAAGATCGATTGGGCCAAGGGCGAGAGGCTCGCCTTTGGCCCTTCATTGTTTATCGACGATGTTCTGCTCATATAAAAAGACGAACCCCTGATGAACAAGGGTTCGTCTAATTTACCTATGGTGGAGCCTAGGGGGATCGAACCCCTGACCTCATGGCTGCCAGCCATGCGCTCTCCCAGCTGAGCTAAGGCCCCGAAAACGTGCAAGGGATACTTTACCAGAACGCGACTCTCGGTCAATAGCTTTTTTCGGGTTGTGGAGAGTCGTTCACAACTTGGTTCAAATTGGCTCACCTTGATTGTTCCTTCATTCGAAAGAGTAAGATACAAATATAGATAGTTCAAAAACGAACAAAAGGAAACGGCGATGCAAGAAGAATCGACGGCGGTTCAGGAGTTCAATCGGATCGAGGGGCGCATCCAAGCTGAAGCTCTCGACCAGGCCGAGGATCCCGTCCGAGGCGAAATTTACACCCAAGCCGAAGAGGGTGCCCTAGACATGGATCATGCCAACGCAAGCCTTGTGTACGAGCAGGTGACGCGTTGCTCTGCTGCATACGATCTTCTGTGCAAACCGCTTTGCAACGAGCTGGGTATTCCGCGTAGTGCCTTTGACATTCTGCTGTTCCTTGCGAACAACCCGCAGTGCAAGGCCGCTCGCGATATCGTTCAAAAGCGTCGCGTAAAACCGAATTTGGTTTCGGTGAACGTCGATCGACTGGTGAACATGGGCTATCTCGAGCGAAAGGCCGTCCCCGGAGATCGTCGCAAGATCGAGTTGGTGTGCACGCCTGAGGCCGATGAGGCCATCGAGCGGGGAAGAGCTTTCCGGCACGATTTTCAAACGCGTATCTTGGAGGGCGTCGACGAGTCGGATCTCGAGGTTTTTCGCCGCGTCATCGATACGGTGGACGGCAACTTGTCGAACATCCTATCGTCGGGTTCTTCGACTAACGTGCATTTAACGGGCCGCGCATCGGCCGTTTCGGAGGGAGATGACCTTCAATGATTGCGTTCGCTATCGTTGTTTGCGTCCTTGCAGGAATCGCCGCAGGATTGGGCAATGGTTTTATCGGTGCAAGTGCGTCGGCTATTTTGGCACCTATTCTCATTGCTGTTCTTGATTTCGATCCGTATGCCGCCATTGCGATCTCGCTTTCGTGTGACACGCTGGCAAGCATCACGTCTTCGGTGGTTTATGCCAAGAACAAGCACCTCGATGTGAAACATGGCGTCGTCCTCATCCTTCCCGCAATCGTGTTCGCGGTTATCGGAAGTTATGCGGCAAGTTTTGCCTCGTCCGCGGCGCTTGGCTCGATGACGATGATATTCATGTTGGTGCTGGGTCTTGTGTTCATTCGGAAATCGCGTGGCGACATGAAAGAGTCCACTGCTGGCGGCAAAAATGCCCCTAAGCCTACGGCGAAGGCTCTGGTGCTGTCGGCCCTTTGCGGCGCAGGCATCGGCTTCGCGTGCGGTTTCATGGGTGCGGGCGGCGGCATGATGATCTTCATGCCTTTGGTGTTCCTGCTGGGGTATCAGGTGCTTACCGGTGTGGGTACGGGCGTTTTGATCATGGCCATCATGGCTGGCATTGGCGCTGTGTCGCACTTTGCAATCGGAGGCGTTCCCGACATTGCGGTACTGCTGGTGTGCGTTGCCGTGGCGACGATCGTGTCGCCCTTGGCTGCTATGATCGCCAACCGCGTGAAAGCGCGCACGCTGTATCTGGTTACCGGGTCCGTGCTGGTTGCTTTAGGCGCAGCCGTTCTGATCGTTTACTACTTTGTCTAGGAGCGGCGCCGGCTTTGTGGCGGCTGATCGCCAAGGTTTAGACGTCTTGCCTGATTAACCGCTGCTGCGCGGTTGTACTCTTGGGCAGCCTCTGCCGTTAGTAATTGAATCCTTCTCCAACGAAGAACTTGCGGGCGATTTCGACGAATCTCATTTCGTCAGAGGAGAGTGTTCGATCTTTCTTCCAAGAGAGGCCGATCGAGGTTTTGGGGAGATTCTTGTCGTTGAGCGGAATGAATTTCAGACCGTTGCACTTTGGTGAATTGGCGATTGTTTTACGGCAAAGCGTTATGCCCATGCCGAGTTTTACGTACTCAAGCGAAGAC
>CAKTWD010000035.1 GCA_934630485.1 uncultured Eggerthellaceae bacterium | reverse complement strand
GATATGACGAAGGTCTTCAGGCAGAGCCGCTACGAGGATTCGGTTGGCGCCGACGGCGCGGCTCAGGGCGACTACCTGAATGCCCCGTTCACAAAAGAAGAGTACGAGGCCTTCATCGCTGAGCTTCTTCAGGCGGATCGCGTTATCATGCGCGATTTCGAAACAAAGGAACTGTTCCAGGCTTGCCAGCCTATCGAGGAGATCGCCCGAAAAGGCGCCGATGCACCGCGCTTCGGCGCCCTCAAACCCGTTGGTTTGACCGATCCTCGAACAGGCAGGCGCCCTTGGGCAGCCGTCCAGTTGCGCGCGGAGGATTCCGGCGAGAACAGCTTCAACCTTGTTGGCTTTCAGACGAACCTTAAGTTCGGCGAGCAGAAGCGCGTGTTCCAGATGATCCCCGGTCTCGAGAATGCTGAGTTCGCGCGATACGGCGTCATGCATCGAAATACCTTCATCGATGCACCGCGTCTTCTGGATTCGGCCCTTCAGCTTCAGTGCGCCTCGGATGCGCTTGGCATACCTGTGTTCACCGCAGGTCAGCTGTGCGGCACTGAAGGCTATTGCGAGGCTATCAGGTCGGGATTGCACGTGGCTCTTTCCGTTGCGGCTCTTTTTGCCGGCATCGAAGCTCCGGTCCTTCCGCATGACACGGTATTCGGCGCGCTTATCGATCACTCTGTCGACCCGAACACCACTGATTACCAGCCCATGCACGTCAATTTCGGTATCATGGCGCCGCTCGATCAGCATATTCGCAACAAGCAGCAACGCTATGCCGCTTATGCCGAGCGTGGCTCCAAGGCTCTTGCGCAGTACAAGGAAGCCCTTGTGGCTTGCGGGTTGCTTTAGCATGAGCGAACCAACCGACGACAACGCGCTGTTGCGTCCAAAAACGCGCACGTCTGCAAGAAAAGGGAAGAAAGGGGCCGGTGAAGCCCCCTCTTTCGATAAGGCATCCATCGAGCGTGCTCGGTCTTTGACGGAGGATTACTGCTTCGAGCTTGAGGCGGAACGCGGTGCGTCACCTCATACGGTTCGTGCATACACGCGCGACCTTGACGCGTATATCCGTTGGTGCGCGTCGCACGAGATTGACCCGCTCCTTGTTTCGCATCGTGATTTACGTGCGTATTTGGGAGATCTTGATCGCGCTCGTTATGAGCGTGCGACGGTGAATCGGCATCTTTCATCATTGCGCGGTTTCTTCCAGTGGTTGCACGTTAAGGGCATTATCGAAGGCGACCCTGCTAGTGCTCTTCAAGGTCCCAGAAACAGTCGAAGCTTGCCGACTGTCATCGCTCCGAATGATATGGTCAAACTGTTGAGCGTCCGTTTCTCGCACGCCGATCAGGCAACCGATGAGCTTACAAGGGCTGCTGCTATGCGTGATCAGGCCTTGTTGGAATTCCTGTACGCATGCGGTGCCCGTATTTCGGAAGCTTCGGGCTTGCGCAGTGATTGCGTTGATTTCGATCAGTGTCAGGTGAAGGTTTTCGGCAAGGGCGGGAAAGAGCGCATCATCCCGCTTCACGACCTTTGCATCGAGACCATGAAGCGATATTTCTACGATTACCGGCCTGCGCTTTTGCGCGACAAGTCGTCGTCATATTTTTTCGTGTCGACGCGCGGGAACCAAATGGGCACCGATGCCATGCGCAAGATGTTCAAGGAGACGGTGCGCGAGGCCGGGCTTGATGATTCCCTTTCGCCTCATGACATGCGTCATACGTTTGCAACTGATTTGTTGGCCGGCGGGGCTGATCTGCGAAGCGTTCAGGAAATGCTTGGTCACTCCAGCTTGTCAACCACGCAGATCTACACGCATCTGACCCCCACTCGTTTGAAGCAGGTGCATCGTCGGGCACATCCTCGCGGGTGACGGTTTTATCACATGGGGGGAGCCCGAAAGGCGGGCCCCTGGCTTGGGGTTCTGATCGAATCGGTTTCCAGCCCATGCCAGTTTTTGTTGATGACGGCCCCCACACCGCCTTTGCAATCTATGGCGCAGATGTTGATCGAATAATCCTTGGCTTCGTTTTTTCTTTTTGCGCCCTGGAAAGCTTGATCGAGTCGAGGGGTATCATTGCGTTCGTGGTGGTCATCGTGACACACTTCATTTAGTCCCCCCCCTTCACTCCTAGGAAACGTTTACAGCGTCGGGGGTATCGGAGGCTTTTTTATGATTGCCCCTACGCTCGGCGCGTTTTCCGCGCTTCGCGTGGGGCTCTTCTGCTCGTTCTTTATCGAACAAACTTTTGTATTCTTGTGGTGCGGTTTCTCGCCATTTCCTCTTGGGAACAAGCGTTCTAAAATGAGACCGAAAGAGGAGAAGGATGGCTTCGGCCGTCGCGAATCATGAAGGGCGAAAGATCAATGGGACAGAAGTCCATCGTCATAAAGGGTGCTCGCGAGCACAATCTGAAGAACATCGATCTTGAAATCCCGCGTGACGAACTTGTCGTTATCACGGGTTTGTCTGGTTCGGGCAAGTCAAGCTTGGCGTTCGACACCATGTACGCCGAGGGTCAGCGCCGCTATGTTGAAAGTCTGTCCAGCTACGCGCGCATGTTCTTGGGGCAAATGAGCAAGCCCGATCTCGATAGCATCGACGGTCTTTCACCGGCGGTCTCAATCGATCAGAAAACCACCTCGCGAAACCCGCGCTCAACTGTGGGCACCACTACTGAAATTTATGATTACCTGCGTCTTCTTTACGCGCGCGTTGGTGTTCCCCATTGCCCCGAATGCGGACGCGAAATCAAAAAGCAGACAACCGACCAGGTAACCGACGAGATCATGCGCCTTGCCCCCGAAGGCACGCGCGCAATGATCATGGCTCCCGTTATTGCAGGTCGCAAGGGCGAGTTCACGAAGCTGTTCAAAGATCTTGCCAAAGAGGGATTCGCTCGCGTTCGCATCGATGGCGAGGTTCGTCGTCTGACGGACGAAGAAATCACGCTGAACAAGCAGATCAAGCATTTCATCGACGTTGTTGTCGATCGTGTGGTCCTGAAGCCCCAATCGCTCGGTCGCGTGGCGGAAGCGGTTGAGCTTGCCACCACTATCGCCGAGGGACGCGTGCTGGTGCAGCTGCTTGACAAGAGCGGCGACCCGCTTGGCGAAAGCAAGGTCTCGTCGGGCGCTAAAGGCGGTCTGGGCCCGGGTGAGTACGTCTTCTCGCTTGCGCTTGCATGCCCCGAGCACGGTCACTCCATGGACGAGCTTCAGCCGCGTGACTTCTCCTTCAATGCGCCGTACGGTGCTTGTCCCGATTGCACGGGCATCGGCAGTCGCGAGGAGGTCGACCCTGACCTTCTTGTTCCTGATAAGACCTTGTCTCTTTCCGAAGGTGCCATTGCGCCGTTCAAGTCTGGCAATTATTTCCCTCAGGTCATCAACGCCGTGGCGAATCATTTGGGCGCTGATGACCAAACGCCGTGGGAGGATCTTCCCGCAAAGGTACGCAAAGGCATTCTACATGGCGTGAAAGGTCGTGTTCGCGTCGATTACCACATTGTCGACGGCCGCGAAACCTACTGGTACATCGAGTGGCATGGCGCTATCAAGGCCATCGAGGAAAAACTCCACGATGCCTCAAGCGACATGCAACGCGAGAAGTACCAGCAGTATTTCTCAACCATTCCGTGCCCTACGTGCGGCGGAAAGCGCCTGAAGCCCGAAATCCTTGCCGTTACCATCAACGGCAAGTCCATCTTCGACGTCTGCAACCTCAGCGCTCGCGATTCGCTCGTGTTCTTCAAGGGCTTGTCGTTTTCTGGAGCCGATGAGCGCATTGCCGGCCCCATCGTCAAGGAAATCATCGCGCGCTTGCAGTTCTTGGTGGACGTTGGTCTTGACTACCTGACGCTTGAGCGCGCTACCGCCACGCTTTCCGGTGGCGAGGCGCAGCGTATCCGCTTGGCCACGCAGATCGGCGCCGGCCTTATGGGCGTGCTTTACATTCTTGACGAGCCATCTATCGGTTTGCATCAGCGCGACAACGAAAGGCTCATTGCCACGTTGCAGCGTCTTCGTGATTTGGGCAACACCGTTATCGTGGTCGAGCACGACGAAGATACCATCTGCACTGCCGATTACGTGGTCGATATGGGCCCTGGTGCCGGCGAGCTAGGCGGTTACGTTGTTGCCGCAGGCAGGCCTGAAGATATCATGGCCAATCCTGAATCGATTACCGGACAATACCTTTCGGGCGCGAAGGAAATCGCCGTTCCGAAAGAACGACGCAACCCGAAGAAGGGCAAGATCAAGCTGGTCGGCGCTTCCGAGAACAACTTGAAGAACGTTTCGATCGAAATCGAGCTTGGCACGCTGACGGTTGTCACAGGTGTTTCGGGTTCGGGTAAAAGCTCCCTGGTAACCGACACTTTGGCGCCGATCCTCTCCAACCAGATCAACCATGCGCGCAAGCGCACGGGCGCATATCGCAAGATTTCTGGTCTTGAGGCAATCGACAAGGCGATTAACATCGATCAGAGCCCCATTGGCCGCACACCACGCTCGAACCCTGCAACGTATATCGGACTATGGGACGACATTCGCGCGCTGTTCGCTTCGACAAGCGAGTCGAAGGCGCGCGGTTACTCGCCGGGCCGCTTCTCGTTCAATGTGAAGGGCGGTCGTTGCGAGGCATGCAAGGGCGATGGCCAGATCAAGATCGAGATGCACTTCCTTCCCGATATTTACGTCCCCTGTGAGGTTTGTGGCGGCGATCGCTACAACCGTGAGACGCTTCAGGTTACGTACCGCGGCAAGAACATCTCGCAGGTGCTTGACATGACCGTTGACGAGGCGCGTGAGTTCTTCACGAACATCCCGGGCATCAAGCGAAAGCTCGACACGTTTCACGATGTCGGGTTGGGCTATATCAGGCTTGGCCAGCCCGCAACGACGCTTTCCGGTGGCGAGGCGCAGCGCGTCAAGCTTTCCAGCGAGCTCCAGAAACGTCAAACGGGCAAAACGTTCTATATTCTGGACGAGCCCACCACGGGCCTTCATTTCGAGGATGTCCGTCAGCTGCTCGAAGTTCTTCAGCGTCTTGTCGACGCTGGCAACACCGTGCTTGTCATCGAGCACAACCTTGACGTCATCAAGTCGGCTGACCGTATCATCGATATGGGTCCCGAGGGCGGCGACGGCGGCGGCACGGTCGTGGCGTACGGAACTCCCGAGCACGTCGCCGAGGTTCCCGGTAGTTATACCGGTGCGTTCCTTAAGAAGATCCTCGCCAAGTAGTATCATCAACGGCTATGGATAAGCGAAAACGAGAAATAATCGCCTTGGTGCTTTTGATGGCGCTGCTTTTGGGCGGCGCTGGGTTCTTCGGGTTCTACCTGACCAACGGTCACAAGTGGAATCTAGCGGCAACCACCATCGACGACACCGTGGGAAACATGGAGGGCTACGTGGTTGTGCTCTATGAGGGCACTGACGCGCCGCAGGCAGCCCCCGTCAAACCGATGGCTGATGACCGTGTTTCGTCTACGGTGCTGCTGGCGGACACCAAGAAGTCGTATGGCGACAAGGGTGCCAACGTGTTTTCGCTGCGTACCAACGGCTTTAGGTACGCGGAATCATTTGTGCTTTTGCATAACGGGTATCGCATCGGTTTCATGCCGGTAGATAAGGACACGCCGTATCTTTCGATCGATCGGCAGATCGCCCTTTTCGCCCAGCGTCATGTCGACATCGTCGTGGCATTGGAGTACTCCGAAAACGAATATCTTGAATCGGTCGATGGCGTCGATGTGATCTTGCAGCTTGGCGAATCCCCGAAAGATGAGCTTATCGAGTCCGAAGAGCAGGGTGATTCGTTGTCCGAGAATCAAGAGACCGCCGAGGGAGAGTCGGCTGACGATGAGCCTCGCGGGGCGGCAACCGAAGATGGCCAGAATGCAGACAACGTCGAATCTTTGACCGCTGCCGAGCAAGCTGAGATCGAGAAGAAAGCCGATGCGGCGCGCGCGGAAACGGAGGCAAAATCTGCGCTTGATGCAGAAAAGGCCGCTTCGGCTGGATCGGCATCTTCTTCTGCTTCTTCCGCCTCAAGCTCGACTTCCTCTGCCTCGTCGCATAAGTTGAAGAAGAGCAACGCTTATGTGGTGGATCGTCGCGATCGCGGGACCATTGCTGCGGTGCTCATCTCGCCGAACAATATCATCTCAACGAAGACCATTTCTGAGTAACCTGTTTTAGTTAAGGCGCACGGCCAAACGACCGCCTGGTGATTCGGGCGGTCGTTTGTTTGCTGCTTGCTATTCAAGCGACCGCTCAACTGGGCAGTCGCGTATTTTCCGTTTGCTAATCGGCGCTGGGCGCGGCGTTTACGCGTTTCGTCTCTACGCGATCACTTCGAGTGATGACCCTTGCGGACCCGATTTCACGACGATCTTCCGATCGATTGCGGTTTTCAGTTCGTCCACGTGACTGATGATTCCGACAAGCCTATTGCCAGTCGAAAGCTCGGCGAGCATGTTGATGGCATTCGCAAGCGATTCATCGTCAAGCGTCCCGAAGCCCTCGTCGATGAACATCGAGTCAAGCTGGATTCCGCCCGCCAGGCTTTGAACGACGTCGGAGAGTCCCAAAGCCAAGCAAAGTGACGCTTCAAACGACTCGCCGCCCGACAATGTCGACGCATCGCGCGACTTGCCGGTGTATCTATCGAAGACATCAAGATCAAGTCCCGTTTTTCCCGAAAGCGTGGCACTTGCTTTTCTTCTGAGCTCGAAACGCCCGCCCGCCATCAAAGCCAAGCGAGTGTTTGATGCCGCGATCACCATGTCGAAGTAAATCGTTTGCACGTAGGTTTCAAATGATATTCGCTGCGACCCTTTCAGCGTGCCGCACGCCACGTCGGCGAGAACGGAAAGCTCCCCGTACTCCTTGCGGGTTCGATCGGTTTCTTCGAGCTCCCTTTCGATGCTCGAAAGCGCCCGCTCGTTAACAGCTATTCGTTTTTCGTACGGCTCCAATTCGTTGGCGATCGCTTCAAGTTGTCTCTGAAGGGTTTCTTTGCGCGCTGCCAGCTCTTCTATGTCAAGTGCGTCGATGCGTGCGATTTCTGAACGAAGTGCTTGTTCTTTTCCTGTTTCCTCTACCACTTTGCTGCGCGCTGCCTCAAACGCAAGCTTGGCGCCGTGCGATGCTTCCTCAAGTTGGTTTTTGCGTTTGACTAGGGTGTCGATGTTCGCGCGAAGTTGCTGCTTGTCTGTGCGGCCGTGGCTTTCAAGCTCCGCGGTTTTTTCTGCGAGCTTGCTTTCCGCAACGGCTGAAAGAGTTTGGGTGTGGGTGGCTTCTTGATCGAGGGAGGCTTGCTGTAGCTTGAGCTTCTCGATCCTGCTTTGGGCGTGCTCGATTTCCGTCGCTGTCCTTTTCGCTTGCGTTTCGGGATCGCCCAAAGAGGCGCATTCGGTCGTGAGCTTCGCAGTTTCCTCTTTCAATTTTGCTGCAGCGGCGTCAAGATCATCGCGTTTGCCGAAACGCTCTTCCAAAGAAAGCAGGCGGGTTTGCCTTTCCTCGTAACGTGCCTTCGCGCGTGCGCATGCGGCTGAAGCTTCGGTTGCGGTTCCTTGCATGTTGGTCGACAGCTGTTCGAGCCGTTCGATTTCTTCTTTAGAAGGTGCAGATTCGACAAGGGAAGCTTTGCGGGGATGGTTTTGCGAGCCGCAAACGGGGCAGGGAGATCCTTCCTCAAGCTCCTGCGCAAGGATGCCCGCCTGGTTGTCAAGGTAGGCTTTTCTTGCGGCGCGCGATTCCTCGAGAGCGTGATCGCTTGCTCGCTGAACATCACGATAGGTTGCCTGCTCTTGCAAAAGACTTGCATTCGCCTGAGCGGATTCGCTTAGGGCCTCATCGAACTCGCGACACGTTTCGTCGAGCCGCTTCCGTTCTTGTTTCAGCGCCTCGATTTTTTGCGTAAGGTCGCGTTGCTTTTGGGCGAGGTCGATAAGGCTTGTCTGCGTGGCAAGAAGTTCCTTGAGCCGGGATTCTGCCGTTTCCGCTTGCCTCCTTGATTCGCTTGCGGCTTTAACTGCGCGATCGCGCGCATTCACGGCGGCGTCTAGATCGATTCTGGCTCGTTCCGTTTCATCGACAAGCTGCATCAAGCGCTGCGCTTCTTCGATTTTCGCGGGCAGGGAAGCAAGTTCGGGCTCGTTAGCCTGAGTGGCTTCAAGGCGAGTTTTCGCTTCGTCCATGGCGGTTTGGGCAAGAGTTAGCTCTTCCTCCAAACCTCGACGTCGTTCCTCCATCGAGGCACGTTGCTTCGCTTTGCCAAGTTCGCTTTCGGTGTTTTGCAGCTGGTTGCGTTTATTTTTGTTCGTGGCGGCAAGTGTCTGCGTCTCTTCCTTGTCCACTGCAATGGTGTCTCTCACGATGCCCTTTAATTTGTCGGCGTCGATCGCGCCAAGAGCGATCATGCGATCCACCTCAGCAAAACCTTTGCTTTCGGGGTTCAGGTTGACTTGACGCGCAAGGGAGGCAATGCGCTCGTTTGCACGCTCATTCGCGTTTTTCAACGCATTCGCCTTCGACTTGAGCTCGTTTTGAAGCGCCTCGTAGGGTGCTGTGCTGAAAATATGGCGGAAGATGTCGGCGCGGTCTTTCGTGTTGGCATTCAGCAGCTTCTTGAATTCGCCCTGCGCGATCATTGCGATCTGCTCGTATTGACTTTTCGTCACGCCAAGCGTCTCCCTGATTTTCGCATCGACGGCAACGGGGCCGGTTTCGACACCGCCGTCGGGAAGGTACAGTTCAGCCGCGGCCTGCTCGATTGCCATGCCGCTTCCGCGTTTTGCGGGCCTTTCGTAGCGTGGGTTCCTGACGATGCGGTATTCCTTGTCGCGGTAGGCGAACGTCAGCTCGACGAAGGTTTTAGTTGCCGGGTCGGCGAAGTCGCTTCGAAGATTCGCTGCGCTTCTGGTTTCGCCCGCGGGCATGCCGAACAATGCGAAGGAAATCGCGTCGAAGATGGTGGTTTTTCCCGACCCCGTGTCGCCGCAGATAAGGTACAAGCCCGATGAGCCGATCTTTTCGAAGTCGACGGTCGTTTCTTGTGCGTAAGGGCCGAATGCGCTGATGACAAGCTTGATGGGCCTCATTTGGCATCACCGTCTTCCATGCATGATTCAAGCACGCGCTGAAACGTCGAGCGCTGCAAGGGGGAAAGGGGTCTTCCCAGACGTTCTTCGAAGAACTCCTCGAAGAGCTGACTGGGCGAGAGATTGAGTTTTTCTGGCTGTATCGCGATGTTTCTTTTGGCGTTCATGCGATCGAGGGTTGCTTGATAGTCAAGCTCCATCATGTTGGGGTAGACGGCGCGCACCCGCGCAAGCGCATCGATGATGGGGTTCTCGTCGGTTAGCGTGACGTGCAGGTAGTCGTCGGGCGGTGCTGCGTTCACCACGTCCTCGCTGATCAGATCTGCCAGGGGTCCTTTGATCTCGCGCATGTCATGTAGCGCCTGAATTTCGACGAATTCGATATCTATCTGGCCTTTTTCGCCAAGCGTGATCAAAGGGAAGCGTTTCTCTTGGCCTGCTTCCGAGAAGGAGTACTTCAGAAGCGATCCTGCATAGCGCATGTTCTTCTTGCCAAGTGGCTGCGACTTATGGATGTGACCTAGGGCCACATAGTCGAATTGGTCGAATATCGAGGAGTCGACTTCGTCCAAACCGCCTACCGAGGCAAGCTCCGAATCGGATGTTTCGGGCTTTTGCGATCCGAACGAGACGAACTGATGCACCAAGGCAACGTTCCTTTTGGCGTAATCGATGTCTTCGTGTTGCAGCATCGTCTTGATGGCGGCGGTGTAGTCGGTTCCGATCTCGTCGTCGGGGAAGAACGCGCGCACGTTCACGGGCTTCACGAACGGCAGCAGCCAAAACGTCACTGGGCCGTTTTCGTCGGCAAGGCTGAAGTGGTCGATCGAGCCTATGAAGGAACTGGCAATGTGAATGCCGGCATTGGACAGTATTCCGTTCGCGTATGACAGGCGCTCGGCCGAGTCGTGGTTTCCAGGGATGATAAAGCATTTCACCTGGGTTTTAGCCAGCTCGGTCAGAAACCAGTCGGCAAGACCGACGGCCTCTGCCGAAGGTTGCGGTTTGTCGTAGAAGTCGCCCGCGATCAGGACCGCATCGAGTTTCGGCGTGGCTGCGGCTTCTCGTTCGATGCGTGAGAGGATTTGTCGAAGGGCGAACTTCTGGTCGTCGATCAGCGAGAAGCCGTCGACGCTTTTCCCGAGATGCAGGTCGGCTAAATGAAGGAATCTCATGGCGTGGTCGTTTCTGGATTGAATCCGATTCGCTTTGCTGTGTCGTTCATCGGATTATAAACGCTGGGGGAGGGGATATCGTGCGTTGCTCTTGCAGGGGCTTTGATTGTGGTTGCCTTTGCTATACTTCAACGCGTTGAACCCGCACGACAAGCACGGTAAGCGTGAGAATATGCAACCCTCGCATTCCGATTTCGAAAACGAACCCCTAGACGAGCACGACTTGTGGTCGGGCTCTCACTATGCGTCCGCGGAAGATGCCGATTTGGACCCTGAAGAAGAGGCCGCACGAGCACGCGCCAGCCAAGAAGAGAAGATCGCGCGTATCAAGCGTCAGCTTGACAGCGTCCCCACGCTTCCGGGGTGCTATTTGTGGAAGAATGCTCGCGGCGAGGTTATTTACGTTGGTAAGGCCAAGCAGCTTCGCGCACGCATGCGTCAGTACGTGAACTTCCAGGACGATCGTGCGAAGATCCCCTTGCTTGTCGAGCAGATCGACTCATTCGAATACATCGTCGTTGGCAACGAGCACGAGTCGTTGGTTTTGGAGCGCGAGCTCATCAACCAGTACACGCCGTATTTCAACGCTGACTTCAAGGACGACAAATCCTATCCATTCATCGCCCTTACCACGGGTGATGCTTTTCCTGCCATCAAGTTCACACGTGAGAAGCGCCGTCCTGACACGCGTTACTTCGGCCCCTTCACCGACAGCCGCGCCGCTCGCACGATGATCGACGCGGTGCGCAGGATCGTTCCGATTTGCTCCACCTCGTGCGCCGACTGGCGTGCTTTGCAGCGTCGCCAGGAAAAGGGCGAGCTTGCTCTTTCGAACACGCGCCCCTGCTTCGATTACCATGTGGGGCTTGGCCCCGGGGCCTGTTGTGGGCAGATCCGTCCCGAGGAATATGCTGACAACGTCAAGCGGGTAGCTCGCTTTCTTGAGGGCAACCATGGCGAGTTCATCCGCGACATGACCGAAGAGATGCAGGCTGCGGCTGCCGAGCTCGACTTCGAACGCGCGGCGCGCATCAAAAGCCGCATCGATGCCGTGAAGTCGCTTAACGACAAGCAGCATGCCGTTACCTCGCATAACATGAACGCCGATGTCATCGGCCTGTTCCGCGAGGAAACCGTCTCGGCGGCGCATGTTTTCATGGTTCGCGAGGGGCGCATCATCAACTCGAACGAGTTCGTCCTCGACCGCGGGCGCGATGTTCCGGACGAGGATCTGCTCCATATGTTCCTGCTGCGCTATTACGAGGCCTCGACGTCGATTCCGCGTGAGGTTATCCTTCGCGAGCTCCCCGAAGATGCGACGGCCATGGAAAGCTGGCTCACTCAGAAGCTTGCCAGCGTTCACGGGGCCAAGGTGCGCTTCGTCGCCCCGCAGAAGGGCGAGAAGGCCGAGCTTGTGACCATGGCCGAGAAGAACGCCCAGCATACGCTGTTGCGCTATAAGGTCCGCACCAATTATGACGATAAACGCATCAACGACGCCTTGCTGCAGCTGGAAAGCGCACTTGGCATGGACAAGCCGCCGCTGCGTATCGAGTGCTTCGACATCTCCACCAACCACGGCAGTTACACGGTTGCCTCGATGGTGGTGTTCACCAACGGCAAGCCAGACAAGAACCAATATCGTCGTTTCAAGATAAAAGCCCAGCTCGATGAAGCGAACGACTTCCTCTCGATGCAGGAGGTCATGTCGCGCCGTTACGCCCCCGAGCGCATGGTCGACGAACGTTTCGGCAAAAAGCCCGATCTCATCATCCTTGACGGTGGCAAGCCGCAGCTTTCGGCGGTCATGGAGATGTTCGACAAGATGGGTATCGATGACATCGCCCTTGCGGGTCTTGCGAAGCGAGATGAGGAACTGTTCGTCCCTTGGCAGGATACCGGCCCCGTCGTGCTGCCAGGCGGTTCGGCGTCGCTTTATCTGGTGAAGCAGGTGCGCGACGAGGCGCATCGTTTCGCCATCACGTTCCATCGCGAGCTGCGCGGTAAGGGAATGACTTCAAGCATCCTTGACGAGGTCGCCGGTATGGGCCCGGTGCGCAAGAAGGCGCTTCTGCGTCACTTCAAGTCGTTTAAGAACTTGCGCGAGGCCTCGCTTCAAGAGATCAAGGGTGCGGGTGTTCTGCCAGTCGAGGTAGCCGAGGAGTGCTATCGCGTGCTGCGGCAGTATAATGACAAGACGGAAAAGGTTTCCGCCGAAGCAAAAGAACAGCAGGTCGAAGAACCTCTAGACGAATGATAGGCGTGGATGAACGTTCAGGCGCAGCGGGAATTCCCAGCGCATCAAGATGATTCAGCGAGTTAAGGAGCAGCTCATGACCGAGCAGAACATCGACGAGTCGTCATTGCCCGAGTTGGTGATCATCAGCGGCATGTCAGGCGCAGGCCGAACCGAGGCCCTGCATATTTTCGAGGATTTGGGTTACTTCTGCGTTGACAACTTGCCGCCTGCGTTAATCGGCGAGCTTGTCAGCATGAACGACGTGCCCAGCCAGCCTGACGGCTCCCGCAAGCTTTGCATTGTCTGCGATGCGCGTACGCGTTCGTTCTTCGCAAGCATGCGTGACGCCCTTGCCGATCTGGACGCTAAGAAAATCCCGTTCACCATCGTCTTTTTGGATGCCGACGACGAGAAGCTCATCGCCCGCTACAAATCGTCGCGCCGCCGCCATCCGCTGTGCGCCGACGGTGCAAGCATTTCCCGCGGCATCTCTCGTGAACGCGACCTTTTGTATGACCTGCGCGAGCATGCCGACTTGATTATCAACACTACCGACCTCACACCGGGTGAGCTCCGTTCGCGTCTGTATGCCGAGTTCTCCACAGGCGAGCGTCGCGAGGGGTTGGCCGTCGTTGTGTACTCGTTCGGCTTCAAGCACGGGTTGCCCGAAGATGCCGACCTGGTCATGGACGTGCGCTATCTGCCTAATCCGTTCTACGACCCTAAACTTCGCTATCTAACCGGTTTCGACGCGCCGGTGCGCGACTTCGTCATGTATCGCAAGGAAACCGAGAACTTCCTGAAGGCGTGGGAGGCTCTTCTTGATACGGTCATGCCCGGGTATGTCGACGAGGGCAAACAGCAGCTCGCCATTGCCGTTGGCTGCACGGGTGGCCAGCATCGCAGCGTGGTTCTGGCCGAAGAGACGGGCAATTACCTGCGTCAAAAGGGATATCGCGTCAGCGTCGCCCATCGCGACCTTGCGCTGGCCGAGCGCGCCGACGGCACGCTGGTGAACGCCGATCCCGCCGGTTGCGACCCAGCGGTAGAAGGCGATTGCGCCCATAAGGCCGGTGCGTGATGCTTCAAAAACTCCCTATCGACGTCACGGGCCGCGTTGCGGCCGTTCGTGCTGGCATCGGCGCGCCCCGAAAGGGCAAGCCCGTGCAGACGCCGCCGTTCACCCACGATCCCTCCGCCACCGGTGCTTTCGATTCGCTTTCCGAGAT
>CAKTWD010000034.1 GCA_934630485.1 uncultured Eggerthellaceae bacterium | reverse complement strand
GATAAGACTTGGTCATTTCCTGCAGGACAGCGAAACGCTCTTCGGGAGTTTCGCCTTTGCTGCGGGCACCGTGACCAACCTTGTAGTCGTTTTCCTCAAGCACGTCTCCGCGCGCATCGGAAGCGATGGAGGTCAGGCCCGCCAGATCCTTCGCGTCAGCCATGATGATCCCCTTGCCTTCCCACGTGTTCGCACGGCAGAAACCGAACGCGCACCTCGTTTATACGTAACCCGTTCATTATATCGCAGCAGCCGCACAAGACGTATGCCGCCCGCACGCCGCGCCACGTTCAACAAGCTAACGCACGCAACCCGCCTGTGCACGCTACGAGCACAGGCAGTCGCCGGTCTCGGCGCAGGCCGGAACGATCGGAGCCGAGATGCGCCCCTGCAGAGTGCAGGCGTCCTCATCCATGGCGCGGTGCTTATATTCATCGAAGATCGCGCGCTCGCCCATGCCCTCGCGGTAACGCACACTGTCGGTGAGGTCGACCTTCTGATGGCCGCTTTCCACCCTGACGGTGCGCGTCTCCTCGCCCGAGGTGAACTCGGCATGGGTTTGGATAAGCCCCAGCTCGCGGAAGACGGCGATGGCGCACTCGACGCTGTCGGCGCTCATCGGGTTATTCGGATCGATGCCGTACGCGATCTCGGAAGTGCCCGCCGAAAACGACACGTCGCCGGCGTTGCGCTGACGTGCGGTCAGATAGCGGTACACCTGCACCAGCACGTCGCGGTCGGGCGTCGCCCCGGCAAGCGCCGTCTCGTTCAGCTGGGCGTCACCGCGGTTGTACAGCAGGTGAACGAACGACTCGCGCCCGTCGCGGCCCGCGCGGCCGCTCATCTGGTTGAACTCGATCTCGTTGAACGGCATGTTGAACAGCACGACGTGCCTGATGTCGGGGATGTTCACACCTTCACCGAACGCAGACGTGGACACCAGAACCGAAAGCGCTCCCGAGCGGAACATCTCCTCGATGCGCGTGCGCTCGGCGCGGTCGAGACCCGCGTTGTAGAAACCGATCATCGGAGCCAACTGGCCGACCTTCGAGCGAAGGATGCGCGCAACGGTGATCGAGCGTTCGCGCGAGCTGACGTACACGACGGTTTTCTCGCCGGTGGCCACCAGTTTCGCCAGGTAATCCTCGCGGGCGCGCATGCCGCGCCTGTCGTCAACCACCAGGTTGGTGCGGGCAGTTCGGTCGAAAACGCACGCCTCGATGGGCAGAATGGATGCGATGTCGCGCGCCACGTTTCCGTCGGCGGTTGCGGTAAGAGCCAGCACCGTAGGGCTGCCCAAACGTTCGATGGACTTGCCAATGGTGCCATAAGCCTCGCGGCTGCCGTTGCGGTACTGCGCGATGTGATGCGCCTCGTCAACCACGACGAAACCGAACCTATCGCCCACGGCAAGCTCGTCAACGTGGTATTCCAAGAACTCGGGCGTGGTCAACACCATGTCAGTTGAGCCGTCGGCGATGGCGCGGTAAATGCGCTCGCGCTCCTTCGGGGTGCTTTCACCGGTAAGCACGTCAATCTGAAGGCCGAAACGGGAAAGCGCATCGTTCAGGTGGAACGACTGATCGGTGATAAGGGCGCGCAGCGGGTACACGAACAGGCTTGCCTTGCCATCGCGCAGCGCCGTCATCGCGGCATGCACATGGAAGGTAAGCGATTTGCCACGGCCCGTGGCCATGACGGCCATGACCGACTTGCCTTTGCCCAACAGGTCAAGCACCTCGCGCTGTGAATCATGCAGCGAGCCGTCGCCGATCAAGGCGCCGATGATGTCGGATTCCAGCTTGGCGGGATTGCTTTGCGCGCGGCGCTGCCACTTCTCGCGGTTCGAGGCGCGATCGGCCTCGTACGCCTCGATGGCAGACGAGCTTTCGATGCAGTCCTCGCACAGCGACTCGTCACTTGCGGCGAACAGGCTGGTGACGAAACGCGTGTTGCCCGGGTCAAGCATGGCCGCAAGAGCGCTGCACATGCCGGCGGGCGAAAGCGACTTCAACATGGCCTTCACCGTGCGACGGCCGCGCCATTCGTCAATCTGAACCTCGAACGCGGCATTCACCACGTTGCAGGTTTTCATGAGCTCATCGATGTCGTTGCAATGGAACATGATGCCCGACACGCGGTTCGTGCCATCGGAAAGCGCGCACGAGAAGTGGTTCTTCTCGGCGCCCACCGCGCGGCAGTTCGCCATGGTCACGTCGCGCGCCAACAGGCAGGGCACGCGGTTTTCCTGGCCGAACGGAGCCAGCTTCTCCATCAGCTCGACGTTCTCGATGGTCAGCTCGTCAAGCGAGACCATCGAGTCGATCTCGATAAGCGGGTGGAACGCGTCTTCGGGAAGTTGGTCCATGTAATCGCACAGGCGCTTGGTGAACTCTTCCAAGTTCGCAACAGGAAGCGTGACGCCCACGGCGGCACCATGGCCGCCGAAGCGGGTAAGCAGGCCTTCGGTCGAAGCGACGGCATCGAACAGATTCACCTGGCCAACCGTGCGGCCGCTTCCGCGCGCCTCGTCGCCCTCGATGGTGAACAGCAAGCACGGAACGCCGTAGGTGTGCACCAAGCGGCTGGCAACGATGCCCTTCACGCCCTCATGCCAGCCCTCGCCCGCCACCACCAGCACGCGCTGACCATGGTAGACGGCGGCGGCCTTCTCGCGAGCCACCTCGGAAAGCTCGGCCTCGATTGCGCGGCGACGGTCGTTCACGGTCTCAAGCTCGGCGGCAAACTTGCATGCCTCATCGAAATCGTCGGTCATCAGCAGGTCAAGGGCGATTTGCGCATCGCCCATGCGGCCGGCGGCGTTCAAGCGCGGGATCAGAGAGAAGCTGAGGTTGGTTGCGGTGACCTGCTTGCCCGCCGCACCCGAGCGGCCCAGAAGGGCCGCAATGCAGGGACGCGGGGACGCGTTGATGTGCTTAAGGCCGTCGCTGACCAGCGCGCGGTTCTCGTCACGCATCGGCATAAGGTCGGCAACCGTGCCCAAGGTGGCAAGGTCGGTGTAGTCGCGCCACAAATGCGGGAAACCGAAGCGGCCGCCCATCACCTGGACAAGCTTCAGCGCCACGCCGACGCCGGCAAGAATGGAACTGGGGCACGACGAGCCGCACTTGGGGTCAGCCACAGGCACGCCCTCGGGCACCAAGTCGGCGGGCTCATGGTGGTCGGTGATCACCACATCGACGCCCTGCGCCACGATGTCGGCCACTTCAACCTTGCTGGAAATACCGCAGTCAACCGTGACGATGACCTCGGGATCGAGCTTGCGAACGCGCTCGAACGCCACGGCGGAAAGGCCGTAGCCCTCGTCGAAACGGCGCGGGATGAACGGCGTGACATGGCCGCCAAGCGTACGCAAGCCGCGTGTGAGCACGGCAGTTGCCGAAATGCCGTCAACGTCGAAGTCGCCGTACACCACGATGTGCTTATGCTCACGGACGGCAGCTTCAAGAGCATCGGCCACTTTGTCGATTTGCGGGATAAGGTACGGGTCAAGCCAATCGCGCTCAAGCGAAGGCGACAAGAACCGCTCCGCCTTCTCGATGGTGGTTATTCCCCTGCTTGCCATGGTGGTCGCGATGAAATGCGGCAATCCGAAATGCCCCTGCAACTGAGAGACGACATGCGGATCCGCCGCGCTGATGTTGAATTGCGCCGGCATGAATGGTACCTCGTGAAAAAACTCGCTCGTATTAGTCGAGGCTTATTCTCGCACAACACGGCGTAGAGGGCACGGCTAATCGGCGGAAGCTTACGCAAGGTTTAATGAAGAACGCCCATGGAAAGGCCATGTACCTGCACGCAAAACGGCCCGCCCCCATCGCGGGAAGCGGGCCGCTCGGATTCAGACAGCATGTGAATCACTCGCTGCGCATCGGCGAGCTGCGAGTCACTGCAGACGAATTACTGCAACTTGTTCTCTTCGATGATTCCATCGAGCGTGCGCCATGCAAGCTCGGCGCACTTGACGCGGGCGGGCATGCGGGAAATGCTCTCGAGCTCGGCAGCCTCGTCCAAGTCCTCGCGATCGTCGTCGGAAAGCTCCTTGCCCTGGATCATGCCGATGAACAGACCGCTCAGGCGCTTGGCCTCCTCGACAGTCTCACCGGTGATGAGATCGGCCATGATGTCGGCGGAAGCCTGCGAGACAGCGCAGCCGTGGCCGGTGAACGCAGCCTCGGTGATGACGCCGTCGGCAACCTTCAGCTTCAGGACCATCTCGTCGCCGCAGCTGGGGTTGATGCCCTCGTGCTCGAAGTCGGCGTCCTGAATGTCGTACTTGTAGTCGGGGTGCGCGTTGTGCTCCATAAGAGCCGCGGTGTAGATGTTAGATGCCATCGAACATACTCCAAACCAGTTTCAGGCCGTCGATCAGCTGATCGATATCGGCTTTGTCATTGTAGAAGGCCATGGACGCGCGGCAGTTCGACATGCAGCCCAGCTGGGACATAAGCGGCTGCGCGCAGTGATGGCCGGCGCGAATGGCAACGTGAACGCTGTCAAGGATACCCGACACGTCGTGCGGGTGGACGTTCTTCACGTTGAAACTGATGACGCCATGGTGCTCGGCGGGGTCCTTCGGGCCGTAAATGCTGATGAAGTCCAGCTTCGAAAGCTCGTCGAAGCAGTACTTGGTCAGTGCGGCCTCGCGGGACTGCATGGCCTCCCAACCCACCTGCTCGACGTAGGTAAGTGCAGCACCCAGGGCGTAAGCGCCTGCAGCGTCCTGCGTGCCTGCCTCAAACTTCTCGGGCACGGGCGCCCAAACGGCGCTCTGCTCGGACACGGAGTCGATCATCTCGCCGCCCGTCAGGAACGGAGGCATTGCATCAAGCAGCTCGTGCTTGCCCCACAAGATGCCGATGCCCATGGGGCCGAACACCTTATGGCCGCTGAAAGCGAAGAAGTCGCAGTCGAGGTCGGTCACGTTCACGGGCATGTGCGGCACGCTTTGAGCGCCGTCGACAACCATGTACGCACCGAACTCGTGAGCGATCTGCCCCAACAGCTTGACGTCGTTTTCGACACCCAAGACGTTCGATACCTGCATGGCGGAAACGATCTTGGTCTTCGGGCCGATCTTCGCGCGCATCTCCTGCTCGGTCAGATGGCCTTCCTCGTCAAGGTACATGTACACCAGCTTGGCACCATGGCGCTTGCAGGCAAGCTGCCACGGCACGCAGTTGGAATGGTGCTCCATGATGGTGATGCAAACCTCGTCGCCGGGCTTGAGCACCATCTCAGAAAGCGAGAACGAGATCAGGTTCAGGGCCTCGGAGGTGTTGCGGCACAAAACGATGTCATGCCAGTTGTCCTCGCCGGCGCCGATGAAACGCGCGATATGTTTGCGCGCGTCGTTGATGGCGTTGGTTGCCTCGTAGGAAAGCTCGTACAGGCCACGCAGCGGGTTGGCGTTCATGGTTTCGTAGAACTCACGCTGGGCATCCAGCACCGCAGCTGGACGCTGGGCCGTGGCGGCGCTGTCAAGGAACGCCACCTCGGGGTGACGGCCGAACAGCGGGAAATCCTTCTTGTACGGGTTGACCTCGATGTCCACGCCGTTTACCAGGTATGCCATGGCTTAGGCCTCCTCTTCAAGGAAATCGGCGTCAAAGCCGTCGACCAGCGTGGTTGCCAGGCGAAGAACGCCCTCGCGACTTGCCTGGTCGGGGGCGTCGATTGCCGCCTGCTCGAGCATGGCGCGGACGAACATCTGCTCGGCCGCCTCCTGCGAAAGGCCACGGCTTGCCAGATAGAACATCTGCTCGGGGCGAACGTGGCCGATGGCCGCGCCGTGGTTGCCCGCGACGTCGTCCTCGTTGCACAGAATGACGGGGACCGACTTGTTCTCGACATCGTCGTCGACAAGCAGGACGGTTTCGTGCTCGGTGCCTTCAGCGCCCTTGCAGCCGCGGACGAAGTCGATGGTGCCGCGCAGGGTTTTCTTGCTCTTGCCGGCCAAAACGCCGTTGGAGTTGATGTTGCACTGCGTCTTCACGCCATTGTGGCGCAGGGTGTAGTTGATGTCGTGCACCTGCTCGCCATGACCCAGGTAGCGCGCCTCGATGCCCATGCGCGAACGATTGCCGCGGATGTCGCCGCCGATGCCCGTGAAGGTGCTGCTTGCGCCCAGGATGGTCTGACGCACATCGATTTTTGCGTCGTCCCAGGTGAAAAGGCCCATGTCGTCAAGGTCGATCCAGCCGTCGTCAAGCGTCTGGGTGCGGACGATGCGGATGGACGCGTCGGAATCGGCGAACGCACGAACAGATGTGCCCACCACGCCGGTGCCCCCATCGGGGGAATCGACGTTCAAGATGAGCGTGACATCGGAGCCCGCGCCGGCCACAACATCGACCGCGGCGAAGTTCATGGCCCCGTCGACGCCCGTGACGTCAAGGGTAGCCTGAACCGACTTGCCAGCCGAAGCGGTGATGACCACAGGCTCGTCGGCGTACTCGCGCATGAAGGAGTACACCTCGGTGCTAATGCCGGTTTCGAACGCGACAGCCAGGCTGCGCGACTCGCCCACGGCATCGGACGCCGCCTGATAACGGGAAAGCGCGGTGCCACCGTACAGGCCGTCGTCATCGTTTTTGGCCTCGTCGACGCGTGCGGTGGTCAGGTACGGCTCGGTGTGGGTTTCCTCCCATGCAGCCTGAGCCGAAGCGATGGCGGCCTCGAACGCGTCGGGTTCGCCGAACGCGCCGTCGGTTGCCGAAACGGAAACAGCGTATGCCTCGTCAAGACCCGCGGGGATCTCGATGGTGGTGCTGCTGGTTTTCATGCGATGCCACGTCGGAGCGGGCATTGCGTTGGCTTTGTCGAAAACAATTGCCTCCATTAGCCGATTGCCCCCTCCATCTCGAGTTTGATCAGGTTGTTCATCTCAACGGCATACTCAAGCGGCAGTTCCTTGGAAACGGGCTCCGCGAAGCCGTTGACGATCATGGTGCGGGCTTCCTCTTCGGAAAGACCGCGGCTCATCAGGTAGAACACCTTGTCGTCGCCGATGCGGCCGATAGTGGCCTCGTGTCCCACGTCGACGTTCTTGCAACGGATGTCCATTGCGGGGATGGTGTCGGAACGGCTGGTGTCGTCCAGCATGAGGGACTGGCACGAAACGCTTGCCTTCGAACCCGTTGCCTTCGGGGTTGCCACAACCGAGCTGCGGAACGTGGAGATGCCGCCGCTCTTGGAGATGGACTTGGTCTCGATGAAGGCCGAGGTTTCGGGGGCGTTCAGAACAACCTTGCAACCCGTGTCCAGGTTCTGACCCTGGCCAGCGAACGTAATGCCCGTGAAGCTGGACTTGGCCTTGCGGCCGTTCAGGATGCTCATGGGGTACAAGTAGCCAACATGGCTGCCGAACGAACCCGAGATCCACTCGATCTCGCCGCCCTCGTCCACGATGGAGCGCTTGGTGTTCAAGTTGTACATGTTCTTCGACCAGTTCTCGATGGTCGAGTAGCGCAGGTGCGCGTTCTTGCCCACGAACAGCTCGACGGCGCCCGCATGGAGGTTCGCCACGTTGTACTTCGGAGCGCTGCAGCCCTCGATGAAGTGCAGGTCGGCCTCGTCCTCGACGATGATGAGCGTATGCTCGAACTGGCCGGCGCCCTTCGCGTTCAAGCGGAAGTAGCTCTGCAGCGGGTAGTCAAGCTTGGTGCCTTTGGGAACGTAAACGAACGAGCCGCCCGACCACACGGCGCCATGCAGGGCCGCGAACTTGTGGTCTTCGGGCGTGATGAGCGTCATGAACTTCTCGTGGATGAGCTCGGCGTATTCGCCGTGAAGAGCCTCTTCGATGCCGGAATACACAATGCCGAGCTTGGCAGCGGAGTCCTGCATGGAGTGGTAAACCAACTCGGAGTCGTACTGGGCACCAACGCCGGCCAGGTAAGAGCGCTCTGCCTGGGGAATGCCCAGGCGCTCAAAGGTGTCCTTGATGTTCTCGGGGACACTTTCCCAGTCGCTTTTCTGCTCGGTGTTGGGCTTGACGTAGGTGATGATGTTGTCCATGTCCAGGCCGGCGATGGAGGGGCCCCAGTCGGAAACGGGCATGGAGTTGTAAATCTCAAGCGACTTCAGACGATGCTCGAGCATCCACTCGGGCTCGTCCTTCTTCGCGGAAATCTCGCGCACGATGTCGGGCGTCAGGCCCGCATCAAGCTTCTCGGCGTCGTTGTCGTCGTAGCGGAAATCGTACAGGCTACGATCGATGTCGGCGACTTCGGTACGTTGCTTTGCCATGGTTGCCCCTTAGTTCTGGGCGTCGGTCATGAACTGCTCGAAGCCGTTGGCGTCGATGTTTGCGATCATGTCGGCATCGCCCTCGGCAACGATGTGGCCGCCCAGCATGACATGGACGCGGTCGACATCAAGGTGCTCGAGGATACGCGTGTTATGCGTGATGATGAGCAGGGTGCCGTCGCAAGACTCGCGATAGGCCTCCATGCCCTTGGAAACGACGGACAGGGCGTCAACGTCCAGGCCCGAGTCGGTTTCGTCAAGGATGGCCAGCTTCGGCTGCAGAAGAAGCAGCTGGAGCATCTCGACCTTCTTCTTCTCGCCGCCCGAGAAGCCAACGCCAAGCTCGCGATCGAGCCACTCGGTGCCGAAGTCAAGCTCCTCGGCCAGCGACTTGATGCGCTTGCGGAACTCCTTGTTCTTCATCTTCATGCCCTCGCGGCCCTCAAGCGTGGCGCGCAGGAAGCTGGACAGCGGCACGCCCGGGATCTCGACCGGCGCCTGGAAGCTCAGGAACAGGCCCGCGCGCGAGCGCTTGTCGGGGGTAAGGTCGGTGATATCGACGCCATCGAAGATGATCTTGCCGTCGGTGATGGTGTAAGTGGGGTCGCCCATGGCAACGTGGCCCATGGTGGACTTGCCAGCGCCGTTGGGGCCCATGAGAACATGAACCTCGCCCTGCGCGACTTCAAGGTTGACGCCGTCGAGGATGGGTTTCTCATCCACGGAAGCGGAGAGGTTTTGAATAGCCAGCAAAGCATCTCTCGTCATTTGGCTTTTCCTGTTCTAATCGTGAAACTCTATAAATTGACTAGGGTTTAAGATAGGCTTCATGGGGGAATAGTCAACCTTTCCCTAGTAAAATACTAGAATTAAGCGGTAGGCGAACAACCCGCGTCACAATGCGGGCAAACCGCAGGTGGGGACCGCTTCCAAAAGTCCACGAACCGGCTGAAAAAGGGGCGAAACGAATGCTTATCACTAGCAAGGGTCGCTACGCACTGCGCCTTATGATCTTCGTTGCCGCCTCGGGCGAAGGCGCGAAAGTCACGCTGCGCCAGGTGGCCGATTCCGAGAACATCTCGCTGAAATACCTGGAACAGCTTGCTCACACGCTGGTGAAGGCCAACTTGCTGGCAAGCGTGCGCGGCCACGGCGGCGGCTACCGTCTGGCTCGCGAAGCTGCAAGCATCAAGGCAGGCGACGTCATCCGCGCCGCCGAGGGCACCACCGCCCCCGTTGCTTGCGCCGGCCTTGACGATATGTGCCCGCGCGAAAGCATGTGCTCGACCGTAGCATTTTGGGCGGGCCTTGACGAGGTCATCGAGAATTACGTTGACGGCGTCACCCTGGCCGACCTGGCGCAAACGTCGTTTTCAAATCTCATTCCTATGAAAGAGGACATCGCGCAGGAAGCCGCCAACGCGACCTGTGGAACGAAGCGATAGCGTTGTCCTGTAAGAAATCTGACCGAAGAACACCCGCCCCGACAAATACGAGCGCACCAGCAAAAGCAATCAGCAAAGAGCAGCGCTTCATTATCTTTAGCCTTCAAGTTTCTCGGAAGCTTCCAGCCATTCCATTTCCAGCTCTTCTAGCTGCGCCTTCAGGTCGTCTATCTTCTGCTGAGCTTCGCCAAGCTTCACGAAGTCGGTGGGATCGATATCGAACATAGCCTGCTTGGCGTCTTCGATCTTCCCTTCCAGGGTGCGCATCTTGCGCTCGATCGAAGCCACCTGCTTCTTCAGCGCACGCATCTCGTTGTTCGACAAGCCTCCGCCCACGGGCTTCGCGGCGTCGGAAGCGGCCTTGGCCATTTCCTTAGCCTGCTTCACCGCGCCATGATGCTCGGCCTCAAGCTGCAAGTACTCGTCAACACCGCCAGGCAGATGACGCACAACTCCGCCGATCAGGGCATACTGGTTGTCGGTCACGCGTTCCATCAGGTAGCGGTCATGCGTGACCAGAATGAGCGTTCCGGGCCAACCATCCAGCAGGTCCTCAACTGCCGCAAGCATATCGACGTCAAGGTCGTTGCCTGGCTCGTCCAGGATCAGCACGTTAGGCTGGTCAAGCAAGATCATCATTAAGGCTAGGCGGCGCTTCTGACCACCGGATAGATCGCAAACCGGCTCGTTCAGATCGGCCTTGGTGAAGCCCAAGCGCTCAAGAAGATCGCCGGGCGTTTGTTCTTTGCCGTCAAGCATGACGCGCGTGGTGTAGCGGCCAACCACCTGACGAACGCGGTCGTTGCCCAGCTTGGTCAGGTTGTCCAAATGTTGCGACAAAACGGCGAATTTCACGGTCTTGCCGATTTTCACGCGGCCGCGCACGGGCGTGATCAGGCCCTCGATCGTGCGCAGCAGGGTGGTTTTGCCGGCACCGTTCTCGCCCAGAATGCCCACACGGTCGCCAGGGCCGATGTTCCAGGTGACGTCGTGGAATACCAGCTTGTCGGAATTGTCGTAGCTTACTGCCACGTTCTCAAGGTCGACGCACTCCTTGCCCAAGCGAGCCACAGCCATACGCTGCAGCTCAAGCGAGTTGCGCAGCGGCGGCACGTCGGCAATAAGGTCCTGAGCTGCCTTGATGCGAAACTTCGGCTTGGTGGAGCGAGCCTGCGCGCCGCGCGAAAGCCATGCAAGCTCGCGGCGGATCTTGTTCTGACGGCGCTCTTCGGTAACGCGCGCCACGCGGTCGCGCTCGACGCGCTGCATGATGTAAGCCGAGAAGCCGCCTTCAAACGGCTCGATGATGCCGTCGTGCACTTCCCACATGTCAAGGCAGACCTCGTCAAGGAACCAGCGGTCATGCGTGACCACCAGTAAAGCGCCCTGACCGGGGCGCCAGCGGTTCTTCAGATGCTGAGCCAGCCAGTTGATGGCGCGAACGTCCAAATGGTTGGTGGGCTCGTCCAGCATAAGAACGTCCCACTTACCCACCAGAAGGCGCGCAAGGTCGACGCGGCGACGCTGGCCGCCGGAAAGCTGGCCGACAAGGCCCTCCCAAGGAATGTCGGAGATCAGGCCATCAATGATCGCGCGGATTTCGGCATCGCCCGCCCACTCGTATTCGGGTAGATCGCCGACAACCGATTCATAAACGGTGGCGTCGTCAGAGAGGTCGTCGGTCTGACCCAGCACGCCCACCGTGACGTCGCGCGTGCGGACGACGCGGCCCGAATCGGGCTCGAGTCTTCCGGAAAGAAGCGACAGCAACGTGGACTTGCCGTCGCCGTTGCGTCCGACAATGCCGATGCGGGCACCCTCATCAACGCCAAGCGACACGTCGCCGAACACCGTCTTCGTGGGGAAATTGACCCCGATCTTCTCGCAACCAAG
This sequence comes from uncultured Eggerthellaceae bacterium, assembly GCA_934630485.1. GTDB lineage: Bacteria > Actinomycetota > Coriobacteriia > Coriobacteriales > Eggerthellaceae > UMGS1502. The sequence continues at coordinate 2,155 of CAKTWD010000034.1, read as the reverse complement.
CAAAAACGCCATGCGTTACCCCTTGTGAATCGTCTTATTCGACTGCGATTATAAAATGACAAAGGCGGTTCCGCCAAAACGGAACCGCCCTCACACAACCTTGGCAGAGAGGCCACGGCCATTCGACAGGCTCAACGCCCGTCGCTCCAGCCTTGCGAATCGCGCTTTTCGCCAAGCTTCGAATTACGCCGGCTGAATCTCCGAGAAGTCCTCGGCCTTGACCGCTTCGTACACGCGCTCGACCGACGCAAGAACCTCGGGCGTCATGGGCGCGAAGAACTCAAGCTGAGCAGGCTGGATGCCAATGAACAGCAGCTCGCCGCAGTAGGCCTTGATCTCGTCGATCAAATACGTCAGCGGCATGGAGTGCGTGGTGACCATGTAATTCGCCACCACGTCGTCGCGGTTCAGCAGACGCATTTCGCCTGGCTCAAGACCCATCTGAGCAGCGTCAACCAAAACAACCTTGTCGGGATTTTCGCGCTTGATGACGCCGATGTAGTTCTCAGGCGTCATCTCGCCGTCGATGTGGTCCCAACCCTCGATGGGGTTTTGCTCCATCATCTTCGAGAGCATAGGGCCACACGCGTCGTCTCCGCGCAGCACGGCGCCAACTGTGAACACGTACTTCTTACCCATTAGCGCCTCAGCCTTCCCATGTAGTAAACGTTCGGGTTGCGTTTGATCGCGTCGATCATCTCGGCGAAGTGCGCAAGCCATGCAGCTTCAGTCGTATGGTCGGCGTCGTTCGCATAATGCTGCGCAAGTTGATGAACCGGCTCGTCAAGCACGGCGACGTGCGTGTTGTCCACAACGATCTCGTCGCAGCGAAGGATTCCCTCCACTTTGTAGCGCGCTTTGCCTTCGGGGAAAAGCTCCGTGATTCGGCGGTACTCCGCCTGAGTGCAGGCAAGCTCTTCTTCGAGGCAATCGCACATGCCGGTGTTGTGGCCCACGGCGACGGCGTAGTACAAAATATCGGCCGCCTCTTTCGAGGTGTCCTTCTCGGTATCGACGAAACGCATGGTCAGCTTGTAGAAAACCACGCGCGGCTCGCCCGCTTCGCCTGCAAGGGGGCCGCAGATGCGCGATTCTTGCTGAGCGTGGCGCTCGTTCATTGCAGCCTGCGCTGCAGGTGACGCCGCAATGCCCATGGCAACTCCTCACAAAATCAAGGGGCAGGCCTGCGCTTGACAAGCCCGCCCCTTCCGTTCGAACTAGATGAGTCCGTTAAAGACCCCGCTCAACGCGAGACTACTTCGCCTCTTCCTGTGCAGGTTCAGGCTCGGGCTGCGGATGCTCGGCCAGGAACTTGGCAACCTCGTCCTCGGAATTGGCATGAGCAGTACCCTGGGCGATACCGCCGTAGATACCGTTCATCGAGCCAATAGGAGCCGTGACCGTGCGGATGCCGGCGCTGATGTTGGCGTCCTCCTGACCAGGTGCAACAACCATCTCGAGCAGGGTGTCGCGCAGGTGGTTGAACACCTCGACCTTACGCGGGTCCTTCTCGGCGGCGATAAGCTCGGCGATGTTGGCCAAAGCGTCCTGGCTGGCCTGAATGGACTTCAGGAACTCGTCACCAAGGTCGTGGCCCATGGCATAACCCGAGTACAGACGCGCCTCGCGCTCGAGCGTAGTGCGCACCTTGTACGGGATGTCGGCATAAGCCAGCTTGGCGGTGTTGGCAACGGTCTCGATCTCGTCCTTGTGCTTGAGCTTCTGGCCCAGCAGGCCAAGGGCGATGGCAAAACCGTAGATGGTCTGAGCCGGAGTCGGCGGGCAACCGGGGATGTACACGTCAACCGGGAACAGCTGATCGGTGCCGCCCCACGTGCAGTAGTTGTCGTGGAAGATGCCGCCGGTGCAGCCGCAAGCGCCGTAAGAGACGACCAGCTTAGGATCGGGGGCTGCCTGATATGCACGGATGCCGGGCATGCGCATTGCGCGCGTGACCGCGCCCGTGTACACCAGGATGTCCGCATGACGGGGGCTCGGCGTGTTCTTGATGCCGAAACGCTCGGCGTCGAAGACCGGCGTGATGGTCGAGAAGATCTCGATCTCGCAGCCGTTGCAGCCGCCAAGGTCGCAGCGGTAGATGTAGACCGAACGCTTGATGTCGTTCAGCAGGGCAGCCTTTGCCTCGATGATCTTC
>CAKTWD010000033.1 GCA_934630485.1 uncultured Eggerthellaceae bacterium | reverse complement strand
TCGCTGCACTGTACCTGGCCGAAGCCGGTCTTCGTCCAGTCGTGATCGAGCGCGGCGGCTCCATCGAGGAGCGCATGGAGGCCGTCCAGCGCTTTGATGACGGCGGCCCGCTTGATACGACAACCAACATCCAGTTCGGCGAAGGCGGCGCGGGAACGTTCTCGGACGGCAAGCTCACTACGGGAACGAAAAGCCCGCTTGTACGCCATGTTTTGCAGACGTTCGTCGATGCGGGCGCTCCGTCCGAGATCCTGTGGGAAGCAAAGCCCCATATCGGCACCGACAAGCTCGTCGATGTTGTTCGCGCCATTCGCACGCGCATCGAGGAACTGGGCGGTGAGGTGCGTTTCCACACCAAACTGACCGGGCTTTCGGTGGAAGGCGGCGTCCTTTCGTCCGCTTTGGTCGAAATCACCAAGCCCAACCCGGTCCCCGCGCCCGAGATCCCCGAGGAACATCGCGTTCCCGGCTATAACGGCTCGCGAGGCATGCGCATCCCCACGCGTTATCTGATCCTCGCGTGCGGCCATTCGGCGCGCGACACGTTCGCCATGCTGAAGGACACCGGCTTCAACCTCGAGCAAAAGCCCTTCTCGATGGGTGTGCGCATCGAGCATCTTCAGTCTGTCGTGAACAAGGCCCAATATGGCCCCGCGGCGAAGAACCCGGCGCTCCCGGTTGCCGACTATAAACTGGTCGAGCATCTGAAGAACGGCCGTAGCGCCTACACGTTCTGCATGTGCCCGGGCGGAACGGTCGTGTGCGCAGCCAGCGAAGAGAACGGTGTCGTCGTGAACGGCATGAGCCGTTTCGCGCGCGACGGCAAGAACGCGAATTCCGCGCTGCTTGTTGGCGTTTCCCCTGACGATTTCCCCAGCGACGACCCTTTGGCCGGCGTCGAGCTTCAGCGCCAGGTTGAGCGCGCCGCGCAGCGGATCGTCGCCAAGGCGGGCGGTTCCAAGTTCCAGGCTCCGGCTCAAACCGTCGGCGACTTCCTTGCTGGCACGTCGGGAAATCCCTCCGCTACCGTTGAACCCTCATATGCTCGTGGCGTTGCGTGGTGCGATTTGCACGATTGCCTCCCCGAATTCGTTTTCAAGACGATCGAGCAGGCGCTTGCCCCATTAGGGCGCAAGCTTCGCGGCTTCGACGATCCCGACGCGGTCATGACCGGTGTCGAGACGCGCAGTTCGTCCCCTGTGCGCATCGTGCGCGATGGCGCGGACCTTACCGCCCATCTTTCCGAGACGGGCGAGGATGAGTCGTTCTCGACGAACGTTTACCCGTGTGGTGAAGGCGCCGGTTATGCGGGCGGCATCATGAGCGCCGCAGTCGACGGCCTGCGCTGCGCTATGGCTCTTGTCGATCGCTTGGCCGAAGAGCTCCCCGAAGAAGAAGGCGAGGAACCCGTTGACGTGTGGGATTCCTTCTGGACGAATTGCCCGGTGGATTAATATGGAAACCAATATGAACGAATCGAACGGCCGTGCTGACGACGTCAGGCGCGCGGCGCATGCTCTCAGGCGCGGCGGTGTAGCGTTGTTTCCGACTGACACGGTTGCCGGCGTGGGCGTTGCCGTCGGCTCCAGCGATTCGCCGAAGGCCTTGGCCGATCTGAAAGGGCGCCCCTCTGACAAGCCCATCGCTTGGCTGGTGGGAGGCCCTGTTGCCCTGGACGCTTACGGTGCCGCTGTTCCTGGGTATGCGCGTCGTATGGCGCAGAAGTGGTGGCCGGGCGGCCTGACGCTCATCGTCCATGCGTCGCCCGCGGTGCCGCGCGCTTTCTGCTCGAAAGAGGGGACCATCGGTTTGCGCATGCCCGATTGCGAAAGGGTGCTCGACCTGATTGCCAGGGCGGGATCCCCATTGGCAACCACGTCGGCGAATCTGTCCGGTGAACCTTCCCCGCGTTGCGTTGCGGACGTTTCGGCGGTTATCCGCGATAAGGTCGATGCTATCGTGGGCGACGGTTCCGCGGCTGAAAGCGGCGTTGCTTCCACTGTCGTCGACTGCACGGGCGCTTACCCCGTCGTGGTAAGGGAAGGGGACATCACGTCTGCCGACATCGAGCGGCTTCTCCTTACCGATGACTCGGTTTGCGAAACCAGGGACGTCTCCTTCGCTTCGGCAGACGGACTTTCGACCATCTCCGCACGTCTGTGGTTCCCTCCGGCCTGCGCTCCCGATTCGGGCGTCAAGCCCAGAGGCGTCGTTCACATCGTTCACGGCATGGCGGAACACGTTCGCCGTTACGACGATTTTGCTCGCTACCTTGTTGGGCACGGGTTCGTCGTTTGTGGAAGCGACATGATCGGCCATGGCAAAAGCGCGGCTTCGAAAGAGGATCTGGGGCATATCCCGGTTCGCGCGGGACGCAGCGCTTTGGTCGCCGACGTTCAGTCGTTGCGCGAGATCGTTTCGGCGCGTTACCCGGTCGACACCCCTTATCTTGTCTTCGGCCATTCCATGGGTAGCTTCATCACGCGCGCCTATATCGCCGAACACGGCGCCGGTCTTGCTGCTGCAGTTCTTTGCGGTACGGGAAGTCCGGCTCCCGTTGCCTCTGCGGCGGGAAATGTCCTTTCCCGCGCCATCGCCCGCGTGCGCGGCGAGCGTTATCGCAGCTCTCTGGTTGACAGCCTGGCGGCAGGCGGCTTCGGCAAGCAGATCCCCGATGCCCGCACGCCTCTTGACTGGCTCTCGGTGAACAGCGATAACGTGGACGCCTACTTAGCTGACGAGTACTGCGGCGCTATGTTCTCGGTGGGCGCGTACTCCACGCTCACCGATCTCACACGTTGGGTTGTTTCTCAAGAATGCGCGTCGCATGTCCCGAAAGATCTGCCTGTTTTGTTCATTGCGGGCGATCAAGACCCCGTCGGTGACTGCGGTCAGGGGGTTCACCAGGCAGCCGAGCTTTTGCGCAGCGCCGGCATCGAGCGCGTGGACGAGCGCATTTTCGCGAACATGCGCCACGAGATCCTGAACGAGACCGATCGCATGAATGTGTTCACCTTCGTATCTCAGTGGATGGAGGCGCTTCTGTGAAACGCAGCAAGTACATCGTCGCTCTTGACGAGGGCACTACTTCGGCACGCGCTGTTCTCATTGACGCGTCGGGCAAGATCGTGGGCATCGTGCAAAACCCGTTCCCGCAGTACTACCCGCGTCCGGGTTGGGTCGAGCACAACCCTCGCGAGATCCTGTCTGCCCAGCTTGGCGCCCTGACCGAGCTTCTGATCACCTACAACCTGGAAACGCCCGATATCGATAGCATCGGCATTGCGAACCAGCGCGAGACCACGGTCGTGTGGAACCGCGAGACGGGCGAGCCTGTTTACAACGCCATCGTGTGGCAATGCCGCCGCACGGCGCCCATCGTCGAGGCGCTTGCGGCCGATCCCGAGATCGCCCAGACGGTCAAGCAGAAGACGGGTCTCGTTCTTGACCCGTACTTCTCAGCCAGCAAGGTGAAGTGGATCCTTGACAACGTCGAGGGCGCGCGCGAGCTTGCTGAACAGGGAAAGCTCGCATTCGGCACCATCGACTCCTGGTTGATTTGGACGCTCACGGGCGGTCGCGTGCATGCAACCGACGTCACGAATGCCAGCCGCACCATGCTGTTCAACATCCACGATATGTGCTGGGATCCGTGGCTGTGCGAGCTGTTCGGCGTGCCCATGAACATGCTGCCCGAAGTTCGCCATTCGTCCGCCGATTTCGGCAGAACATCCCATGCTGGCATCGTTTCCGGCGTGCCTATCTGCGGTGTTGCGGGCGACCAGCAGTCGGCTTTGTTCGGTCAGTGCTGCTTCGAGGCGGGTCAAGCCAAGAACACCTACGGAACGGGTTGCTTCCTTCTCATGCATACGGGCGAGGTCGCGCCTGTTTCTTCCCATGGCTTGGTCACCACCGTCGCCGCCAGCGCGCCTTCAACGCGTCATCCCGAGTACGCGCTCGAGGGCAGCGTGTTCATGGGCGGCGCTGTTCTTCAGTGGATGCGCGATGAGCTGGGGCTTATTTCCAACAGCGCCGAGTCCGAGTCGGTGGCGCAGTCCGTTCCCGACACGGCGGGCGTTTATCTGGTCCCTGCATTCACGGGTCTTGGCGCGCCGTACTGGGACGCCGAAGCGCGCGGCGCGATCTACGGCTTGACGCGCGGAACGACCCGCGCCCATATCGTGCGCGCGGGTTTGGAGTCGCTGGCTTACCAGATCTACGATCTTGTCGAGGCTATGAAGGCTGATGCCGGCGTGCCCCTGTCTGTGCTCAATGTTGACGGCGGTGCCGCGGCGAACAACTTCCTGATGCAGTTCCAAAGCGACATCTTGTCCACGTCGCTGCGCCGTCCGGTCAATCCAGAGACCACCGCGCTTGGCGCCGCGTATCTTGCTGGTTTGTATACGGGTTTCTGGCAGTCGCTTGATCAGTTACGCAGTCTGCGCACGGGCGACACGGTTTACGACCCGAACATGGATCAGGGTGCCCGCGCCCAGTTGGTTGCCGGATGGCACGACGCCGTTGGCCGCACTCGTTCTTCTCGTTAGCTTTTCTTGCGCCGTGCGCTTATCCCGTCAGGGGATGGCCACGGCGTTTTTTCGCGAACGAGTGCCTCCGCTTAACCCTTATAAGGCTGGCTTGGCGGCCGCGATGTAGCGGGTGCGCGGGTTTTTCTCGCGCCTGCGGCAAAGCCGCCCGACGATGGGTTATTCTTTCGTTGTTCACGATCGTCAATGCACGCGCGCGTGCACTTCGCCAAAAAGGAGCATGACATGAAAGTCAGCATCGCAAGCGATCACGCTGGTTTCGACGAGAAGCAGCTGTTGATCCCGTACCTTCAGGAACTTGGCTACGAGGTAATCGACCGCGGCCCCGAATCAGCCGATCGCGTCGACTATCCCGATTACGCCGCTCTTGTGGCGAAGGACATCGAGGACGACGAAGCCGAGCGCGGCGTTCTCATCTGCGGCACCGGCATCGGCATGTCTCTTGCCGCCAACAAGTGCAAGGGCATCCGCGCCGCCAACGTCACCATGCCCGAGCTTGCTGCTCTGTGCCGTCAGCACAACGACGCGAACGTCATCTGCATTTCCGGCCGCTTCGTTTCCGACGAGGACAACAAGAAAATCGTGAAGACCTTTCTCGAGACCGAGTTCGAGGGCGGCCGTCACGAGGGCCGCGTGAACAAGATCTCCGCTCTCGAGGCGTAGGTCGCGCAGGTTTCCCGTTTCGATCATTCGTTGACAACGCGGCCACTGCGTTGGAAGTGGCAATCGTCAAAGGAGTCATTCGCATGGCATTGCAGTACGTACCTCAAACCGATCCCGAGGTGGCAGACGCTCTTCGTCAAGAGCTCGACCGCCAGCGTGGCACCATCGAGCTCATTGCTTCCGAGAACATCGTTTCTCCGGCAGTGATGGAAGCTATGGGCAGCGTTCTTACCAATAAGTATGCCGAGGGTTATCCCGGCAAGCGCTATTACGGCGGTTGCGAGAAGGTCGACATCGTCGAGAACCTGGCTATCGAGCGCGCCAAGGAGCTGTTCGGCGCCAAGTTCGCCAATGTTCAGCCCCACTCCGGCGCACAGGCGAACTATGCGGCCTACGCTGCACTCATCAAGCCCGGTGACACCATTTTGGGCATGAGCCTGGATAACGGCGGCCACCTTACGCATGGTTCGCCCGCCAACTTCTCGGGCAAGCTGTACAACGTGGTTTCTTACGGCTTGGGTGAAGACGAGCGCATCGACTACGCCGACATCGAGGCCAAGTGCAAGGAGTATCAGCCTAAGCTCGTCGTTGCGGGCGCATCTGCCTATCCTCGCGTCATCGATTTCGAGCGCATCGCCAAGATCGCGCACGACAACGGCGCTTATCTCGTCGTCGACATGGCTCACATCGCCGGTCTGGTTGCCACGGGTGCGCATCCCAGCCCCGTTCCTTACGCCGACATCACCACCACGACCACGCACAAAACCCTTCGCGGTCCGCGCGGCGGCCTGATCCTCACCAACGACGAGGCTTTGGCCAAGAAGGTGAATTCCGCTGTGTTCCCCGGCACGCAGGGCGGCCCGCTCATGCACGTCATCGCTGCCAAGGCCGTGGCTTTCGGCGAGGCTCTCAAGCCCGAGTTCAAGACCTACATCGACAAGGTCGTCGAGAACTGCGCTGCTATGGGCGCCGGCATGATCGACGGCGGCCTTCGCCTGGTCACCGGCGGCACTGACAATCACCTGTGTTTGGTCGACCTCACTCCCGCTGACGTCACGGGCAAGGACGCCGAGAAGCTTCTTGAAAGCGTTGGATTGACGGTGAACAAGAACACCATCCCCAACGAGCAGCGTTCCCCGTTCGTTACCAGCGGCATTCGCGTCGGCACCGCTGCCGGTACTACGCGCGGCCTTACCAAGGACGAGTTCCACACCGTTGGCCAATGCATCGCCAAGACCGTGTTCTCGGTTGACGACGAGGCTGCTCTTGCCGAGGTCAGGGCCACGGTTCAGGCCATCATCGATGCGCATCCGCTGTATCCCGGCTACGATTACTAAGAAACGATCGCGACAGGGGGAGGGGCTATGACAGAGATCATCGACAGGCGCCCTTCGTGGGACGAGTACTTCATGACGCTGGCGGACGAGGTGTGCACGCGAACCACGTGCACACGTCGCGCCGTCGGCGCCGTCATCGTTAAGGACCACCGCATCCTATGCACGGGCTACAACGGCGTGCCCACGGGAATGCATCATTGCGCTGAAGTGGGCTGCCTGCGCGAGCAACTCGGCGTCCCCTCGGGGCAGCGGCAAGAGATCTGCCGAGGCCTTCATGCCGAGCAAAATGCCATCATCCAGGCTGCCCGTTACGGCATTGATATCCGCGGTGCGTCCATCTACATCACCACGCAGCCGTGCGTGACGTGCGCGAAGATGCTCATCAATGCGGGAATCGCCGAGATCATCTTCAAAAATCCGTATCCCGACGAACTTTCGATGTCGATGCTTGACGAAGCGGGAATGAAGCACCGTGTGTTCAAGCCGGCTGAAAAAGAAGAGTAACCCCTGCTCAATCATAGGGTTGCGCTATAATTGAACTAATATCGCGAGTATTGTGCGATCGACCGTCGGGCGAATATGGGTACCGCTCGTGAAGAAATCGACTGCATTTGCTCTGTAAACGTTACGTGCCTGTTGTTTTTCGTTTATGATACGAAAGGCTTGTCATGAAACGTAGCAAGGCAATACAGGTGGAAAGCAGGTTATGGTTGCAGTAGTGATCGTCGGCGTGGTTGTCGGCTTCTTGGGCTTCATGCCCCTCATCGCCGGTCTCAACCTTGCTAGGAAGGCAACCGCAACCAGCAACCTCGGCGAAGCCGGCGGGTTGCTGCTGGGCGTGTTCGGATCGTTCGCGGTCATCATCGTCCCTGCCATCATCTGCATCGTCGTTGCTCGCGACATGACGGTACCTATGGTCTTGGCCGAGGCTGCAACCCTCGTCGTCACCGCTGCGGCGTACGGCGTCATGCGCCTCGTTAAAAGGTAAGTGGGAAGGATTAATTCGTGGAAACTGCTTTGGAAATGGTGAATGAGCTCGTCCCCGAGCTTCAGCATTCGCTCATGAACCCCGATTGGGTTTTCGAGTTCGGCGACACGGGCATTGGCCTGACGCAGTACATCTTCTGGATGCTCATTCTGTTCGCCCTCACCCTTATTGTCGTGCTCTCTGCTTCCAAGAAGCTCACCGTCGTTCCGAACAACAAGTTCGTGAACATGGTCGAGTACGGCTACCAGTTCGTCCGCAAGGACATGGGTGAAAGCGTTATCGGCCACGGCTACAAGAAGCACATCCCCTTCTTGGCCACGCTGTTCTTCTTCATCCTTCTGTCCAACTTCGTTGGCCTGATCCCTGGCTGCAAGACGCCTACCGGCACCATCAGCGTTACTTGGTGCCTCGCACTCATCTCGTTCGTGTACTTCAACTACTGGGGCATCAAGGCCCATGGCGGTTGGGGCTACATCAAGAGCATCGCTCCTTCCGGACTCCCGAAGCCCATGGTGCCCGTCATCTGGTTCTTCGAGTTCATCTCGCTTCTTCTTCGTGCCCTTACCCTGGCCGTTCGTCTTTACGGCAACATGTTCGCCGGCCACATGGCACTCGGCATCTTCTCCATCCTTGCCTATGCATTCTTCTGGCAGTGCATCCAGGGCGCAGGCGCATGGCTCGGCGGTGTTTCGGTCGTCTGGATCCTGTTCCTGGTCTTCATGTACTGCCTCGAAACCCTGGTTGCATTCATCCAGGCATACGTGTTCACCATTCTGTCGGCGTCCTACATCTCGCTGGCAACGTCCGAGCACTAAGATCAAACGCAGCCTGGTGAAAGCCCAGGCACTTGAATTTGGTTTATGCGGCTCAACCACGGCCGTTTGAACATAGTAAAACCGGTGTCTTCGGACGTGCGTTTTCCGAAGACGACAAAAGGAGGAAATCGTGGGAACCACCGTAATCACCCTTGCTGCCCTGAAACTCGTGGGCTATGGCCTCGCGGCAGTCGGCCCTGGCATCGGCATCGGCATTGCTTGCTATGGCGCTTGCGTCGGCACCGCCCGTCAGCCTGAGCTCGCAGGCCGTCTGTTCACCAACTTCATCATTGGTGCTGCTCTTGCTGAGGCACTTGCACTGCTGGGCTTCGTTCTTGCATTCATCCTGTAACCCTGGGTCAATCGCATAACACATGCAATAAGGCCTGAAGGAGGTTACACAGTGAAAGTAAAAGCGAACAAGGCAACTGCTTGGTTGACTGCTGCTGGTGCATCTGCTGCCAGCATGGCGTTTGCTTTCCCCGTGTCCGCGTTTGCAGCAGAGGAAAAGACGGGTATCGCAGTTATCCTGCCCGATCCCATCGAGTTCATCCCGATGCTCATCGCGTTCCTCATTCTTGCAATCGTCCTCGGCAAATTCGGCTGGCCCAAATTCGAGGGCATGCTGGAGAAGCGCGAGAAGACGATCGCCGATGCACTTGAGCAATCCGAGAAGGCCCGTCAGGAAAGCGAGCGCGTACTCGAAGAGTACAAGCAGCAGCTGGCCGACGCCAAGTCTCAGGCTGCTCAGATCATTGCTGAGGCAAAGCAGACCGGCGAAAACACGCGTGCACAGCTTGCCAAGCAGGCGCAGGACGAGTCCGCTGCCATGATCGAGAAGGCACGTGGCGCTATCGAGGCCGAGAAGAACGCAGCTTTGGCTGAGCTTCAGGGCTCTATCGCCGACATCTCGACGCAGGTTTGCGCCCGTCTCATCGGTGAGGACCTTACCACCGACGAGCACCGCAAGGTCATTGAGCGCTACGTGAACGAGGCAGGTAGTTTCCATGCCGAATAATCGCCTTATCGTTAAAGAGCAAATCGCCACGTATGCAAACGTTTTGTTCGATTCCGCACAACAGCTCGGCGGTCAGGATGCCGTGCTTGCAGTGCGCGAGCAACTGAAGCAGACCCTGCGCGCCATGCGTACCAGCGCCGATCTTCGTGAAGCGCTGAAGGATCCTGCTTACACGTCCGAACAGCGCGCGCAGATCGCACGCGGTATGTTCGGGGAGTGCAACGAGGCTTTGGTCGGCGTTCTGGCTGTTATGGCCGAGCGCGGCGAGGCCGACATGTTGTCTCGCGTAGCGGATGCTTACGAAGGGCTTTTGGCAGACAAGCTGAACTTGTGCGTAGTCGAAGTCGTCACTGCTGTAGAGCTTGACGACCACCTGCGCGAGGTAATTAAGAAGAAAGCCGATCAGGAACTGGGCAAGAACGTCGTACTCGAAGAGCGCGTCGACAAGTCCATCCTTGGCGGCATCATCATGAGCGCCAACGGTCAGCGCATCGATGCGAGTGTTCTCACTCAAATCGAGAACGCCCGTGAAACGCTCAAACAATCGTAAAGACGGAGGTGAATGTTAGTGACTGAAATCACCGCACAGTCCATCGACGAAGCGCTGCGCAAGCAGCTCGAGGCCTTGGAAGTTGGCGTTGATTCCCGCGAAGCCGGAACCGTCATCCAGGTTGGCGACGGTATCGCACGCGTGGACGGCCTGAAGAACGCCATGGCTGGCGAGCTTCTGGAGTTCATCAGCGAGAGCGGCAAGACCGTTTACGGCTTGGCTCAGAACCTCGAAGAGGACGAGATCGGCGCCGTACTTCTGGGTGACGTCACCGCAATCAAGGAGAACGACCAGGTTCGTACGACCGGTCGTATTATGGAGGTTCCGTCGGGCAAGGGTCTTCTGGGCCGCGTCGTCAACCCCCTGGGCATGCCTATCGACGGCAAGGGCGCTATCGAAGCTGAGGGCACCCGTCCTGTCGAGTTCAAGGCCCCGGGCGTTATCACGCGTACCCCGGTTAACGAGCCTATGCAGACGGGCATCCTGGCAATTGACTCGATGATCCCCGTTGGCCGTGGCCAGCGTGAGCTCATCATCGGTGACCGCCAGACCGGCAAGACCGCTATCGCGATCGACGCTATCATCAATCAAAAGGGTCAGGACATGATCTGCATCTACGTCGCAATCGGCCAGAAGGCCTCTACGGTTGCGAACGTTGCTGAGACCCTCGACAAGCACGGCGCGATGGACTACACCATCATCGTGTCCGCTACCGCTTCCGACTCTGCACCGCTGCAGTACATCGCCCCTATGGCTGGTGCTGCAATGGGCGAGTACTTCGTCTACACCGGCGAAGATGGCAAGCCTGCTGGCCCCGAGAATCATGGCCGCCACGTACTGATCATCTACGATGACCTATCCAAGCAGGCCGTCGCTTACCGTCAGATGTCGCTTACCCTGCGTCGTCCGCCGGGACGCGAGGCTTACCCTGGCGACATTTTCTACCTGCATTCGCGCCTCTTGGAGCGCGCAGTCAAGATGAACGAGGAGTACGGTCTTGGTTCCATGACCGCACTGCCTATCATCGAGACGCAGGCAGGCGACGTTTCCGCTTACATCCCGACGAACGTCATTTCCATTACTGACGGTCAGATCTTCCTGTCCACCGACCTGTTCTTCCAGGGTCAGCGTCCTGCCGTTAACGTTGGTATTTCCGTTTCCCGCGTTGGTGGTTCCGCTCAGACCAAGGCAGTCAAGTCCGTTTCCGGTACTCTGCGTCTTGATCTCGCTGCTTATCGCGAGCTTCAGGCCTTCACGCAGTTCGGTTCCGACCTGGACAAGGCAACTCAGGATCAGCTGAACCGCGGCGCTCACATGACCGAGCTTCTGAAGCAGGGTCGTTACGTGCCGATGACGTTCATGGACGAGGCCATCGCGGTTTACGCCGGCGGCAACGGCTACCTGGATGACATTCCGGTTGCCGACACCGTTCGCTTCCGTGACGAGCTCCGTCAGTACATCAGCGCCAACAAGCCTGAGATCGTCGAGAGTCTCCAGAAGGAGAAGAAGTTCACCGATGAGACCAAGGCCAACCTTAACGCTGCTATTGAGGCGTTCAAGGGTCAGTTCGCGGCATCGGTGTAAGGTAGGTAAAGCATGCCTAACCTTCACGACATAGAAAGACGCATCAACTCCGTCTCCTCGACAAAGCAGATCACGCGCACCATGGAAATGGTTGCTGCGGCCAAGATCCGCCGCGCATCCGTTCGTGTAGAGAACTCTCTGCCGTGGTCCACGTCGTTGATGAATGCCATGCAGAGCACCGCTCTGTACGCAGTCACCGACGCCGTTCCTCTGCTCGTCGAGCACAGCGAAGTCAAGCGTAGCGTTGTTATGGTTGTCACATCCGACCGTGGTCTTGCCGGTGGCTTCAACAGCAATGTTTTGCGCGAAGCCGACAAGATCATCAAGGAGAAGGAGCGGCAGGGCATCGAGGTAGAGGTTATCTCGTGCGGCAAGAAGGGTTGCGGCTATTTCGAGTATCAGGGCATCAAGCCCATGCTCGAGTTCCGCGATCTTTCCGCCGACCCGACTTACGACCAGGCGGCTCGTATCGCCTCGTTCGTGAGCGATGGGTACGTTAACGGAAGGTATGACGAGGTCATCATGGTTTTCAACCATGCGAAGAACAACGCCGAGCAGACGTTGATCTCCGAGAACCTCCTCCCCATTCCGGAAAAGCGTCTCGATGAGATTCTGGGCTTGAAGACGAAGGAGCAGGATATTTACTTCGGCTTCCGCGAGCATATCGACGACCATTACGATGGCGACGTCGATATCGAGCCGAGCCCCGAGCGTACGCTGACTGACCTTATGAAGGCGTACCTCCAGTCCACCGTCTACCTCGCGCTCATCGATTCGGCTGCTGGCGAGCAGGGCGCACGCCGTACTGCTATGAAGGCGGCAACCGATAACGCAAACGAAATGGTCAAGACTTTGACCAGGTTGTACAACCGTGAACGTCAAGGCGCCATCACGACCGAGATCACCGAGATCGTCGGCGGCGCAGCGGCTTTGGAGGAATAAATGAGCCAGACACTGTTTTCTAGAGAGGAGCTGGAGGCCAGCAAGGGTGCTGTCGGACGCATCGTTCGTATCGTCGGCCCTGTCGTCGACGTCGAATTCCCGCCCGAGCAGCTGCCTGCGATCTACAACGCACTTACCGTAGACGCAAAGACGCTCGCAGGCGACATTCACGTCGTCCTCGAGGTTGAAACCCACCTTCCTGGCAACCTGGTACGCTCCGTTGCAATGAGCTCGACCGACGGCATGGTCCGCGGCCTCGAGGCTCAGGATACGGGTCATCCTATTGTGATGCCCGTCGGCCCTGCTACGCTCGGCCGTATTTGGAACGTCATGGGCGAGCCCGTCGACGAGAAGCCGATTCCCGAGGATGTTGCAGGCTTCATGCCTATCCATCGTCCCGCACCGGATTACGACGAGCTGGCCACGAGCACCGAGATCTTCGAGACGGGCATCAAGTCCATCGACCTTCTCGAGCCCTACGTCCGCGGCGGCAAGACCGGCCTGTTCGGTGGCGCTGGCGTTGGCAAGACCGTTCTGATTCAGGAACTTATCAACAACCTCGCTCAGGAGCATGGCGGTACGTCCGTGTTCACCGGCGTAGGCGAACGTACTCGTGAGGGTACCGACCTGTTCCTTGAGATGAGCGAGTCCGGCGTTATCAACAAGACCTGCTTGGTTTACGGCCAGATGAACGAGCCGCCGGGAGCGCGTCTGCGCGTCGGCCTGGCTGGTCTGACCGAGGCTGAGTACTTCCGTGATCAGGGCCAGGACGTTCTGCTGTTCATCGACAACATCTTCCGCTTCACCCAGGCTGGTTCCGAGGTTTCCGCACTTCTCGGCCGTATGCCTTCCGCAGTAGGCTATCAGCCCACCCTCGCTACTGAGATGGGCGACCTCCAGGAGCGCATTACGTCCACGAAGACCGGTTCGATTACGTCTGTTCAGGCCGTTTACGTTCCTGCAGACGACCTTACCGACCCGGCTCCGGCGACTACCTTCACCCACTTGGATGCTCGTACGGTTCTTTCGCGTTCCATCTCCGAGCTTGGCATTTACCCGGCCGTCGACCCGCTGGAGTCCTCCTCCCGCGCACTCGACCCCGCTATCGTCGGCGAAGAGCATTACCGCGTTGCCGTTGGCGTTCAGGAGTTGCTGCAGAACTACAAGGACCTGCAGGACATCATCGCCATTCTTGGTATGGACGAGCTGACCGAGGACCAGAAACTCACGGTTAACCGTGCGCGTAAGGCGCAGCAGTTCCTGGGCCAGAACTTCCACGTTGCCACGCAGTTTACCGGTCTGCCTGGCGCGTACGTGAAGATGGACGACACCGTCCGTTCCTTCGCTGCCATCATCGACGGCGAGTGCGACGAGATTCCCGAGCAGTGCTTCCGTATGACCG
>CAKTWD010000032.1 GCA_934630485.1 uncultured Eggerthellaceae bacterium | reverse complement strand
ACCCTGGCACATACATGAGCCCCGACGGTACCCTTGATTACAACCGCGCCTATAGCGACTTCCTGCAAACCGACGAGGGCATTCAGGACGCTGCCGCCATTCAGGCCGCTTCGCAAGGCGCCTATGCCGACATCATCCAGAAGGCCATGAGCGACTATATGCAAAACCAGTTCGCGCCCTACCTGTCGCAGCAGCTAAGCGCCTTAATGCAGCAAGCCGCTCAAACCATGGCAACCGCCATGGCGCAGCAGATGGCGGCTCAAATGGCCGCTTACACCGACAAGATGGGCACGCAGCTGTCGCAAAGCATCTCAAGCCAGCTTTCCAGCCAGATGTCCGGCCTTAGCGAATCACTTGCCAACGGCTTCCATTTCGACGCCAATGCATTCGCCAACGCCATCCAGTTCAACATGACGCAGGAAGACCTCGCCTCACTCATGACGAACTACATGAACTCCGAGGAGCTGACCTACGACAACAACCTGACCAAGCTTGGCTACGCCGACAAGAACAGCCCCGAAACCATCAGCATCTACCCCGTTGATTTCCCCGCTAAAGAGAAGGTCATGGACCTTATCGACGCCTACAACAGCGACATGACCGCCGCGGGCGACGACGACTCCACCATCCAGTACACCGATCTGGTGGGCACGCTGATGAGCTCGGTCACCAGCATCGTGAACACCATCAGCATCGTGCTGATCGCGTTCGTGGCCATCTCGCTGGTGGTCAGCTCGATCATGATCGCCATCATCACGTACATCTCGGTGCTCGAGCGCCGAAAAGAGATCGGCATCCTGCGCGCCATGGGCGCCTCGAAGTTCAACATCGCGAACATCTTCAACGCCGAAACCATCATCGAGGGCCTGATCTCGGGTATATTCGCCATCTTGCTGGTGTATTTGGCTTCGATCCCCGTGAACGCTATCGTGCTTGCCGGGTTCGACGTACCCAACGTCATGTCGCTGCCGCTTAGCAACGCGCTGTTCCTGATTGCTATCAGCGTGATCTTAACGTTCGTCGCGGGCCTTATCCCGTCGTCGATGGCAGCTAAGCGCGATCCCGTCGAGGCGCTTCGCTCCGAATAGGGTCTCGCTTGAAACCGCAACGCAAAGGGGGTTGCCGCTCGTCGAGCGACAACCCCTTCCTTTTTGGCTAGCGCCTCTTAGCGCCTATGACCTTGCCGGCAAGAAGCCTGGCTTACTTGGCGTAGTCCTGCTTCAGCGCCTCCCATGCAGCACGGGAGTTTTTGATGGTCTCGGGCGAGATGCAGTAGCTGCAGCGCACCCAACCCTTCATGCCGAAGCTGTCGGACGGCACCAGCAGCAACTCATGCGTCTTAGCCTGATCGGAGAACGCTTGAGCGTCGTCCTCGAGTGCCTTCACCCACAGATAGAAGGCACCGTCGGGGTTCACGAACTCAAAGCCAAGCTCGGACAACATGTCGGTGAGCAGCTGACGGTTCTGACGATACGCCTCGACATCGGTGGGCAGGTCGATGCAATCCTGGATGACCTGCTGGAACAAAACCGGAGCGCAGATGAAGCCCAACGCACGACCGGCACCGGACACCGCGGCGAACACTTCGTCAGCATTGTCGATACGGTCGGAAACGTAAACGTAGCCGATGCGCTCGCCCGGCAGGGACAGGCTCTTCGCCCAGGAATAGCACACGATGGTGTTCTGATAGTAGTTCGCAGCAAACGGCACATCCAGGTCGTAGACAACTTCGCGGTACGGCTCATCGGAAAGCAGGTAGATGGGATGACCGTACTCAGCCTGCTTTTCCTCCATAAGGTCGGCAAGGGCCTTGATGTTGTCCTCGGAGTACACGCAGCCAACAGGATTGTTGGGCGAGTTGATGATGATCATGGACGTCTTCTCGTTGATAGCGGCGCGCAGACCGTCGATATCAAGCTGGAACTCAGGCGCGGTCATCATAACCTCGACGCAGGTGCACTTGGCGGTTTCGATCATCACGCGGTACTCGGGGAAGTACGGCACGTTAACGATAACCTCGTCGCCCGGATTGGTGAGGGCCGAGATGGTGATATCCAAAGCAGCCGTTGCGCCGGCGGTCATGTAGATGCGCTCGGGCGTAGCGGGAATGCCGAAGCGCTGCTTCAGATTGTCGGCAACGGCCTTGCGGGTGCTGTACAAACCGGCGGACATGGAGTACGCATGCACTTCGACCGGATCGGCGTTGGCAAGTTCCTTGATCTTGTCGGCAATGCCCGCAGGGGCTGGAACAGACGGATTGCCGATGGAGTAGTCGAACACGTTCTCGGCACCGATTTCTGCAGCGCGGCGCAGACCATGAGCGTACAGCTTGCGAATGGCGGAAGGCTCTTGGCCAAGCGCCAGCATCCTGGGGTTGATCATCGTTCGTCCAATCGTTCGTGAATTTTCGAATACCTGAAACTATAACCAAAGCACCCCGCCGAAGGGAATTCGTTCGACGGGGTGCAGAAGATTTAATAAACGCAACGCTGCGCAGCAACGCAGAGGCGATTACTTGCCCTCGGGCTTAACGACCAGGACGTCGCACTCCATATTGCGGATAAGGAACGTGGAAACGCTGCCAACGAACGCATACTTGATGTTGGACAGACCACGGGCGCCGCAGATAACCAGGTCGGGCTTGAAGGGCTGAACCAGACGCTCGGCCAGGGTGTCGTTGATGCGGCCAGCACGAACCTCGAGCTTGACGGAAGGGATTTTCTCGGAGTTGCGAGCCTTGTCCAAGAGGTCCTTCAAATCTTCCTCGATGCGGGCGCGGCCATCGTCGCACAGGGCAACGAAGTCGATACCGTTGGCCTCATACGGAACAGAGTCGATGACATGACCGAGCAGCAGTTCGGCGCCATTGTCTTCAGCCAAGTTGATAGCGCGCTCGAGAACGGATTCTTGCGTAGAGCCGCCGTCGAGAGCAGCGAAGATGCGAGTGTAGCGAGCCATGATGGGCCTCCTAGTGAAACGTTTGCGCACCGCTTTCTGGTGCTTGCTTAAGCTCATTTTAACGCACCTCGACAAAACGTCACCTTCTTTTTTGAGTATTTGGCCTCACAGCCCAAATACCTGGGAAGAAGCCGCATTTCACCAGTTCAGACAAGCAAAACGCCCCACCTATCACACAGGCGGGGCGTTCAAAGCCGATATGGGAGCTAGTTTTTACATGCTCGAGAAGCGCTCGGGCGAAACCTCAAGACCAGAACCGGGCTCGTCCTTGCCCTCGATCTTAGCGTCGACGAAGCCGGAATCCTTGTGCTTGCCGCCCTTCTTGTCGCGTTTCTTCTTGCCGCCGGTCTCGCTACCGGCAAGACGACGCTCGAGGTTGCCGACAACCTTGGCAAGCGGCAGGGTAAGCACCAGATAGAACAGCGCCGCGACGATGTACGGGGTGATGGAGCCCGTGGAAGCGACAATGGTCTTGGCGTACATGACCAGCTCCATAACGCCAACGGCGGCCAGCATGGAGGTGTCCTTGTACAGCAGGATGAACTCGTTGGTCATAGTGGGCAGCACGCGGCGGATGGTCTGCGGGATGATGACGTACGCCATGGTTTGCGCGGCGTTCATGCCAAGCGAGCGAGCAGCCTCGAACTGACCCTTGCTGATGGACTGGATCCCCGCGCGGAAGATCTCGCACTGGTACGCAGCCGAGTTCATAGCCAAAACGATGACGCCCAGCGGGAACGACGGGATGTTGATGCCGGCCAGGGGCAAACCGAAGAACGCGATGTACACCTGCAGGAAGACCGGGGTGCCGCGAACCACGTTAACGTAGAGCGAACCCAAGCCGCGCAGGATGGCGAACTTGGACATGCGCATGAACGAAAGCAGCAGGCCCAGCGGGATGGCAATGGGGAACGCCACCAAAACGATGCCCACGGCCATGAAGAAGCCCTGCAGCACAATGGGGAGGCTGGAAACGAAGATGGGCGGGTTCAGGAACAGACGCAGGAACGTGTTAGAGTTCCAGGCCTTCACCCATCCCTGCTGAGCAAGCGAGTCGGAAAGGGTTTGAACGAAGGTGGTACTTTTAACCGCGATGGTCGGAATGGAGGCGATCTTCTCGACCGTGCCATCAGTAAGCGTGTAGGTGCCCGTAAGCTGCTGATTGCCGCCGTTCTGCGGGAACATGACGCCGTAAAGCTCGATGCGGTAATAACCGCCGGCCTGGCCCGGCTCGCCAAACGATGCGATGACGGTCTGGCCGTCCTGAACGAACGTTGCCTTCAGGTTCACACGGGTCATAAGGTCATCGCCGGTAAGGAGCGTGGCCTTGGCGTTGTTGATCGAGCACGTTGTTCCTTCGGGAAGGGTAAGCGAGATGGAAGCCAGCGACTCGTCGGCATCTGCCTGAGCCTCCCAGGTGATGCGCGTTTCCACGCCGCCCAGAACATCGCTGCTAGAATCGGAGTTAGGGCGCGCCGTGCACTTCTGAACGTCAAGCGCGTATGCCGAAGCAGGGGAAACGAACGAAGCGGCAAACGGAAGCACCAGCGAGGCAACCAGAGCCACGACGAAAAGAAGCGAGAACGACTTTTTGCAAACCGCATGGTTTGTTTTGAACATCATAAGAACCCGTCTAGATAGGTCGACAACAACGAAAACCCGCAATGAACGCAGGAACTTTCATTATAGCCACGGTTTCAGTTCGTAAACAGTCGGCGACGCAACGAAGCGTGTAATTGCCACACACGGCTCATGAAGTTGGGAAACGCGGCGAGCTGAAGACGCGAATCCGATAATCACGAAGCAAAAGAACCCTACCCCGCCAAGCCGAACTTCACGCGCACACGGCGAAGCTTCTTCACCCACGGGGCATACAGCACCAAAAGGAATACAACCGTAGCCACGCCATGCGTGATGTCGAACGGCAGCGCCGCGGCATACACGGCAAGGATGCCAGCCCAGCCACTAGCCTGCGCATGGAAGAACGCCAGGATGCTCCACGCATTCAAGATGAAGCCGTATCCCAAGCATGCCACGAACCCGTAGGCGTACACCACCGAAGGATGCGCATCCACCAGACACTTATCGCCCATGCCCACCCCTGCAAGAAGTCCGGCGCCGTAGCCCACAAGGCCCCAGGCGTACATCTGCCACGGCGTCCAGGGACCCTGGCCAAAGAAAAAGTTAGACGCAAGCGCTGCTAAGGCACCAACCATGAACCCGCTTCGGCGCCCGAAGACGACGCCCGCGATGATCGCAATTGCGCTGACCGGCTTGAAGTCGGGAATGGGCGCGAACAAGATGCGGCCCGCCGCAGCCAAAGCCGCCAACACCACCGTGGGCATGACGTCGCGCAAGCGCGGGCGCGAAGCCTCGTATGTTGCAAAGAAAACGCTGATCGAAGCAAGCACCACGACAAACGACAGCGCCGCCGTCTGCTCGACGTTGGCAACCGCGCATGCCACCAGCACCACCGGGGTTGCCGCCAAAGCAACCGCCTCGACGGCCACGCGAGCAAGCCTATTCATGCGGCACGCCCATCGCGGCAGCCTCAACTTCGCCGTCGGTAACTCCCGCTTCAGCAGCCACCGCACCGAACAAACGGCTTTTCGCATTGGGGCAATACACCAAGTTGTTCTCCAAGAACTCCTCGGCTGGTTCGCTGCAAGCAACCTCACCGTCGAAGAGCATCGAGATCTGGTCGGCAACCACGAACGCGAAATCAAGGTCGTGCGTCACCAAGACGATCGTCGTCCCCTGGTCCGCCAAATCACGAATGATACGAGACAGCCCCGCGCTGGAATACGGGTCAAGACCCTTGGTGGGCTCGTCAAGCAACAACAAACGCGGCTTCACAAGCAACAGTTTCGCCAAGGCGAGCTTTTGCTGCTGACCGCCCGACAAATCATACGGGTGCGAATCAAAAAGCTCGTCAAGCCCAAACCAATGCGCAGCCTCCATTGCTTGGGCATGATCGTAGCCACAGCGGCCCGACCACTCCATCAGCTCTTCCATCACGCTGTCGCACACCAAAAGCGCCTTGGGATCCTGCGGGAGCAGAGCCTGCGAACCTGCCAACCTGTTCTTCATGCTACCGCGCTGCGGCTTGAACACCCCCGCGATGCAGCGCAGCAACGTGGTCTTGCCGCACCCGTTGCCGCCCACGATGGCATGAATGCTGCCCTGAACGATATCAAGATCAATGCCACGCAGAACCCACGGCGACTTTCTCTCGAACCGGTAATGCAGGCCGCGCACGCCAATTGCTGTTTCGCCACCCGCAAGCCTGGCCGCCCGATCGGCACGACGTGAGGCCAGAACGCGCGCCGCCTGCTCGCGAGGCGCGGCAGCAACCGCGTTGTCAAGATGAACGAACTGGGTTGCATGAGCTTCAACGTCTTCGGGCGAATGAGTCGCCATAACCACGGTGATGCCCAGCTCGCGATTCACACGGGACAAAAGGAAGACGAACTGTTTGACGGCGTTGGGGTCAAGCTGCGCCGTCGGCTCGTCAAGAAGAAGCAAGCGCGGACGAAGCGCCAGAACGGCAGCCAAATTCACCAGCTGCTTTTGACCACCCGAAAGCGATTCCGTCGAAGAGCGAATCCAAGGCTCGATCCCGAAGAAATGAGCGACCTCAGCCACACGACGGCGCATCTGCTCCTGCGGCATGCCGATGTTCTCAAGCCCGAAAGCAAGCTCGTGCCAAACCGTGTCGCACACGATCTGCGCCGACGGATCCTGCATCACGAAGCCGATAGACTGCGCCGACTCGAGCGGCGACATGACGGGTAGGTCGTCACCAATAGCACGCTCGGCGGCACCCGTGCCCATGCCGTGCGCACCGTCCCCACTCGCCCCGAAAAGCTCATACCCAAGCACGCTCAACGAACCGCTTCGCGTGCCCACCGGAGCAAGCTCGGGCTTCATGCAGCGCAGAAGCGTGGTCTTGCCCGAACCGGTCGAGCCGGTCATCACGCAAAACGCCCCCTGCTCAACCTGAAAGGAAACGCCGCGCACTGCCTCGCGCGCATCGGCCGAACCCTGCCTGGGATATTGAAACCCGAAATCGCGAACAACAACCGCAGGGGCAACGGCGCCAGCGAGCTTTTCTTCTGCCATCATTCGCACGACCTCCATTGCTGCCAATCGATCACCCACAGAATCACGGGCACTATCATGAACAGGGCATACGGGATATACCCCCACCAAAACGCAACCGGATCGGCCACGGGATAAAACGAATAGCGCGAGCAGACCACCCATGCGGTAACGGCGCTAACCACCGCCAGCGCCAAAACGAATCCCACGGCGACGGCATCGCGCACATGAACATGCAACCGTTTATATGCTGTGCGCTTCGCCCCGCATTCGTAACCGCGCGCTCGCATGGCGTCGCTGCGCTCAAGGGCGTCTTCCATTCCCCACCCCATCAAAACGCTGACGACGCGCATGCGCCCACGCGCCGCATCGCGCTTGCCACTGGGAGCCGCAGCGCTCACGGCATCTTGAACGCAGGCGACAGACTTCCCCCGCGAAACGAATTGAGGAACGAGGCGCAACACCTGCGAGACCATAAGCGTCACGACAGGTAAGACGTTACCGAACAAAGCAAGTGAGCTTTCGGAATCCATGCAAGCCGAATACGAAGCGAACCACAGGAACACCGACGCGAACACCGCGCCCGAGCACAAGCCGTAGATAAGCGCCTCAAGATAAACGGCGCGCAAACCCACGCGGAACAGCTCGGTGGAACCCGATGCGACGAACAGCGGGTTGGCCGCAGCCACGATCAGGCACAAGGGCACAACCCACCGAAGCGACAGCAAGGTGGTGCGTCCGCCGCGGCACACGCACGAGCACGCAAGCGCGCCGGCAAGGGAAAGTGCTGCATACACGGGGTGCATGCAGCACATAGACAAACCAAGCGCGCAGGCAAGGAACAGGAATGCCACAGCGGGGTGATATGTATGGAAAACGTTCTGCATTTCTATCTGGCGTCAAATCGGCATCAGCAGTACGACGATGGCAACTTAGTTGCCCGTGACATAGAACCAGCTAACCGCATCGCCGTCAGAAAGAACGTAATTGGCGCACGATGTCATAGGTGAAACCCCGTTCACGGAGTACACCCACCCGCTTTTGCCGCCGTGCTCCTTCTCGGCCAAACCGCCGATGGCGCTTACGTACAGGCCGTACTGGCTGCCACGCGCGTTCACCGACAGCCCGCAAGCGCAAAGCGCGTCATAGGCCGTGGCTCCTTGATTAAAGGTGAAAGAACCGCCGCCCGAAACAGATCCGCCCACGGCAGAGCTGCTGACAGAAACCGAAACAGTGACCTGATTGGATGGCTCCGGGGTCGGGTCTGGCTGCTCGTCAGGCTGGGAAGAAGGTGCGGAAGAAACGCCCTGCCCCGACGAAGACGGGGTGCTGCCATCGGTTGTCGACGACCCCTCGTCACGCGAAGCGAAGTCGGTTGTAGAAGAAGCGGATCCGTCGTTGGAGGCAACGGTTTTACCATCAGCGGGTGCCGAAGAGCCTCCCTCAGAAGATGCAGGCGAACTCGACTCGGTTGCGTTACCACCGTCGCGCGCAGACGCCGAAGCGGCAGCCGAAGAAGAGCCAGCAGATGAGCCGGCGCCAGCAGACGCGCCGCCGAACATCGAGAAAACGCCAGCGACTATCAGCAGAATGGAAGCCAGCACAAGCGCCGCGATCCCCACGCGCGTGCGCGTGGGGATCGACCGCCGAGCGTCTTCTTCAACAGCGGAGGAATCTCTCACCGTCAGAGCGGCCGCGCGAGCCGAATCGCGAGGCGGTTCGGACTCGCTATGGCTGAACTTGTTTTCGACGTCGTTGTCGGTCACTTCGCAACCTTACCTTCCGAAATTGCGACGCCTGGCGCCGATCATCCAGGCAGCAGCACCAGCAAGACCAAGGCCGCCGGCACTAAGTAGAACGAACGGCAAAGGCGTTCCGCCCTTGCTGGGCTGGTCAGCACCATCGTCCATCGAGATCAGCATGATGTCCTCTTCGCCATCAGCGGCAGATCGAGTAATCGCCGCGTCATCAGATCCTTCCGCCTTAGCGGCATCCGCTTTGTGAGCATCGGCGTCGTCGATCGGAGTTGCCGCAGGTGCGACGTAGCCGCCAAGCTGCGAACCGTTGTTGTCACCGTCATTACCAGACGCCCCGCCGTTGCCACCACCAGGCTGTCCACCCGGCACGGGCTTCGGATCCGTCGGCGTGACGGGCTGGGTGGCTTCGCCTTCCTGCGCCGCGATCTTGAACAAATAGCCCGAATCATTCGTGTAGTACAAGTTGCCCGCACCATCGGAAACGATCGAGGCCATGCAGTACTGCGCGAAACCAACACCCGGAGCGAAGATCAGCTTCGCCTGTTCGTCGCCCAAGCAGTACGCGTACACACCGCCGCCCGACGTGTAGTTGGGCCAATCGCCCTGGACGCCATTCAGCGTGAAATACACGTACGTCTTTCCATTGCGCGTCGAAACAAGTGGCGTGCTCTTGCTTTCGAACGGAAGCAGCTCGCCATCGGCCTTGGTGACCTTGGTCACGCTGAGATCGGACAGATTGACGCATGCAAGCACGCCCTTGTAATCGTCGGAACCACCAACAAATGCATAACCACCGCTAATGGTGGGCGTGGACGTGGAATAGCCCGCGAACTGGACTTTGCCCGTCTCGGACAGATTGCCCGCCACGTCAACGGCGAATCGATGCAAGACGCCGTCCTTCGAAACGGCATAGATGTTGTCGCCGTCAACAACAAGCGTGCTGCGGAACCCGGCCGAAGACGCGTTCACGAAAGAAACCTTGCGCGACAGATCGCTCGAGAAAACCGAGACGCCGCCCATGTCGTCAGCGACAACGTAGTAGTCGCCTGCAATCACACCGCCGGCCCAATAATAGCCCGCGCCATCATCGGTGAAAGAACCCGCAACGGCACCCGTAAGCAGATTCACCCGACGCAACGTGCCTGCCGAGGCGGACCAGCTGTCGTCAAACGAATCGACGGTTGCCAAGTACACGTAGCCATCGGAGATCGTCAGCGTGGACAGGCTCTGATTCGCGAACGCGTCACTCACCCAAAGGGTTTCAAGAGTGGTTGCTGAAACGGCCTGCAGATAACCGCCCGTCAAGGGAACGACGATGATGCCGTCAGCGTAAATCGGACGGCAAGCGGAATCCATCGTCGAACCAAGCGTGATCTGCTTCGCAACCGCACCCGTTGCCGGGTCGATCAGCTGAAGGCGCGCAAGGCTCGAGGTGTATACCTGGGTGGTCGGATCGAAACAAGACGAAGCGGAGACAACATACAGCTTGCCGTCAACGACAAGCGGCGTGGAGGCCGACGGAGTTGCCCCAAGCTCGCGCTCTTTATCGGTAAGCAGGCTGCTGCTCCATGCGGCGTCAGTCTTGGCCACGGGCGTGTTGCCGCTGGTGATTGCTCCGGTGCCGCCATTGGCAAAACCGTTGAACTGCACGTCAACGGAAGGATGATCGGCCTTGGGGTTAGTTTCCACATCGCTCTTGGGAAGTTCGGCACCGTCGCCTGCGAAATACCATGCGATCTTGTCGCCGGGCTGAACCTTGTAGGTCGAGGCAAGCTCGTTGCTCAGCTCTCCATTGATATAGAAGGCCCACCACAACCAGTTGCCCTGGGCGTCCTGCTTGCTGCCCAGGCTTGCCTCGCCGTTCGGGAGCGTGCCGCCGTCCTCGGCGGAAATGGTCCACATGCCGTCATCACAGGTCATGCCATAGCGCTCAAGAACCTTCTTCGTAAGAGCTGCTGCGGTCATGTCCTCTTCGGCGGCCATCTTCACTTCGGTTTCGGGAGCCCAAACGACGTCCTTGCCAGAAGCATCGGGACCGACGATTTTGACCGTCGAAACGAACGTGGCTTTGCCGATGTCGTCAAGCGTGTCGCCGAACGCCGAGTAATACAGAACGATGGAATCGCCCGGGTTCAGAGCAACGCTGCTGGCGCCAACCTCAGACGGCTCGCCGTTCACGAACAGCTGCCAGTACTTCCCTGTTGCCGCGTCGTATCCAAGCGTCCTACCATCAGTAGAGGTGATATCGGAAAGGTAATAACCGTACGCGCTTGTCGACGAAGTATGTTTGAGTTCGCATGCGTTCAGCACCTGCTCTATAAGCGCATCGGCGGTCGAACCGAAGGCGATGCCCTGGGCGCCGCCCGACCAAACCTCGTCGTTGCCCTTGGCGTCAACGCCAACCAGCTGGAAATTAACCGAGATCTGCGGATCGGAATGATCGGTCGCGCCAACGATGCGAAACGTCGCGCTAACAGGCTGGTTCACCAAACTCTGCAGCTTGGCGTTCTCGGGATGAGCTGCGGCCAAAGCCACGTACTTCTCGTACGTAAGAGAACTCTGCACCGTAACGAGCGTATCGGCGACAGGCTGAGTGACACGCAGGGTCTCATCGGCAACAACAGAACTGTTGTCAGATTTGAACGTGCGCCAGTTCGTGCCGGCCATAGAGTCGTAACCAGGCAGATCGGCAGTATGAAGACCACCCGCCTCGTACTTCTTCGAATATGAAACCGTGCCGTCATCCTGAAGCACAGCGGTGCTCCAGGGGTTCAGGTCCTGGCTGACGCTGTCAACGGAAGCGTTGTTTCCCAGAAGCGATGCGGCATAACCATCCTTCACCTTCTGCATGAAGGCAACGGCGGCATCGATCTCGGCCTCGTCGATGGGCTTGACGTTGACAACGATATCGCGGGTTGCGACGACGCCATCACGCGTGAGGGTTGCCGTGATGGTGGCCTGATTGGTTCCGCCGGCAATGTCGGGAGTGACGATAACGCGATAGCCGTTGATCTTCAGAACGGAGTCGTCGCTCGACGAATACGAAAGATTGACGTTGCCTTTGATGAGCTTCCCTGCGCGTGGCAAGATGAAGTCGGACTCGACGGCCGACAGGTCGACCGCTTTGTTCTTGTCAGTATAATCGACGATCTTGCCGTCGATCTGGGCAAGCGCAGCCTCAAGCTCGGCCTTCTCGGCAGCGATGTCCTCAGCCGACTTGGAGGCAACCTTCATTTCATACACGCGTATGCTGGGGGCACTTCCGTAGCCAGGAACAAGCAGCTGAGCCGACGCGCTCAGCTGAACGTCGGCATCGCCGTTGCCATGTGTATAGGCAACCTTGTAAACAATGTTGTAATCAGAGTCGTAGCTGGAAGTGACTTTCGCCGCAGACTCATCGGATGAAGTCCAGGTAAGCGACGCGACCTTCTTGCCGTCAGCGTAAAGGAAACTGGGGAGCACCTCTTCCTTGACAGACGATTCCGCAACGCCCGATTTCACGGACGCAGTAAGCTCGGCGGAATCAAGCAAACCAGAAAGATAATCTTTAACCCTCGCGTCATTCCACGGCAGCATGGAGCTCAAGCTGGGAGTGAACTCGATCGACTCTTCGCCCAGCGTCAGCGCATACGTGGGCGTGAACTGGCGAAGGATCGACCAATCGTCCGAAACGGTCTTTTCTGCAGGCGAAAGGAAGAAGTACGTAACGGATCCATCATCGGCAATGCCGCCCTGCTGAGCAGGGTCGGAACCTCCGAATGAGACCGACTTCAAAGACGGCGTGACATCAGAATAGCCAAGTTCCTGAAGCTTGGCGGCAAGCATATCGACGATATTGGAATCGGCACCATATTTAAGAACAGGCTTCCATGCGGAAAGCTTCTTGACGGCCTCGGCAAGCTTCGCGGCGTCGGGGTTCGAAGGAACAGCCTCACCTGCCTCAATGGGCTTTGCCAAGCTTTCGGTGTCTTTGCTTCCGCTCTTACCATACGTCACGCAGCACAGCACGTACTTGCCAACCATGTCAGGCGTGATGACAAGCTCGCGAGAGCTAGCCCCCTCGATGGCAGAGTAACCAGTGGCAGAATGGGCGGATGCCTTGCTCGACCCGATATACCACTGATAAGTGAGCTGGGCATACTCGGAATCGGTTAGCTCGACGTCCTCGTAGTCTTCCCAGTAATCGTCGTATTCTTCATAGGTAGCCACGAGCTTGACGGTGTCGCCAACTTTGACCGCCGGGGCATAGCCCAAGGTAACGTTTTTCCCGGACTCGTTCTGAATCGAAACGTCCTCTATGTAGACGTCGGAAGCAAGCGCGATGCCATCCTCACCGTCGTCGGCAGCCGCGGCCTTGTCTTCGGCGCTGTCTTGCTGAGCGTTCACCCCGACAGAAATACCCGCTTCGTCGGAAGCCTCAACGGCGGCAACGGAATCAGTGGCCTTTCCTGCGGGTTCCCCCCCTGCAGCGGCCTGAGGCGCTTCAACGTTCTCGGTGGTCGCACCCGAATTAAACGCGCCCTCCGAACCGACGCTTTCAGCAGCCAAGTCAACCTTGGCAACGGGCAATGCCGCAGCCTCGTCTTCGGCAGCCTTTGCAGCAACGTCGGCGAACGCCAAGCTTGGCGTCATGGCCGTCGCCATGACAACCGCCATGAAGCTGGCAAGCGCACGCTGCCGCAAAGACGTCTTCAATGTTTCGGATTTCTGCGCTGTCTTGTTCTGCGCAGCAGAATCGTCGGGCGCGTTAGCGCGCACGAATTTGGGGCCGATGCTCATCGGTTCCTCTCTTTCCCAGGGCTTAGTGCGATGGATGAGCGATCCGACTTCGCCTCGTCTGGACAGCCCGCGCGCCCGCGGCAACCCTGCCCATCAGCATTTACGGTTCCTGGTAGAGCGCAGGACTTTCACCCGCATTCTCTCAAGCGCAATCGCGCCCGCGCCGTGCCCGACGCAACCATCTGTGCCATTTACGTTGCGGATTTTACCACGTCAAAGGCGTGTTTTAGGCACTTCCTACCCGCGGGCATAAAAAAAGGTGGGGCAAGCCGCTTTCGCAACCTGCCCCACCCAAGTCAATCCGAAGCTATCGGGTTGCGGTGTTACATGTACTTGGCAACCAGAGCATCGATGGTGCCGTCAGCCTGAAGCTCCTCAAGAGCCTTGTTGATGGCGGAGGTCAGAGCCTTGTTCTCCTGAGCAACGGCGACAGCGTACTCCTCGCCGGTAGCGATGGACTTAACAACCTGAGCATCGGTGTAAGCGTTGGCAAGCATGCGCTCGACGACGGCCTTGTTGGTGCACACGGCGTTAGCCTGGCCGGACTGCAGAGCAGCGAATGCGTCGGTGGAGTTGCCGTAAGGCTGAACGGTGGCCTTGGGGTAGTTCTCCTTGACGTAGGTCTCGCCAGAAGAACCGGACTGGACGGCGATGACAACGCCTTCCTTGTTCAGAGCCTCGTCAGCATTGTCGGCGGTGATGTCGGCGTTGTTCTTCATAGCGGCAATGGACAGGTCGTCAACGTAGTAGCTGTCAGAGAAGTCGACGGTCTTGGCG
>CAKTWD010000031.1 GCA_934630485.1 uncultured Eggerthellaceae bacterium | reverse complement strand
CGGTGACCGAGACAACGCGCTCGCCGATCCACTCGTCGCGAAGGCCGGCATTCATGCGCAAGGCGCCACCCACGGTTCCGGGAACATCGACCGCGAATTCGAAGCCGCCCAATGAGCGGTGGAACGCCTCGCGGACGACGGTGGCAAGCGTAACTCCCGCACCAGCCACTATGGTGCTGGCGTCCTCGTTGAAGCGAAGGGAGCGGAAATCACGTCCCAACGTCAAAACGATACCAGGGAAACCCTCATCAGCCACTAGAAGATTCGATCCGCGGCCGACAACCACCCATGGCACATCGTAGCGATTGCATGCGCGCAAAACGCTTGCAAGAGCGCTGATGGAATTGGCCTGCACGTAATAACGAGCAGGCCCACCTATGCGATAGGTGGTATGACGCGACATGGGCTCGTCGGGCAGAACCTCGCCGTCAAAGTCGGAGCCGGCAAGAAGAGCCTCGATCCCCACAGCGTGAAGAGCAGACACGAAAGCCCCCTGACGTTACTCGGCAGCAGGAGCATCGCCCGAGGAACGACGACGCAGGGCATCGATGATCTGAGGACCCATGGCGGTGACGTCACCAGCGCCCATTGTGATGACCAGATCCCCCGGCTTCGCTTTAGCGGCCATGACCTCGGGCACGTCGACGCGGCGGGCGACGTATTCCGCATTGGGATGGCCCGAATGATCTAACACGACGTTCAGGAACGTCTTGCCGGAAACACCCGGCACCGGCGCCTCGCCTGCGGGATACACGTCCATGAACGTGACGGTGTCGGCCTTGTCGAAAGCCGAGCCGAACTCGTCATGAAGAACTTCGGTGAACAGCCCCACACGCGAATAACGGTGCGGCTGGAAAAGGACGTGAACGTTGTTGTAGCCAAGCTCTGCGGCAGCGGAGATGGTTGCCGCGATCTCGGTGGGGTGATGAGCGTAGTCGTCAACCACGGTGACCTCGTCGGCTTTACCGACCAAATC
The DNA here is from genome assembly GCA_934630485.1 of uncultured Eggerthellaceae bacterium. GTDB lineage: Bacteria > Actinomycetota > Coriobacteriia > Coriobacteriales > Eggerthellaceae > UMGS1502. The sequence goes on along the minus strand of CAKTWD010000031.1, from coordinate 13,972 downwards.
GAAACGACGGCGAACGCCCTTGAAATCGGAGACGGCACGAGCGGCATCGGCTGCAGGAACGCCAAGCTCGGCCAAAAGACCGATAACGCCTGCGGCGTTAAGCACGTTATGCTTACCCGGATTCTGAGGGATGGACGACTTGACGATCTGGCCGTCAGGCATGCGCAGCGAGAAAGCGCTGCCGATGCCGTGAGACTGATACGAAACGATCTGCACGTCAACCCCATCGGCAAAGCCGTACGTTTTCACGTTGCGGCCCGTGGAGCGAGCGAGCTCAACCACCGATGGATCCTCAGCGCAAACCATGGCGATACCCTGGGCTTCGGGAATGAGCTCGATGAACGCCTTGAATTTCTCACGGATCTCGGCGAGGTCTTTGTAGTGATCGAGATGGTCGGCCTCGATATTGGTGATAAGCACCGCATACGGGGACAGGTAGCTGAACGATTTGTCAGACTCATCGGCTTCGACCACGTAATAATCGCCTGTGCCGGAGTGCGCGTTCGTGCCATAGGCACGAACGATGCCGCCGATCAGGAACGTGGGATCGAAGCCAAGATCGTCAAGGACGGTGGCCATCATGGAAGACGTGGTGGTTTTGCCGTGCGTTCCCGCAACGGCAAGCGTCTTCAGACCGGTTCCCAAATACGCGAGCATCTGAGCGCGATGCCAAATGGTCAGGCCGCGCTCCTTCGCAGCGCGAAGCTCGATGTTGTTCTCGAGGACGGCAGTGGAAATAACGACGACATCGGGGCCATCTTCCTTACCGACGCCTGCGATATTGGCGGCGTCGTGCCCGATGTGAATGGTCACACCCGCCTCGCGAAGCTGCTGAGTATAACGGCTGTCGCGGATGTCGGAGCCCGTGACGATAAGACCCTGATCGTGGGCGACCTTGGCAATACCGCTCATGCCAACACCACCGACGCCGATGAAATGAACCGACGTGATTTTATCCATGTTCATGCACAATCCCTGTCGAATGCTGCGTTTATGCTGATGAAAAGCCAGACATGCGCCCAATCCGCAAACGCCCGGCGAAGTTAGTTCTGTAGCGAAACATGGTAACGCCAAACAAAGCGCCCCGACAACAACGAGGACAAGTACTTATATAATCAAGACAAGTCAGGGAGGGTTTATCATCGCCCTGCGCAATTAAGCGCAAACGAAACTAGGGGGATCGAATGAGGCTTGAGCAGCTTGAGTACTTGGTCGTCATATCAAAATGCAAGTCACTCAGCGAAGCAAGCAAACGCCTGTTCATCACGCAGCAATCGCTGGGAAAATCGATCACGAACCTCGAGAAGGAGCTCGGCGTGACCCTTCTCACGCGCGCAAGCAGAGGATGTTACCTTACCAAAGAAGGGCTTGAAACGCTTGAAGCCGCAAAAAACATCTTGCAGCAAGTAGACCAGCTGAAAGGGCGCTTCAGCGTATGTCCGGAAATAACCGGCGACATCACGGTGCTTTGCTGCCCCGCCGTGCACGAGACGGTGCTTTCAGGCGCCATCGGCGAACTGTCACGTCGCGCGCCGCACACGAACGTCATGGCTTTGGCAAAGGATAGCTTTCTTATCCCCGACATGCATCGGCGTCTTTCAGAATGCAGCGAAGGCACGGTGGTAAGCGTTTTGAACGTGCCCGACGACAACGTGTTGTTGAAAAGCAAGATCAGCGATGATCTTGAGTTTTTGCCGCTTGTCGACGACTACTGGGTGGCATGCATGAACAAAAATCATCCCCTTGCCACGAAGACGAATCTTACGCTTAAATCCCTTTTCAACGAGCCGCTGATCATCGAATACCCCGATTACCCTGAAGCGGGCATCGACCGCATAACACTCGATTATTACCGCGATTACGGCACGCCTCAGATAAAGAAGATAGTCGACAGTGAAAGCCTTTTATACTCGACGATCGAAAACAGCACCTACATCGGCTTCGCAAGCCGTTTCTTCGTGGCGCGCAGCGCAAACGTCCGCCCCAATGTGATCTTCAAAGGATTCATGCCCACCATCAATTCGCAGATAGGGTGCCTGTTCAGCAAGAAGGATCGCGACAACGAATCGGTGCAGACCTTCGTGAAATGTCTAAAAGAGCACCTTTACGCCGACTAAAAGCGAAAATGTCCGGGCGCGCAGTAAGCACCCGGACATACAGAAATATCAAAGGCTCGTGAAAACGCAAGGAACCACGCCTGCACTTGGTGCCTTAAGCGCTTGCGCCCTCGTTCGCACCTTTCTTACCGAAAAGCTCGGAAAGGTCGGTTGCAGCAACAATCGCACCTACGATGATGAGCACAGTGCATACCACGCCAACCGGAGTAGGCTGCGTGCCGACCAAAACCATGGAAATTGGCACCGCCCAACCCGAATACGAAACGTTCAAACCCATCGATTTCGGCGCGCCGATCTTGCCGATAGACGTGTAATAGCAGATAAACGATGATGTTCCCATAAAAGCCGCAAGGGCGATCCAAGGCAAAGCATCACTTGCGACAACATCGACGGCGCAGCCCCATCCTCCAAGAACAGGCAAGATGATGATCATGTAAGTAAGGGCCGAAACGCTTTCGCGAATCTGCAGACAGCACTCTTCGTCGGCCTCACCAAAACGCAGAGCATACGAGATAATAACCGCTTCGGCTCCCCAGCCAAACACCGTGAAGAGCGCTGCGGCTATACCTAAGAACCAATCGCCCGGCACCGCTTCGTCAGGCGTGAAACCAATGGCTGCGATGGCAACCAGGCACACCACCAAGCCGCCCCATTGGTAGGGTTTCAGGCGCTCTTTCAGAAAGACATGTGCCAAAAACGCGCCAAACGCCGGGTAGAAAGCCGAGATAGCTCCAGCATAGGCTGCACCAATCTGGTTAATGGAGAACACATAACCCGACATGCCAAGCGGGGCGCCGATAAGCGCGGCAATACATACGAACAAACCCGTTTTGCTTCGCAGGAGCTTCCATGTCTTGCCAAGCTTTTTGCGAAAGCCGTTGTAGATGAACATGTAGATAGCCGAGAAAGCGTCGTGCAGAAACGTGCTGACAAATGATGCCAAAGCTATCGCCTGCGGTGTCGAGAAAAAGACGGTGGAGCTTAAAGCGATGCTGAGGATCACCGTGTCGAAGGCCCAAAGGACAGCGCCCGACAAGCCCCATTGCATATTGCGCATGGGAGTTTCCCTTTCATGTGTGTTTCGTTGATTGGCCGACGCCTTCGCGGCGTCCTTGAAGAAATGGGGCGCAGCTTTTTTGAACTGCGCCCCTTTCTTGTTGCCATGCGACTCTTACGCCGGCCGACAGGACTTCGTCGGATGCAAAGCCTCGAATTGAAGGCTTTAAGTCAAGTTATTTCGCAGCGTCGACTTTCGCATTCAGCTCGTCGAGCTTAGCTTTGGCGTCTTCAAGCTCGGCCACCTTGTCAGCGCACCCTAGGTCAGCCTCGCCGTATTCGGTTTGCACCACTTCGGCGCATTCCTCAGCCTTTTCTTCCTTAATTGTCACTACCTCGGCCTGCGCAGATTGCGCGGCCTTCAATTCGTCAATGCAGCCCATTTCGGCCGTGCCATAAGGGGTGTCGACCTTCTCATCGAGACACTCCTCGGCCTCCTCGGCCTTGACCTCGGCGCTGGCTTCCGCGGCAAGCTCTTCGATCTTGTCGGACGCCAGGTAGTTCTTACGGTTGATGAGGTAGAACACAACCCCAAGAGCAGCCCAGATGCCAAGGGCGATAAGAGCCTCAACGGAAAGGAAGCCAGGAGAGCCGGGAATGATCTCGAGCAGCACGCAGATCACAGCAACAACCGCGCTGAAACTACCGAAGAAGAAAGCCAGCTTGTCATTGTTGCGCTTGGCAACGATAGCGGCAGAGACGCAGGCGTAGGTATAACAAACAGCCATACCAAGCGAAAGCATGTCGACGATCCATGAGATAAGCTGACGACCTGCGAACGGAGCGATGCATGCAGTTACCATCATGAAGATGATGGCGGTGGAAGGAACGCCGTTCTTGTTAAGCTTGCCAAACGCCTCAGGCAGGGCATCAACGCGGCCCATAGAGTACAAGACGCGGCTAGACGTGGTGAAGAAGGCATTGATTCCCGAGAAAATACCCAAGATCATGGCCAAGCCCATCACCAGCAGTCCGGGACGGCCAAGGTAGTTCTCGACAGCCCAGCCAAGATTCCAGAAGTTGCCCATTGCGAGCATGTCTTCCCAAGGAGCGTAAGAGCAAGCGATAACCATCATCAGGTTGTAGACGACAAATACGACGGCCATAGCCACGATCATGAGAACCAGGGCTTTTCGGGGAGTGAAGTTGTACTCCTCAGCCGACTGCGGAATGACATCGAAGCCCATATAGAGCCACGGGGTCATGGCAACCATGGCGATAATCGCCTGGAACGGGGTCTTGCTGGACGGGAAGGCGGGCTCAAGGTTACTCCAATTGGGGCTTTGCGTGAGCACGGCGACAACAAGGTAGATGATGGCGCCCAACAAAACGATAACGACACCATTTTGAATCCAGGAAGCGGTCTTCATGCCCTTAAGGTTGATCAAGCCGAAAAGAATGATGAAACCAAGAGCGATGAGGATCTCGCCGAGATAGACGTCCCAACCGAAAACGTTGTACAGAAGCGGGCCCGAGAACACACCTGGGAAAATGTAACGAAGAACCAGTCCGGCGCCCGTCGCGTTCAAGCAAAGCAGCGCCCAATACGCAAGCGCCAGGAACCACGCCGAAACGAATGCATGCTGCTTACGATGCTTGTTCCCACGAAAAGCGATAAGCGTGAAGGTGAAGCTGCCTCCGCAAAGCGGGTACTTGCGAAGCAGGTATCCATACGAGTAAGCAATCGGCACAACCAGCACGAACGCGATCGCCAGACCGATGAAGGCGCCAGCGGGGCCGCCCTTTGAAGGGAACAACTCGCCAGGCATCATGAATACCGCGAAGCCGATCAAGGCACCAACCGCCATAAGAAGCACGTCGAGCGGTTTCGATGTCTTTTGTAACTTGTTTTGTTCAGCCATGATGTTTCCCATCTTATTAGCACGGGCGCACCAAGCGTTTCCCCACTCGGGATACAACAAACACATGGTGTGCCCGTCGGAGCGTTTACTACCGAAACGCTCCGAGAAAAAGACATGTAAAGGAATCAGCGATTCGAAAACGAAGCCATGCGAGCGTCAAGCGAACGGACCGAGCACGAAACGAAGACACTTGACGCATATACGTTAAGTTCTACGCATTTCGATGGTCTGCGTGAATTGTCAAACGTCAACTTCTCGGGCGGTTCAACAAACACTTACGCTCGCACGGCCTATGGGCTTTAAGACTCAACCGCGATGGTTTGCTTACCTTCAAAGATCTGATAAGCAGGAGCACCTTCGCAGTTCTTCGTCACGCGAACGCCGGTAAGGGCAGCAACGGTCGGCGCAACATCGACCTCACGGATATGGCGGTCGGTCTTGAAGCCGCGCTTGATTCCATCGCCCGCCGCAACGAAGATCGGGGACACCGATGTATCGTCTTCGCCAAGCGTGGTGGACAGGCAGTCATCATGGTCGGCGTTGTAACCTTCAGCCATCCAGTAGCAAATGTCACCGCACTCGGGACCACCATAGCCAAGGAGCAAGGCATCACGATTGCGCAGCGCAACGGAAACCACACGATGACCGGTCTTCTTGTCGCGATAACCATACAAATCGGTCATGATCTGCTCTTCAAGCTCGTACTTGTCGGAAGGATCGACGATGCCGGTTTCCTCGCGACCCTTGAGGTTGATGTAAATATTGCACTCGCGAACGGCAACCGCGCGCGTCTTCTCCCAATCGATCTCGCCGATCTCCTCACCGTTCTCGTCCTTCTTCAGGACGGTGTAACCGAGCTCCTTCATAACGCCAGCGGTAAGGCCGCTGTTCTCGGAGAGCATCGGGACGTCGTTCTTAGGCGAGATAAGGGCATGGTCGGAGACCAAGAGGATGGTCCAACCCTCGTCAAGAAGGTGCAGGAAGCGGCCAATGTACCCATCGGTCTGCTTGTAGACGTCCTCGGCGAACTTGTCGTACTGTTCCTGAGGAAGGCGGTTGAATTCTTTACCATTTGCCAAGTGCTTCACGAACTTGTGGAACTGCATATCGACGTTGTGGAAGTGGCTGAAAACGACATCCAGGTCATACTTCTTGATAAGGTAGTTGATACAGTCAGCCTGCCAATCGCGGGCGACGGTCCAGTTATCAAGCATGCAGTCAGTGATCAGCATGGGGTCCTGGCAGCCAATGTACGAGTTCGGCTTCATCGGACCGAAATTCTCGCGAATCTCAGAGTAAAGGCTCTTCGGGCTCCACACGGTGTCGTCGTACGTGTTCATGGCCGCTGCAACGTAAATCGTGATCTCGGAACCGTCTTCTGCAATCTTGAGCAGCTTCATGTTGCGGTTGCACGGAAGCTTCTCTTCGTCCTTGAAGGAGTCCATCATGACGTCCTTCACCATGACGCCTTCCTCCAAAACGACGAACGGCTCCGCATCTTTCTTACTCTTGTAGAAAGCGACCTTGTCGTACTTTCCTTCGGCGTCCTTAAGGATAAGACCGGGCCAGCGCAGAAGGCCTTTTGCCGTGAGCAAGATAACTTCCTTGGCGCCTTCAGGAGCGACAGTCCAACCCTTGGGTTCCTTGATCGGAGAAACCTGCAGATCCATGCCGATCTCGGTGCCCTCACCCTCCATCTGGGACGGCTTGTAAACAATACGGGTGATGTACTTAGCTGCCCAATCCTCAATTCCAAGAGCGCCATCGGCATTCTCGGAAACTTCCATGTTCTCGACAACGCAAGGAGCGTGAGCTTCGGTTGCAGCTGCGGGGATAACCGTGACTTCCTTGTAGGTGTCCTTAGCACTCATGAGGAACTCAACCTCGAGGGTGCTCGTCGCCATGCCGACGCATCCCGGAGAGCTACCATCGACGACCATCAGATTCGGGCTGTCGCTGGTCGGAGGCCAGCTGGAACCAGGCCAATGCCACACAAGCGTTTTCTTCCCCGCTTCAGCGGTTGCGTTCCACATAGGTTCTGCCTGGCAGTTCGTCGAGTCCATGTTGTACTCGATGGTGTCAAGCGGATGATCGTGAGACTGACGGTAGAATGCAGTAATGCCGTGCACATTGGCGTAGCAGCCGCAAGCAAGCGTCGTCCACATCGGCGGGGTAACCGTCGGATGACCACCAAGAAGAACAAGGTCGTCACGGCAGGAACCACGATCAATCAGCTTCTGCAGGTTAGGCATGACGCCCTTTGCCAAGAACTTCCTCGACAGTCGGGGGTCCATGCCATCGACGCCCAGAACCAAGACTTTACGGTCTTCGGCTTTCGTCATCTCGAACCACTCCTTCATTACTCGAAAACTCGTCTTTTCTATGGGAGATGTCTGCAGACTCGATCTCTCGTTGATATCAGAGTAAGTCGGAGACAACGAGTTGAGAATCAACCAAAAGACTGAAAGAAAAAGCCCTACTTGAAGTTTGAAACTTCAAGTAGGGCTGATCTGAAACTTCAGGCTTTACAAGAAGAAGCGCGCAAGGCAACCTGCACTGGGTTACTTCTTGGCAGCAGCCATAACCTCGTCGGCAAGAAGACGTGCAGCATCAGCAGTCTTCTGTTGCTTGGCGGCTACGGTCATGCTTGCGCGCAACTCGGCGTTCTCAACGAGCTCGCATACGTCGCGGGCAAACGCCGGCGTTTCGACGTCGGCATCAGGAATCATCAGCGCGCATCCCGCCTCAACGTATGAACGCGCGTTCATAGTTTGATGATCTTCGGTGGCATACGGGAACGGAACAAGAAGGGCCGGAATCGCTCGCGCGGAGATCTCGGCAAGGGACGTGGCGCCAGCACGCGACACGATAGCATCGGTTGCGGCCATGCACTTCCCCATCTGATCCTGATAGCCGAAGAGCTTCCAGCGCTTCGCCTCGTCCTCGGTAAGGGAAAGCGCCTGAGTGACGCTGTCAAGTTCCTTCGGGCCCGTGACATGAACCACATACAAGTCGGGATAGGAGAGCAGCTTGTCCTTCATGCCAACCAGCGCCTGATTGATATGGCGCGCGCCTAAACTGCCGCCGAACACCAACAGCATGCGAGCGTCGTCGGGAATACCAAGCATTTCACGGCCCTCGGCACGAGTGGACTCGAAGATGCTCGCGCGAACCGGATTGCCGGTGACAACCACGTTCTTGGTGCTGGGAAGATCCTTCGCCGCGTTGTCGTAGGTCAAACAAACGCGTGCAGCCTTCTTGCCAAGGTACTTGTTGGCCATTCCCATAACGGAATTCTGCTCATGAATGACAACAGGAATGCCCATCTTCTCGGCGGCGCGGCCAACGGGGATGGAGACATAGCCGCCGAATCCAACAACGACATCAGGCTTGATCTCGGCGAACCACTTCTTAGCTGCAAAGGTGCTCTTCTCGATAAGAGCAACGCCCTTGAAAAGGCTCAGCGGATGGTTGCGATTGAAGCCGGCAGCCTCGAAACCTTTGAACGGAATGCCCGCCTCGGAAACAAGACGCGACTCGACGCCTTGCGGCGTGCCCGCGAAGCGAACCTCGCAGCCGCGCTCGGCCAGAACGTCCGCCAATGCCAATGCCGGGTTGATGTGACCTGCAGTGCCACCACCGGAAAGAACTACGAGCATATCTATCTCCTTGTGTTCCTTGTACGACGCGATGAGCGCGACGAACTGCCTGTGCTTCCGAAGCCGCCCGACATCGAGGACTCATCCAAAAAGCTGGTACGACGAGAGGATCCACCGGCTCTGTGGCCGCTGCCACCTGCGCCATCGACGTGAATGACGCGCAAGTTGTCGCGGCGCTGCTCATAGACATCGTCCTTCTTGCCCCCGCCAAACGGCAGCGAGAACGACGCCGAGCCTTGACTGACCGACAACACCAAACCTACCATGATGAACGTCGCGATCAGCGACGAACCTCCTGACGAAATGAAGGGCAGCGGTTTGCCCGTGGTGGGAAGCAGGCCTGCGGCGGATCCCATGTTCAAGAAAGCCTGGACGACGAGCATGACGGTAAGCGAACCCGCAAGCATGCAACCGAAATCATCTTCAGCCGCATATGCAATACGCAAGCCCGCGTAGCCCAAAACAATGAATGCGACAAGAACGGCAAGGGCGCCGAACATGCCAAGCTCCTCGCCGATGACGGAATAGATGAAGTCGGTCTCGGACTCGGGGAGATACAGGTACTTCTCAGTTGAATTGCCGATGCCCACGCCGAAAAGGCCACCTTGCGAGAAGGCATAGTACGAATGAATGATCTGATACCCTGCGCCGTATCCACCCTTGCCGTCGTTCCAAGGATCCAGGTAGAGAAACCGCGACGAACGATACGACGAGAAGACGGTAGCAAGAACGGCAAGACCCACGGCAGCTACAATGACCCCGACAACGATCGGGGTGGGCACCTCGCCAAGCCACATGACGACAATCGCAGCCGCAAAGATGATCATGGTCGTGCCGAGGTCGGACTGAGTCTCAAGAATCAGCAACATGGGAACACCCACGAGAACGAATGCATTGCGAATAGCCTCTTTGAATTCAAGAATGCCACTGTGGTATTCGCTCATGATCTTCGCAGCGACAATGGCAATGGCGATCTTCATGAACTCAGACGACTGCAACGAAATCGGGCCCAAAACCAACCATCGTTGAGCACCCCAGGTATCGCCGCCTGTGCCCGAGACCATCGTCAGGATGACGAGCGCCAGACCCAACACCCAAATACCATAAGCCGCCCTGCCAAGCCACACGCGATACGGGATGCACCACGCACCAACAGCGGCAACAATGCCGATGAGCGCGAACTTCAACTGATCAAGAAGGTAGACGGCAGGGTGCGATCCCTCGGCAACGGCCGAAGGGGCACTTGCTGAGTAAATCATGACGCAACCGAACAGCAGCATGCCAACGACCAACAAAATGAAGAGCGTGCGCATGAAGCCGATATCGGAGCCTTGCTCCTCAAACACATCGAATGCCATGTCTCACGCTATCTAACGTTGGATGCTGCAGAAACAGCACCCGAACGCTCAGAAACAAGGCGCTTGAAAACAGTGCCGCGCTCTTCGAACGAGTGGAACTCGTCGAACGAGGCGCATGCAGGCGATAGAAGAACGACGTCACCGGAATAAGCAACATCGAGAGCAGCATCGAGCGCGCTTTCCATGTTCGAAGCGGAGAGCAAAAGGAAGCCCTCAGGTTGATCAGTCCCATTCTCAGAGAATGCCCGCAGAAAACGATCAGCCGCAGCGCCGAAGCACACAGCCGCACGCGCGTGCTTGTAAACCTCGCGCACTAAATCGGAAAGATCGGTCCCTTTGTCGTCGCCGCCAAGCAAAACGATCGGGCGGGCGTTCGGAAACGCCGTGAGCGCTTTTAGCGTGGCATCGACATTCGTGGCCTTCGAATCGTTGAAGCAAGCCACACCGTTGATGCTGCCGCAGGGTTCAATGCGATGCTCGAGCGGGGCGAACGAACGTAGAGCCGAAACAATGACATCGTCGGAGACCCCCAAGACGATTGCAGCAACCGAGGCCGCAAGCGCATTGGATGCGTTATGAAGGCCGTGGATCTTGAGCTCGCCAGCACGGCAAAGCTGATGCTCCTTACCGTCGAATGCAACAACGAGCATGCCTTCGTCGGTGATGAATGCAGCGTTGTCGGAACCGCATGCCACGCGCATGTCACCCGACATACCCGCGGACGTTCCCATAGGAACGTACTGATACACAGCCTTGATCTGGCGCACCTTTGCGCGAACAACGTCGTTCGACGCATCAAGCACGGCAACGCTTCCAGGGACCTTGCCCAAGTTCTCAAGAACCTTGAACTTGGCATCGCGGTACGCTTCAAAGGTCTTATGCCAATGAACGTGATCAGGGGTGATGTTCAGGCAAACGGCAACATTCGGCGCGAAATCACGCGTGGAAGCCAACTGATACGAAGACACCTCGGCAACGTACACGTCGGTATTGCCCTCGGAAACCGCCTTCAGGCAGACATCACCGATATTGCCCACAGCCTTGGCATTCATACCGGCGCTGGAAAGGAGCGACGCGCAGCACGACGTGGTGGTGGTTTTGCCATTCGTTCCGGTGATGGCAACCCATACCGACGAATCGGCGCTTTCGCGCCACGCGAACTCGACCTCGCTTACCACTTCCGCGGAATGCGCCTGAGCATCTTGATAGAGCTGAGCCCAATACGGAATGCCAGGGCTGGCGATGCACAAGTCGAAACGACCGCCCGCTTGTTTCGCAAGCATGGGAACGGCTGCATCGCCGAACTCGCAGACGCACGGATCAGCGCACGACGCCGAAGCCGAAAGCTCTTCGACGAACGCGCGGGCATCGTCGTTGGCCGAACCCGCTGCGACATACAGCGCATCAACACGCGTGCCAAGAAGCGCAGCGCAGTATTGCGCTGCAACCCTTCCCGATTTTCCAAGACCCAAAACAAGCACGCGCCCCAATGATTGCGGAGCGCGTTTCCTGCCAGGAATGAATTCCGTCGACGAAGCCATCGAACCCTCTTCCGTGATACGTTTGAAGTGCGTTAGTTTACGGTGCATTCACCCTACACGATAGTGCGTCTAAATGGCGTTGATCATGGAGTTAGCAAAATAAATCGAGAAGCCCACCGCAGCGAAAGCGCCCGAGACGATCCAGAAACGAATAACGACCTTCGTCTCGCTCCATCCTTTCTTCTCGAAATGATGATGAAGCGGCGCCATAAGGAACACGCGCTTCTTCGTTTTCTTGTAGTAGAACACCTGGATCATAACCGAGAGCGCCTCGACGACGAACAGGCCGCCAATGACGATGACGATGAACTCGGACTTAGTGAGGACGGCCAAGCAGCCAAGCGCCATTCCCAAAGCAAGCGAGCCGGTGTCGCCCATGAAAATGTCGGCCGGGTACGAGTTGAACCAGAGAAAGCCGATGCATGCGCCAGCGATAGCCGCAGCGAGAACGGCGGGCTCCAAAAGGTCGGAGCGATACGCGATAGCGGCCATGACCACCATAACGACAAGAACCGTTCCTGCAGCCAAGCCGTCAAGACCGTCAGTGAGGTTGACCGCATTGCACAGACCGACAAGTAAGATGTTCACCAAAACGAGGTAGACCCAGGGAATATCGAGGCCGCCGAAGATCGGCAGATGCGTGGTAAGGAAACCAAGGTCGATAACGCAAGCGAGCGGGATCTCGACCGTGGGCTCGATACCGATGTAATTAACCGCGAACAGGCAGAAAACCGTTGCGACGACGAACTGGGCGACGAGCTTCTGCTTAGGGGTCAGACCCAACGAACGGCCATGCAGGATGGACGAGCTGTCGTCAACCAAGCCGATAAAACCGGTGATGACGACGGCGCCCACCAGCACGATCGCCTCGGGGGTGATGTCGGCCACGAACAGCATGGTAAGAACCACTGCAATGAGCATGACCACGCCACCCATAGTGGGCGTCCCTTGCTTCACCAAATGCGTTTGCGGACCGTCGTCGCGCACTTGCTGACCAAGATGCTCCTTACGCAGGAACTTGATCCACGCGGGCATGAGGGCTAGGGTGAGCGCCATGGCGACGAAGACGCCAAGGAACAAAAGAAACGTAGGATATTGAGAAACAAAAAGGGAGAACATGCTAGCCGACCAGTCCCTTCACAATGCGGCTGAATTCCATGAAATTAGAGGCTTTGACCAAGACGGCATCGCCCGGGTTCGCACGCGGCGCGACATACGCCAGCGCGGCTTCTATATCGTCGACATGGACGATCTTGTCCGCCGACATCCCCGCGGCTTTTGCGCCGGCGGCGATGTCAACGGAAAGATCGCCGACGCACACCAGCAAATCAAGCGAACAATGCGCCGCATACGAGCCAACGCGGGCATGGCATTCCGGCGCGAACGAGCCAAGCTCGCCCATGTCGCCAAGAACAGCGATGCGCTTCCCCGAAACGTCCATGGCCGAGAACGTCGAGAGTGACGCGCGCATGGAATCGGGGTTCGCGTTGTACGAATCGTCGACGACGGTGATGCCGGCCGGAACGGTAAGGCGCAGCTCGGCTACCTTTTCCTTGTCATAATCAGACGGCACTTCAAGAACATGCTTGCTTGAGCTGAGGATATCCTGCCTACCAGGTTCGGGCTTGGCTTGACCAAGCGCCAAAGCGCAATCGGCAAGCGACATTCCGCTTGCATAACCCACGGCGGCAGCTGCGCACGCGTTCGAGACGTTGTGCACGCCACGCAGCGCCAGCGTGCAGGGAACGACTTCAAGGCCCGGCTCACCCGCCAAGCCAAGCTGTCCGAAACCCCGAGCGCACAGATTGAACGAGGCGCAGCCCTGAGGATCGAGCTTGATGTCGGATGCCCACACCATGGGAAGGATCCGATCGTCGTACGAGAACGACTCAACGCGCTCGGACGCCTGCAGGGAGCCGTCGTAGCAAACCAAGCCGACATTCCTGTCGGAAAGATGCGCGCAATCACAAACGAAACGCGCGAAATCATCCGCGATGTTCAAGAACGCAACCCCCGTGTTGTCGGGAAGCGAAGCGAACAGCTCAGACTTAGCACGCACGATGTTCTCGCGGCTGCCCAAGAGCTCGATATGGCTTTCGCCCACATTGGTAAGCAGACCCCACGAGGGTTTCACAAACGAGCAGAGCGCATCAAGCTGATGCAGCCCGCGCATTCCCATCTCGACGACGACCGAAGTTGTATCGGGCTCGGCAGAAAGAAGCGTTTTGGGAACGCCTATCTCGTTGTTCTGGTTTCCCTGGGTGGCCACGACGGAACCGTGGGCGGAAAGAACGTCGCGAACGAGATTCTTGGTAGTGGTTTTTCCCGTTGAGCCCGACAGGCCGATCACTCGGCCATTGAGCTTCCCTCGCCAATAAG
>CAKTWD010000030.1 GCA_934630485.1 uncultured Eggerthellaceae bacterium | reverse complement strand
TCAAGTCCGAGTCCTTCAACGAGGCCATTGAGCGTCATCCGGAGCGCGTGTTGGAGCATGCAATCAAGGGCATGCTCCAAGAACACGCTCGGTCGCGCCATGGGCAAGAAGCTCAAGGTGTACGCCGGTCCTGAGCATCCGCATCAGGCACAGAACCCGCGTAAGATCGAGATGGAGGGCTAGTCATGGCAAATGAAGCTTTGTATTACGGCACCGGCCGCAGGAAGAACGCAACTGCTCGCGTTCGTCTTGTCCCCGGCACTGGCAAGGTAACCGTTAACGGCCGCGACGCTGCCGACTACTTTGGCCGTCAGGCTCTGGTCGACATGGCTTGCGCTCCGTTCAAGGTCACCGACACCGAGGGTCATTTCGACGTCATCGCCAACATCGCTGGCGGCGGCATCTCCGGTCAGGCTGGCGCTCTTCGCCACGGCATTTCCCGCGCTCTGCTGGGTGCCGGCGAGTATCGCCCCGAGCTCAAGAAGGCTGGCTTCCTCACGCGCGACGCACGTATGGTCGAGCGTAAGAAGTACGGTCTGAAGAAGGCCCGCAAGCGCCCGCAGTTCAGCAAGCGCTAAGAATCTACGGATTCACTGGCTTTTCGAAACCCGCTCTCCATGGAGGGCGGGTTTTTCTTTGCCCGTTCGTCGCTTTCGCCGAACAAAGTATTAAAGTATCACCAGACGAAAACCGACGAGGCATTTGCACGAAAGCGAGGATCCGCACCATGACGGACGTAGCTGCGATCTACGGGTCGAAAGTTTTCAACGAGCACGTGATGGCCGAACGCCTGCCATCAGTCACGTATAAAAGCTTGATGCGCACCATCCACGACGGCGAGCCGCTTGACATCGAAGTGGCAAACGTCGTTGCGCACGCCATGAAGGAATGGGCAATCGAGAACGGTGCCACCCACTTCACGCATTGGTTCCAGCCTTTGACGGGCATCACGTCCGAGAAGCACGACGGCTTCATCGACCCCACGGCCGATGGTCGCACGCTGCTTCGTTTTTCGGGTAAAGAGCTTATCCAGGGCGAGCCCGATGCTTCCAGCTTCCCGAACGGCGGCCTGCGCGCCACGTTCGAGGCTCGCGGTTACACCGTGTGGGATCCCACCAGTTTCGCCTTCATCAAGGACGAGGTGCTGTGCATTCCCACCGCCTTCTCCAGCTTCACCGGCGAGGCTCTTGACGAGAAAACCCCGCTTCTGCGCTCCATGGCTGCCGTCGAGGTCCAGTCCAAGCGTGTTCTTGCCCTGTTCGGCGAGCATCCCCGCCGTGTCATCCCCACGGTCGGCCTCGAACAGGAGTACTTCCTGATCTCCGAGAAAGATTTCGCCCGCAGGCTTGACCTTGCCCTGTGCGATCGCACGCTGTTCGGTGCCGATCCCTGCAAGGGCCAAGAGATGGAAGAACACTACTTCGGCGCTATCCGTCCCACGGTGAACGAGTTCATGAAGGAGCTCGACACCGAGCTTTGGGAGCTCGGCATTCCCGCTCGCACCAAGCACAACGAGGTTGCGCCTGCTCAGCACGAGCTTGCTCCCATCTTCGAGAACGCCAACCGCGCGATCGACCACAACCTGCTTACTATGGAGAAGATGAAGCTGCTGGCCAGCCACCACGGCTTGGTGTGCCTGCTTCACGAGAAGCCCTTCGACGGCGTTAACGGCAGCGGCAAGCATGACAACTGGTCGTTGGCCGCCGATGGCAAGAACCTTCTTGAGCCTGGTGAAAGCCCCATCGAGAACCTGCGCTTCCTGGTGTTCCTGTCCTGCATCGTCGAGGCGGTCGACGAGTACCAGGAGCTTCTGCGCGCATCCGTCGCAAGCGCCAGCAACGATCATCGTTTGGGTGCGAACGAGGCGCCGCCGTCCATCGTGTCCATCTTCTTGGGCACCGAGCTTTCGGCCATCGTCGAGGCTTTGGTGAACGACCATGAAACCGAGTACACCAGCGCTCACAAGGTTGCAATGGACCTTGGTGTGGAAACTTTGCCTAACTTCCTGAAGGACAACACCGACCGCAACCGCACCAGCCCCTTCGCTTTCACCGGCAACAAGTTCGAGTTCCGCATGCCGGGTTCCGCCGAGAACCTGTCCGAGGCCAACACCATTCTGGATACCGCTATGGCCAAGAGCCTGAAGGACTTCGCCAACGCCATGCGCGACGTTCCCGAGGAAGCCTTCGAGGAACGCGCCATCGAGTACGTGAAGCAGCTGCTGCGCGACCATAAGCGCATCATCTTCGACGGCAACGGTTATTCCGACGAGTGGCCGATCGAGGCCGAGCGCCGCGGTCTGTCCAACAAGGCAACCACCGCCGATGCCATGCCGTGTATGGTCGAGCCCAAGAACCTCAAGCTGTTCGATGAGTTCGGCATTCTGTCCGAGGTCGAGGTTCGCAGCCGCTACGAGGTTAAGCTTGAGAAATATAACAAGCTCATCAACATCGAGATCAACACTATGGACCGTATGGTCAGCCGCGACTACCTGCCGGCGATCAACGCGTTCGCAACCAAGGTGGCCCGTGGCATCACCGCCGTGCGCGCGGTTAGCCCGCTGCTTGACGTCTCCGATCAGGAGAGCCTGCTCAAGCGCCTGACCGACGGCGTTGCGGCCATCAACAAGAACCTGCGCGAGGTCAACGCCGCTCACGCTGCCGCGTTGCAGATCGAGGACCAGCAAGAGCGCGCCAACGAGTACGCGCACAACATCATCCCCATGATGGATCGTCTGCGCGCCTCGGTTGACGACATGGAACTCATCGTGGGCGCCACGTACTGGCCGGTGCCTTCGTACAATCGCATGCTGTTCTACGCCTAAGCAACCAGCGGCCCGTCGGCTTGGTGCTGGCGGGCCTTTTCTTTTGCAGTGCATTCTTCTGAAGCCAAAGGAGAGAATCACGATGAACGATCTTAGAAGCGAGGATGTTGAGGCCCTGCTTGACGTGCTTGTCCGAATGGACGACAAGGAGACGCTGTTCGCTTTGCTGGAGGACCTGTTCACCATTCGCGAAATCAAGGAAACCTCCCAGCGCCTGACCGTTGCGCGCATGCTTGACGCGGGCAAATCGTATGCCGCCATCGAGCAGGCGACAGGCGCTTCGGCTACCACTATCGCCCGCGTATCGAAATGCCTGAGCTATGGTACGGGCGGATACCGTGCGGCTCTTGATCTGCTTGCCTCTTCGAAATAGAATGTTCGGCGCGCACGAGGGGTGCGCATTGGACGAGAGAAAGATTCAGGAAGGCAATGAAACGGTTGCTGATCGTCGTCGACTACCAGAACGATTTCGTCGACGGCGCGCTTGGCTTCGAGGGAGCCGAGCTTCTTGACAAGCCCATCGCCGAGAAGATCTCGGAGTATCGGGCTGCGGGCGACGTCGTCGCTTTCACGTACGACACCCACCATCGCGACTACATGCAAACGCAGGAGGGGCGCAACCTGCCCGTCCCGCACTGCATCGAGGGAACCGAAGGTCACAAGCTTTACGGCGAGACCGCCCTTATGGCGCGCGACATGGACGAGGTTTACTACAAGCCTACGTTCGGTTCCTCCGAGTTGTTCGCCCGCTTGAGCAAAGCTCAAGCCATTGCGGCTAGTCTTGGTCGCGAGCCGTTCGAGAGCATCGAGTTGGTGGGCCTGGTTTCCAACATGTGCGTGCTGTCCAATGCGGTTATCGCGCGTTCCGCATGTCCGAACGTGCAGATCATCGTTGACGCGGCGTGCACCGCGGCGCCCGATCCGGCGTTGAACGAGAAGGCTTTGGATATCTTGGAGGCGCTGCAGGTTTCGGTTATCAATCGGCAGAAGCCCGCAGACCTGGAAGGCTAATGATTGGCTTCGACGGGCATTGAGCGTCGTCGAAGCCAATCCAACCCAGAAACGCAACGAGCCCGCTGGATGATCCAGCGGGCTCGTTGCTTTGCGATCGACCGATGGGGGGGGATGGAAGGGAGACGTTAGTCGATCGAGATGTTGGTAGTGGTTTCAAGCTGCGGCTTGGGCTGCTTTTTCGGAACGTCGATCTTCAGCGTGCCGTTCTCGAAGCGAGCTTTGACATCGGCTTCTTCGATTTCGTCGCCCACGTAGTAGGAGCGAGTGCATTTGCCGCTGAAGCGTTCTTTGCGAACGAAGGTGCCCTTTTTGTCGGTATCCTCGGTCTCGTTCTTGGTTTCAGCGGTGACGGTAAGAACGCCGTCCTTCAGGGAAGCATTGACGTCTTCCTTCTTGAAGCCGGGCAGGTCGATGGTCAGTTCGTAGCCACCGTCATGCTCTTTGATGTCGGTGCGCATGAATTGCTGGGCAGGACGGGCTGCCGGTGCAGCATCGAAAAGTGTATCGAACGGGTCAGCGAAGAACGCGTCGAGAAGGTTGTTGCTCCTGCGAGGAATCATTGCAGTCATGGTAATCATCTCCTGTTTGGTGGCTGAGGCGGTTTGCCCCGGCCCGCATGACTTACTTCTTTGAACGATTCTGTTATACCGACCCTCAAAACGCGATTCAAGCCAGAACGCCAGTCGGTAACCTTGCCGATAACTTGCGTTACCTTCTTGTAATAAATCTAAGTCAAGTTGGCTTAGATCATGGAAGGACGATGAGGGTGGGAGTCTTCGAACGCGCTTGGTAGCCAATCGGCGAAAGCGCTGATGGCAGAGCGGGTATAATCGAACTCACGCGAATGAAAGGATGTCGATATGACGCTGATCGGGGTTTTGTCCGATACTCACGGGCGACTTGACCCGCGCGCTTATGCGGCGCTTGTCGAGTGCGATCGCATCATTCATGCGGGCGACATTTGCAACCCGTCTATTTTGCGAGAGCTTCAAACCATCGGACCCGTTGACGCGGTGTTGGGAAACAACGACATTTCTGGCGACTATCCGTCGGACGTCCGGCGGATTGCCAAGCCGGTCATCGACGGCGTTCGATTTCTGGTGGCTCATTATCCCAACGACGCGCGAATCAGTTTCGCGGGAAGCTCGGCGGTTTCGCCGGGCGATCCTATCCCGCACGTGTGCGTTCACGGTCATACGCATATTCCACGCCTTGAGTGGGGGCGCGCGGCATACCCCGCGCGGTATGTCTTGAACCCGGGTTCCGTCACGCGGCCGCGCGGTGGGTTCCCGGCGAGTGTGGGGAAGATCACCGTGGAAGAGGGGCGCGTGCTTTCTGTTGCCATCGAGTCTCTTGACGGCGAAGTTTTGTTTGAGACGGGATATGCTGGGTCTTCTGCTGAATAGGCGTGTCAGGCCATCAGTGCTCCCCGTGTGTCGGTCTGCAACGCCGACCTGCATTTATGCATTCACGGACACAAAAAGCGACGCCTTCCGAAGAAGACGTCGCTTTTGCTGGCCATCTAGCAAGCTGATTTGTCGCCGAGGCGACCCTGTACCGGCTCTTGGGCTGCGCGGCCTAGAATTCCTTGAATGCAGCCTTCTTGGCGCCGCAGATGGGGCAGACCTCGGGAGCTTCAGCGCCCTTGTGGATGTAGCCGCAGATGGGGCACAGGTAGTAGTTGTCGTCGTCGGCAGCGTCGAGGTTGTTGTAAGCCTCGAGGTACTTCTCGGCATGGACGCTCTCGGCAAGCTTAGCCTTAGTGAACACCTTGACGGCCTTGTCGTTGCCCTCTTCCTGAGCCTTCTTGATGAATTCGGGGTACATGTCGGAGGTTTCGTGGATCTCGCCGTTGGCAGCGTCGATGAGCATGAGGTCGACGGGCAGCGGGTCGGCAGCTTCGGCGGTGGGGCGGACGTAATCGGGCTCTTCAGCCTCGACCAGGGCGGCCTCCATGCCGATGTGAATCTGCTCGGCGGCGGAAGCAGCGCGGAACAGCTTGGCAACCTGCGGGTAACCGGCCTCGTCGGCGGCCTTTGCGTAGCCGGCGTACTTAGCGGAAGCGCCGGTCTCGCCAGCGACGGAAGCCTTCAGAGCGTCAAGAGTGGAAGCGATCTGGGTGGTGCCGAAGCCGTTCATGTTGGAGCTGTTCTCGGCGGTGGGGAATTCGGAACGAGTATTCATATTGATCCCTCTCTCATTGGGTTGTGTTTGATTCGACTATTAGGAGTATATCCTAATAAGGAATAATTGCAAGTAGGAAAACGCCGTTGTGCGTAAAAGATCAAGATCGTGCGCCGAGCAGGTGCTGAGTGCGCGATAATGGGCGAGCGAATTGGAAAAGCAATAAGAAAGGCGATTTCATGAACAAGAAGAACGCATGGGAGGCTTACGACGAGGCGGCGCTGGCCGAGCTCGAGTCGCTCAGTGCTGACTACATCGATTTCATCTCGAAGAACAAGACCGAGCGCCTGTTCGCGAAGAGCGCCATTGCTCGTGCACAGGCTGCTGGCTATCGCGACATCGAAGACGTCTATCGCGCAGGCGAGACCTTGAAGGCAGGCGACAAGGTGTACGCCGCCACGCATGGCAAGGCCGTCATCCTTATTCAGCTGGGCAGCGATCCCATCGAGAACGGCATGAACATCCTGGGTGCGCACATCGACTCCCCGCGCCTTGACATCAAACAGAATCCGCTGTTCGAGGCAAACGGCCAGGCTCGTCTTGATACTCATTATTATGGCGGCATCAAGCATTACCAGTGGGTCACCGTTCCGCTGGCGTTGTATGGCGTTGTGGTGAAGAAGGACGGCACCGTGATCGACGTCAATGTGGGCGACGAGCCGGGCGATCCCGTGTTCTGCATCACCGATCTGCTCATTCACCTGGCAAAAGACCAGATGGGCAAGAAGGCTTCCGAGGTCGTCGCAGGTGAGGACCTGGACATCCTGGTTGGCAATCGCCCCCTGGTCATCAAGGAGGGCGAAGAGGCAAGTGACGAGGTGAAGGCCGAGCCGGTGAAGGCGTTCGCCCTGAAGCTTCTGGCCGAGAAGTACGGCATCGAGGAAGCCGACTTCGATTCCGCCGAGCTTGAGGCCGTCCCCGCGGGCGCCGCTCGCGAAATGGGCTTCGACCGCAGCATGATCTTGGGTTACGGCCACGACGACAGCTCGTGCGCGTACCCTTCGATGGTCGCTCAGCTTGAGATGTCCGATCAGGGTCTGAAAACCACGGCTGTCTCCGTGTTGGTCGACAAAGAGGAAATCGGCAGCGTGGGCGCCTCGGGCATGGATTCTCGCTTCTTCGAGAACACCATCGCCACGCTTATGGAGCTTGCCGGCGAGACCGGTGGCGTCAAGCTTCGCCATGCGCTTGCCAACTCCAAGATGATCTCGAGCGACGTGTCCGCCGGTTTCGACCCCGCATACGCCAGCGTCTTCGACACGCGCAACGTCGCGTTCTTGGGCCATGGCCTGGCCTTCAACAAGTTCACGGGTTCTCGCGGCAAGTCGGGCAGCAGCGATGCCGATGCCGAGTACGTGGCCGAGATCCGTCGCATCATGGACGACGCTCAGGTCACCTTCCAAACCTGCGAGCTGGGCAAGGTCGACGCCGGCGGTGGCGGCACCATCGCCTACATGTCCGCCAAGTACGGCATGAACGTCATCGACTCCGGCGTGCCGGTTCTTTCCATGCATGCGCCGTGGGAAGTTGTCAGCAAGGCCGACCTGTACGAGGCCTACAAGGGTTACGTCGCCTTCTTGAAGGCATAAGGGGTCTGTGTGGCAAACGAGGTTCAATCTGCTCCCCAGGCATCGCGCGAGCAATTCGCGTCGCGTCTGGGCTTCATCTTGATCAGCGCCGGTTGCGCGATCGGATTGGGAAACGTCTGGCGTTTCCCCTACATCACCGGCAAGTATGGCGGTGCCGCATTCGTTTTGATGTACATCGTGTTCTTGGTGGCGTTCTCGCTGCCGGTTCTGGTCATGGAATTCTCACTGGGCCGCGGCTCGCAAAGATCGATGGCACGCGCGTTCGACGTGCTGGAACCCGCGGGAAGCAAATGGCATCACGCCAAGTGGATCAGCTTGGTTGGCTGTTATCTGCTGATGATGTTCTACACGGTCGTCGCGGGCTGGATGCTGGCGTTCGTGTACAAAAGCGCCATTGGCTCATTCAACGGCTTAGGCGCCGACCAAGTGGCATCGGTTTTCGGGACGATGCTCTCGAACCCGGGCGAAGTGGTTTTCTGGATGATCGTCGTCATCTTGCTGGGTCTTTTGTGCACGGCTGCCGGCCTGCAAAAGGGCGTCGAGCGCGTGACGAAGATCATGATGGTGTGCCTGCTTGCGGTCATGTTGATTTTGGCCGTGCGCTCGGTCACGCTTGAGGGCGCCGAGGCGGGCCTTGCGTTCTACCTGGTTCCTGATTTCGGGAAGGTGTTCGCGGGCGCAACCTTAGGGGCTCAGCTGTCGTCGTTCGCGGAAGCGGCGTACGCGGCCATGAGCCAGGCCTTCTTCACGCTGTCCTTGGGCATTGGCTCGATGATGATCTTCGGCAGCTACATCGACAAAAGCCGCAGCCTGACGGGCGAGACGCTGCGCATCGGCGCGCTTGACACGTCGGTTGCGTTCGTTGCCGGCCTTATCATCTTCCCTGCGTGCTTCGCGTTCGGGGTAGAGCCGGGAAGCGGCCCCAGCTTGGTGTTCATCACGCTGCCGGGTGTCTTCAACCAAATGCCGCTGGGTCAGCTGTGGTGCACGCTGTTCTTCGTGTTCATGAGCTTCGCGGCGCTGTCGTCCATCATCGCGGTGTTCGAGAACATCATCGCGTTCACCATGGATCAGTGGGGCGTGAGCCGCGGCAAGGCCGTGGCCATCAACGGCGTCGGGCTTATTTTGCTTTCGCTGCCGTGCGCGCTTGGCTACAACGTGTGGTCGGGCTTCGCGGTTCCGGGCATCGGCGACATCCAGTCGCTTGAGGACTTCATCTTGTCCAACAACCTGTTGCCTTTGGGCGCGTTGATCATGCTGGCGTTCTGCACGTCGAAGCGCGGCTGGGGGTGGGACGAATTCCTGGCCGAGGTCGACACCGGCCAGGGCATGAAGTTCCCTGCCGGCTTGCGCGTGTACGTGAAGTACGTCGTCCCTGCGCTCATTCTGGTTGTTTGGGTGACGGGATGGGTTCCCGTCCTCACGACCTGGCTTGGGTAGCGCCGCGCGTTGAAACCGGGGTGCTTTCGGATGAGGACGCGCTTTCGGCTTGCGCTTCGCTAAAGCGCTCGCCATTCAGTAGGTAAAATGATCGTTGATCAACGCGGACGTCGGGCTTGTTTCTGCGGAAACGGGCTTGGCGTCCGCGTGATATTTAAAAGAGGTAAGCTTGACAGGTCGAAAAACGGCAACGACGTGGCTATAATTACTCTCAATCATTCCCGCCGCTCAGACCAGATAAGGAGCAGTTTCATGGCTTATTATTACGAAGAACCGTCGCGCACGTTCAACGAGTACCTTTTGGTGCCGGGTCATACCCCTGCGACGTGCATCCCTGCGTCGGTAAGCCTTAAAACCCCGCTGGTCAAGTATCGCAAGGGCGAAGAGGAGTGCCCCCTTTCCCTGAACACCCCTATGGTGTCCGCCATCATGGCCGCCGTCTCTGACGACAAGATGGCCGTTGCCCTGGCAACCGAGGGCGGCATGTCCTTCATCTACGGCAACCAGACCATCGAGCAGGAAGCTGCCATGGTCAAGCGCGTTAAGGATTACAAGGCCGGTTTCGTCGAGTCCGACGCCAACCTGTCTCCCGACATGACCCTTAACCAGGTTGTCGCCCTGAAGGAAGCCACCGACCACTCCACCATGCCCGTCACCCATGACGGCACGGCTCACGGCAAGCTGCTGGGCGTTGTCACCGAGCGCGATTACCGTCTGTCCCGCATGACCGGCGACGAGAAGGTTTCCGAGTTCATGACCCCGCGTGAGAAGCTCATCGTTGCTCCCGCTGAGACCTCGCTCAAAGAGGCAAACGACATCATCTGGGACCACAAGCTGAACTCTCTGCCGCTGGTCAACGCCGACGACACCCTGGCTTACATGGTCTTCCGCAAGGACTACGATTCCCACAAGTCCAACCCCAACGAGATGCTCGACTCCCATAAGCGCTACATGGTGGGTGCCGGCATCAACTCGCGTGACTATGCCGAGCGCATCCCCGCACTGGTCGAGGCCGGCGCAGACGTGCTGTGCATCGATTCTTCCGAGGGCTTCTCCGATTGGCAGAAGATGACCATCGAATGGGTTCGCGAGCACTACGGCGACGCCGTCAAGATCGGCGCAGGCAACGTCGTTGACGGCGAGGGCTTCCGCTTCCTGGCCGAGGCTGGCGCCGACTTCGTCAAGATCGGCATCGGCGGCGGTTCCATCTGCATCACCCGTGAGACCAAGGGCATCGGCCGCGGTCAGGCCACGGCTACCATCGAGGTTGCCAAGGCTCGTGACGAGTACTTCAAGGAAACCGGCGTCTACGTGCCCATCTGCTCCGATGGCGGCATCGTTTACGACCATCACATCTCTCTGGCTCTGGCCATGGGCGCCGACTTCGTCATGCTGGGCCGCTACTTCGCCCGCTTCGACGAGGCTCCTTCGGCCAAGGTCATGGTCAACGGCACGTACATGAAGGAGTACTGGGGCGAGGGCTCTGCCCGCGCCCGCAACTGGGGCCGTTACGACCTGGGCGGCAAGAAGAGCCTGTCGTTCGAGGAAGGCGTCGACTCTTACGTGCCGTATGCCGGCCCGCTTAAGGACAACATCGCAGTCACGCTGCTGAAGATCAAGTCCACTATGTGCAACTGCGGCGCGCTCACCATCCCCGAGTTCCAGGACAAGGCCAAGCTCACCGTCATCAGCTCCACCTCCATCGTCGAGGGCGGCGCACACGACGTTCTGCTGAAGGACAAGGCTCCTTACGCCTCCAATATGCGCTAATCGCATCTGAGAGATCTTTCGGCCCGCTCCGCTTCGGCGAGGCGGGCCTTCTTGTAAGCAACGGAAGAGATCCGCGAAAGGGAATAGAACATGAGGATCATGGCATTGGACGTCGGCGAGGTGCGTGTGGGCATCGCCATCAGCGATCCGGGCGAGCGCGTGGCGTCGCCGGTCACGGTTCTTCCCTCGGCAGAGGTTAAATCGTGTGCGAAATCGTTCATGCGCGTTCTGGAAGATTGGGAACCTGAGCTGCTGGTAAGCGGTCTGCCGTACACGTTGTCGGGTGAAGAAGGCCCCCAGGCGGCGCGCATTCGCGCTTTCGCCGCCGAGGTTTCGAAGCGCACGGGCATCCCCGTTGAGTTCTCGGATGAGCGTTTGAGCTCCGCCGAAGCCAAGCGCAGTTTGCGTGAAAAGGGCATGTCAGAGCGCGAGATGCGTGGAAAAATCGATATGATAGCCGCAAGCATATTCTTACAGTCATGGCTTGACGCACGAGCCAACGAACATCAAACGCAGTAGGGGATCAGCTTATGGCCAGTCGCAAGCAAGTTACGTACTCCGAACGACCGAATCACGCTGCCCGCCGCGCCCATGCGCAGGGCGAGCGCGCGTTCCGCACGTACGACACCAGCTTCATCCGCCCGAAGCGCAGCAAGGCGCCGGCCATCATCTCGCTGGTTGTGCTTGTTGTCGTTCTGGCCCTTATAATCTTCGGCATCGCTTCGCTTGTTCGCGGTTGCTCGCCGCAGACCAACCTCATCGGTTCGGGCGAAACCGCAACCATCACCGTTGCCGAGGGCGAAGGCGCTGGCGCTATTGGCAAGTCGCTTGCCTCGGCCGGTCTTGTCTCTGATGCCAACAAGTTCACCAGCCGCGTTGCCGAACTGGGCAAAAGCTCTTCGCTGAAAACCGGCACTTACACCATCGCCGGCGGCACGTCTGTCGACGATATCATCGGCATCCTTGAAGCCGGTGTTTCCGGCGAGACCTTCACCGTGCCCGAAGGCTCCACGCTGAAGCAGACGGCCGCCATTGTTTCGAAGGCAACCAACGGTCGTATCTCCGAGAACGACTTCATCCAGGCGGCCAGCAACGCCAGCGTATATGCTGGCAGCTACAGCTTCTTGGCTTCGGCTGGCACCCATTCGCTTGAGGGCTTCCTGTTCCCCAAGACCTACGCGTTCGATGACGCCTCCACGGCCGACTCGATCATTCGCGCCATGCTCGACCAGTTCAAGATCGAGACTGAGTCACTTGATCTGTCTTACGCAACCTCGAAGGGTTTGTCACTTTACGACGTGGTGAACCTTGCTTCCATCGTCGAGAAGGAAGCCGATGCCGATCATCGCGCTACCGTCGCTTCGGTTTTCTACAACCGCCTTGCCGACAAGATGCGCCTGCAGTCTGACGCCACCGTCGCTTATTTCGTGGGGCACGACCCCACGGCCGACGACGTTGCCACCGAGAACGAGTACAACACCTACTTCATCGATGGTCTGCCGCCCACGCCCATCAACTCCCCGGGTCTTGCCACCCTGCAGGCTGTGTGCGCGCCCGAAACCACCAAGTATCTGTACTTCTACTTCGCACCCGATGACAAGGGCGTCATGCAGTACTACTTCAGCGAGACGTACGAAGAGCATCGCGCGACCTTCGAATAAGCGCATGCCTTTCGTTTCTCCTGATAAATACTTCTCTCGCATCACGAGAATCAACGTAGAGCGCGACCTGCTTGCGAGCGGGTTGCGCTTCGTTTTGCTTGACATCGACAACACCATCCTCACTCGCGACACGCGCGAGATCCCGGCTGACGTGCGCGAATGGCTTGATCGTGCGCAGGCAGCTGGCATCACGTTCTGCCTGCTTTCCAACAACTGGCATGAAACGCCGTTCCAGGTTGGCAAAGAGCTTTCGCTGCCCGTGGTGGCCAAGGCCATGAAGCCGCTTCCCAAGGGCTATCACGACGCATGTCGAATGATGGGCGCCCCGAAGAACCAAACGGTGGCAATCGGCGATCAGATGTCGACCGACGTCATCGGCGCACATGCTGTTGGCATGAAAGCGTTTCTAGTGCAGCCGCTCGTCGAGCAAGACCTTGCCCATACGCTTGTCATTCGCAAAATAGAAAGAAAGATCCTGCGCAATCGGCGTTTGGACGACTGAATCAGATAGGGGACGCCATGCAGAAGCTGTATGTCCTGGGTCATCCGGTGACCCACTCGAAATCTCCCGTGATGTACAACGCGGTTTATCGGGAGCTCGGGCTAGATTGGGACTACGGCTTCGCCGACATCGAGTCGCCCGAAGACGCGCGCACGTTCATCGAGGCGCGCGACTATCTTTCCATTAACATCACAACGCCGCATAAGCCCGTGGCTTTCCAGGCGGCAAGCGTCGTGACGTCGTCGGCCGCGTTGGCTCAGGGTGCCAACGTGCTGGTGAGCAAGAACGGCGCGCTCATCGCCGATAACACCGACGGGTTGGGCTGCGTTTCCTATTTGAAACGACGCGGCGTCGTGTTCAAGGGCGCCGACGTGGTTGTGTGCGGAACGGGTCCCACGGCGCGCGCGATCATGCACGCTTGCGCATTGGCGGGTGCTTCTCACGTGGTGCTGATGGGCCGCGACGAAGTGCGCACGAAGGCTGTGGTTGCCGACTATCGCCAGCGCCTTGAGAAGCTTGCCCAAGGCGACGGCGCCGTGATCGCTGCCATCGACCCACGGTATGCGCAGGCAAGCTTGGGCGACATCGTGGATTCCTGTCAGGTGCTGGGCTGCTCATACGAGCAGGGAGCCGACCTGATTGCTGGCACCGGCGTCATCATCGACGCCACGCGGCTTGGCATGAACCCGGGCGATCCGGCTCCGTTCGAAACGTCGCTCATTTCGGCTGGTCAGGCTGTGTTCGATGTGGTGTACGCGCATGGCGAAACGGCGCTTATCGGCGCGGCGCGCAAGGCGGGCGCGGCGGCCTTCGACGGCGAGGGCATGCTGGTGGCTCAGGCGGTGGCCACGGTTCACGACATCAAGTGCGCGCTTAACCTTGCCATTGATTTCGATTCCATCGACCTTTTTAAGGTGATGGCGGAAAGCGCGGGTTTCAACTGCGCCCAGTGCGTTTAGAATCTTGAGAGTCAAGAGTGAATGCAAGCAAACTATTTGAATCAAGGCGGCTACATGAGATACGTAACGGCAGGCGAAAGTCACGGACCGCAGCTTACTGCCATTGTCGAAGGCGTTCCGGCGGGGCTTAAGATTTCCGAGACCGATCTGAACGTCGACATGGCGCGACGCCAGTCGGGGTATGGTCGTGGCGGCAGGCAGGCTATCGAACACGATCAAGCGCGTGTGGTTTCGGGTGTGCGTTTTGGGAAGACCCTGGGCACGCCGGTTGCGCTGGTTGTTGAGAACCGCGACTGGCAGAACTGGACCGACCGCATGTCGGTGTTCGGCGAAGCCCCTGCCAACCTGAAGCGCGAGACCATGCCGAGACCCGGCCATGCCGACCTGGTCGGCTCGCTGAAGATCGATTCCGACGATTGTCGCAATGTGCTCGAGCGCGCAAGCGCACGTGAAACGGCTGCGCGTGTGGCGGCGGCGGGTATCGCCAAGGAGTTCCTGGCCGACGTCGGCGTTGAGATCTACTCGTACGTCACCTCCATTGGCGACGTATCGCTTGACGAGGCCGACCCGATGATTGATGCGGCCGAACGCACCACCTTGGCCATCGAGACGTCCGAGGTTCGCTGCCCCGACGAGAAAACGACCGAGGCCATGAAGGCGGCCATCGATGCCGCGCGTGAGGCGGGCGAGAGCCTGGGCGGCACGTTCCGCGTGGTTGCCCGCGGGCTTCTGCCCGGCGTGGGCGGCTATGCAACGGCCGACGAGCGTCTGACCGGCCGCATCGGTCAGGCCATGTTCTCGATTCCCGCCATCAAAGGCGTCGAGTTCGGCCTTGGCTTCGAGGCGGCGCGCCGCGTTGGCTCGAAGGTGCATGACCCCATCGTGCTCAATCGCGGTGTGGGATTCACGCGTACCAGCAATAATGCGGGTGGTTTGGAAGGCGGCATGACCACGGGCCTTCCCTTGATCGTCTCCTGCGCCATGAAGCCCATCCCCACGTTGATGACCCCGCTGCAGACAGTCGACTTGGACACGCTTGAGCCGACGGAAGCTTCGAAGGAGCGCAGCGACGTCTGCGCGGTTCCGGCCGCTGCGGTTGTCGCCGAAGCCGAGCTTGCCTTCGTGTTGGCCAACGCTTACCTAGAGAAGTTCGGCCACGAGAACATGGCCGACATCAGA
>CAKTWD010000029.1 GCA_934630485.1 uncultured Eggerthellaceae bacterium | reverse complement strand
CTCGACAACCCCCTGGCCAGCCCCAACGTCATCGGCGTGAACGCGGGCTCGGGTTTCTTCGTGCTGCTGGCGGCGTGTGTGTTCCCCAACACCTTTGGGCTTGCACCTGCGGCGGCCTTCCTCGGCGCGCTGTGCGTAGCGGGACTCATCTTTGCCGTAGCGGGCCTTGGGGGCTCATCGCGCCTTACCGTCGTGCTTGCCGGCATGGCGTTCACGGCCATCTTCACCGCCGGCATGAACGCGATTCTCATCGTGAACCCCGACGCCTATGTGGGTGCCTCCGGATTCTTGGTCGGCGGCTTGTCTGGTGTCAAGCTGGGCGAGATCGTCGCTCCCGGCTGCGCGATCTGCACGGTACTGGTAGTTGGACTGTTGCAGGGCACACGGCTCAACCTGCTTTCGTTGGGCGAGCATCAAGCGCACTCCCTGGGCCTCAACGTTCGCCGCACGCGCCTGGTTGCACTGGTGACGGCAGCAGCGCTCGCGGGCTGTGCGGTGAGCTTTGCTGGCCTCATCGGTTTCGTGGGACTTATCGTCCCGCACGCCATGCGTGCCCTGGTGGGCCACGACAACCGCCGCGTCCTTGCGATCTCGCCGCTATCGGGTGGGCTACTGGTGTGTCTATGCGACCTGCTCGCCCGCACGATGTTCGCCCCGTACGAGATCCCCGTCGGCATCGTCTTGTCGCTGCTGGGCGGCCCTTTCTTCGTCTACCTCATTTTGCGTCGCGGGAAGGGAGGTCTCAATGGCTAGCGTGCAGCTAAGCGACGTGTCGTTTGGGTACGGCGAACGCGTCTTGTTCAGCAATCTATCGATCGAGTTCGCACAGGGCAAAGTGACAAGCATCATCGGTCCCAACGGCTGCGGCAAATCATCGCTGTTCAAGCTTGTAAGCGGCATCTGCAAGCCGTGGGAGGGAGCTGTCCGCGTGCTCGGACATGACGTCGCCGCGCTCTCTTCCAAGGGACGTGCACATTTGCTGAGCCTGCTTGCGCAGGAGCATGCGGCGCCTCCCATGAGCGTAAGACAACTTGTGACATGTGGAAGATACCCACACCACGGGATGCTCGCGACGATGGATGCGGCCGACTACGAAGCGGTGGAGCGGGCGCTTGTGGCGTGTGGGCTGTCAAACCTTGCCGAGCGCCCGGCAGCCGAGCTTTCCGGTGGCCAACGACAGCGTGCCTTCATCGCCATGGTCTTGGCGCAGGACACGCCCGTGGTGCTCTTCGACGAGCCAACCTCGTTTCTCGACGTGTCCGCGTGCTACGAAGTGATGGAGTTGATGCGCTCGCTCAAGGAGGAACACAGCAAAACCGTCGTCGCGGTGATCCACGACATCGATTTGGCGCTCAGGTACTCCGACGAGGTGTGCGTCATGCACGACGGCAAGCTACTGGCGCAAGGGACGCCGCAAGAAGCCGAGGTGCTTGCGGCAGTCGAGGAGGCCTTCAACGTGCGCGTCGAGTTGCTGCACGGCGAGCTGGGAAACTCATACGCGCTGTGGCGGCGTTAGGCGCAAGAGGAGACCGGCATGAGATACCCCTCGTGATCTCCACCCCCTTTGTAGCTGCAAAGCTGGCGGAATATCTTCCCCAAGGAGTCGAGATATCGGTTGTAGATGACCTTTCGAATTTCGTTCGTCAACTTTTAAGAATTCGCCACTCGGCGATACTTCTGCAAGCGACTCGTGGGTTTGTCGGGGATCGTCATCTCAATCAATCCGAGTTCCAACGCGGGATCTAAATACAGTCGCCGGACGTTCTTTCTGCCCGACAAACCCAACGCCTCTGCGATCTGCTGCGCGCTCATCTCGCAATCGCCCATAACCTCCAGCAGCTTTTCGACTTGGGGGGGCGACTTGGGAGGGGTGGGGCCTCTTCCCGACTCATCCGCAGGCTCTTCTCCAACCCAATCAATATGCAAGCATCGGCTCGCCCCAGGCAGCAAAAAAGGTCGCAGCTGGAGCTGCGACCTTTTCGCATGTCATTTCTCAACCTTGCAGTTGAGCGTTTTCGTCGAACGTGGAACTAGTCCAGGCTCTCGACGCAGTGGGCCATGCTGCCCTTGGGCAGAACGACGCCCTCAACCTCGACGACGTTGTCCGCATAGTTCGTGTCGGCAGCGCCGGGAACACGGAAGGTGTCGTTGTCAAGCTGAGCGATCGGGGTCTCGACCGGCTTCTCCAGCTGGGGAATCCACTCGTAAGGAATACGGTATGCGCGATACAGCAAAGCGCTGCCGATGTGCGGGTACACGAACTCCCAAACCAGTTCCTTCTCGGCCGTGTACTCACGGACGATAGCGGAGCAGCCCTCGCAGATCACGGTGTTGCCATTGGGCATACGCTGGGCGCTGGAGGTCAGCGGGCTGTAGAAGTAGTTGCTATTGAAGTTGAAGCCGCCGGCGCTGAAGTGGTTGTCGCCGTCGCACTCCCAAACGATCTCGAGCGTGGTGGGGTCGAACTCGATGACGCGCGAACCGTCGCGACGGGTGACCTTAACACCAGTCTTGGAGAACTGGTTGGGGGCGCCGTAGCCGGCCCAGCCGCCGTTGTCGTAGACCATGACGTGACCCTCGCCCGGCAGGCCCTTCGGGATCATGTGGGTGTGGTGCGGGCCGACGATGGTGCCGAAAATGCGCAGCTCGGGGGTCTTGGTGAAGTCGGGACCGACCTGCCACACGACGTCGCCGGACTCGTGGTCGATGATCCACATCATGTTGCACTCACGTGAGTCCATGATGATGTTCTCGGGCTTGAAGCGCTCGTCGCCACCGTCGAACCACTTGTTCGGGCCCAGGTAGGAGGCGCAGTTGATGTGGAAGATGTCGCCCTGGCCCTCGGGACCCGCGTTCTGCGTGTTGGGGTTACGGAACATGGCGTTCTTCTGCTCTTCGGTGAAGCCGAACTGGTTGAAGTGCTCGACGGCGCTCCACTCCCAGAGAAGGTTGCCCTCGCGGTCGATCTCGATCAGGCGGTCGTCAAGCAGGCTCTGCGGGGAGATCTTCGGCTTCTTCACGTCATGATGCGTCAGGATGAGCATCTTGTCGAAGTTGGGGTCGGGGTCCTGGCCGGGGGCGTAATAACCGACGGGGTTACCGGTGACCTGGAAGTCATGGTGCTGACGAGCGCACCAGTAAGGCTCGCCGTCGTCAACGACCTGCTCGTTCTTGTTGAAAACCCACTCAACGTTGCCGTCCCAGTCAACCATCTTCAGGTCAAGGGTGTCCTGGTAAGCGAACTGAGCCTCACGAGAACCGCTGTTGGCGATGAGGTGGCCGCCAGGAAGCATCTTGGGCGGGAAGCCGCCGAGGTTCTTCCACACGCGAACGACGTTGCCGTTCATGTCGATAAGGATAGTGCCAACGCCCGGGCCCGCAAAGAGGGTGTAGCCGCTAGCGGCCTTTTCGGGGTTGTAGAGCGTTACGCCAGTAGGATGAACTGTTGGACGTCCCATTTAACTTCTCCCTTTCATTATTCTGCTGGACGCTTTCGCGTCATTCCTATCTAGTTTTCCGAATATTCGGCGTTACCGAATATATTCTATATTTTCGGTTTTCCTAGATAACGCGTTCATATTAACATGCTTTCAGTCGAATTCCAGCGTGATTTTTGTCTCTTTGATCACGGTTACAATTTTGTTGCTTTCCGTTTACTTTTGGCGACTTCTTACTCGTTTTTTGCTTGATTTCTGCAAGACGTTGATTGGCTTTACGACAAGCGCCGATAGGCTTATTGTTGCGTTTACCGAGTGCCACCATTTGACCCACCAATCAGGTAAGGATTTCAAAGTGAAAATCTCGATCCAACAATTGCGCTACCTTATTGCAACTGTCTCGGCTGGTTCCATCACGGGTGCCGCTCATGCTCTGAGCGTCTCTCAAGGCACTATCTCCGAAGCTATTTCGCAAATTGAATCGGAAGCGGGCGTCGAACTGTTCACACGCAAGCGCAAGCCCTTGGTGCTTACCGAAACCGGTGAGGAATTCTTAGGTTGCGCTCGTGGTGTTGTCAAAAAGATGGACGCCCTTGAGTCTCGATTCGGCGGCGAGAACAAGAAGATCAACTTTGCCGTTTCTTCGCTGCCCTTCCGTTTTTCAGTTAACGCCCTGGGCATGGTATCCGCTGCGCAGCCCAACGATCGCTACGAGTTCTCTATCGACATCGCCCCGTTCTCAAAGCTGGTGCAGGATATATCCTCAGGCGCACGAGACTTCGGCGTTCTTTATCTGACCGAAGACAACGAAATGCCCATGTTGCGCGTCTTCTCGGATAGCGGCCTTGTGTTCGAGAAAATGTTCGAAGCCAAGCCTCATATTCTGATAAATCCGCATCATCCTCTTGCCGGCAAAAACAGCGTGACGTTCGACGATCTGAAAATCTATCCGAAATTCCTGTTCTCACAGTACATTTACGTTGGCACTCCTTCGGAATGCGAAGCGCGACTGCCGTACACTGCCGAACGCGCGGGCGGCCTCATCCAAATGAACAGCGTTCTTTCGCTAAGCGAGTTCGTTAGCTCCTTCTCAAGCATGGATGGCTACATGATCTGGTGCGATCTGGTTCCCGAAGAAACGAACCCCGAAGAGTTGGCTTCGGTGCCCATCGAGGACGGCGCGCCTATGACCATCGGGTACCTTAAGCCCGCCGATACCTCTCTGACCGAAATCGAGCGTCAGTACGTTGACGCCATGATGACCTACGCTCCCGAAAACCGCCGTTAGATCTTTCGCGAATCCAACGCTGGCCACAACCAAAACCAACAGAGAGTCTGCACCGTTCTCGGTGCGGACTCTCTGTTTTCTTTCGCGAAGCCAACCTTGAACACAACGCAAGCCAACAGCATGCCCGCGTCGTCTCGACGCGGGCTATTTCTTTTCCAACACGACGACGTGCGCTTTCCACCGCGATCCCATCGCCATCCCAACAAATTCGCCCCCGGCTCAAACAAGCCGAGGGCGACGGAAGGGAGGGCTCTTTCGTGATTCCAACCGAAAGCTATCGGTTGGAACCTTAATCAAAAACTCAACCGTTACAGCGGGAACACCAAGCACCAAAGAACGATGAGCACCGTGTTAACCAGAACAGTCGGAACGCCGTACTGATAGATCTCCTTGGCGCTGATCCATTCCTTGTTGGGGAACAGCAACGAACTTGCTGCACAACCCGCAGGAGTGAGGATGGCGTTGACCGAAGCCAGCATGATGCCGAAGGAAACCAGCTCGGGCGAAAGACCCATGCCAGCGCAGATCGGGATGATAACCGGCAGGAACATTGCGACAACGACCATGTTGATCAGGAAGTTGGTCAGCAGAACGACCACAGCGATGACAATCAGCAGGAACATGCTGCTGGGAACGCTGGTGAGTGCAGGAACGACGTTCTGGGACAGGAATGCAGCGATGCCGGTCTTCTCATTGATCAGGCAGCCGCCGATGGCCAGGATGACCGCAACCATCATGAGCATGTTCCAGGGAACGTTCTTCGTGGCAAGCTCGGCAAAGTTCACAACCGGCTTATCCTTGTAGTACATCAGCGTAATGATGATAAAGAACAGAACAGCAACACCAGTGGAGCCGAAGCTGTTGTAGAACGTGGCCAGCTCAGAGCCCTTGGGGATAAACGAGGGAGCGAGCAGCATAACAACGAACACAGCCAGCATGATCAGAGCGGTCTTCAGCTCGTGAGCAAGCTCACCCTGGCTGCTCATATCAAGCTTGTACTCCTTAAGAGGCGTGACATCCAAACGGAAGATGAACTTGGCCAACGCAATGTAGACCATGATCTCAAGAACGCCGAACGGAAGCATGAATAGCACGTACTGGATCATGTCAGCAGGTGCGCCCATGATGTTGGCATACACGCCCAAGTTGGCGATGGCGTTACCGCCCCAGGGCATTGCGGAAAGACTGAATGCACCCTGCATTGCAATGCCGAAAACCATGATGGACGGGAACTTGTCGTGCGGCTTCTGACCGATGCCGTGCGTGATGCCGTAGACAACCTCCCACATCAAGAGCATGCCGACGAAGGTGTTGACCAGTGAGCAGATCAGGTACGTTGCGAACAGGATCATCGCGATGAGGCGCCACGGATAGCCCTCAAGGATCTTGCGGCCAAGCAGCCAGTTGGCCAGGAACTGGCTAACGCCGGTTTCCTTCAGGTAGCCAACCAAAACGAACGCGACAACCAGGAACAGGAACGTGTCAGTACCCCAACCAGCAGCCACGAACTGCTTCAGGGTCATAACACCCGTTGCCGGGAACAACAGCAAGCCCATCAAGCTGGGCCATGCGCGACCCGTCAAAGACCAACCAACGATCGTCGACAGGAACACGGTAACGCACCTCATGCCGATTTCGGTCATTGGTGCAGGGGCGGGAATGAACCAACCAGAAAACGCGATCACCAAAACGATGACGGCCTTCAGGAACTCCTTCTTTCCAGCCCCGGCTTGTACTTCAGCCATCAATACACTCCTTTTGTTTCTATAGCAGACGCATGCCCCTTCAACATGCGCCAAACCCCTTAAACCCTAACGTTAGATCTTACTTGTTATCTACACAGTTAGCGAAACCCTTGTCGAAGCCGCGCGTGCCCTCGACGGAAACCTGCACGCCCTCGGCCTCAAGATCGAACTTCTCGGCGCCGGGCAGCACGTACTCGGTGTTATCAATGCGCTCGATGGCAACCTCTTCCTGTTCGGGCAGCTGGGGTACCCAGTCGTACGGAATACGGTATGCGCGATAAATCAGACCAGAGCCCAGGCGCGGATAGTTGTACTCCCACACCAGCTCGTTGTCGGGCGTGAACTCCATGAAGCGGCCGCTGGTACCTTCGCAAATGAACGTGTTGCCGTTAGGCAGACGCTGCGCGTCGGAAGTAAGCGGGCTGTAGAAGTAATGCGTGGTGAATGGAGCGTCGGTTCCACCGATCTCTTCGCCCTTGCACTCCCAAACGATCTCAAGAGTAGTGGGGTCGAACTCGACAACACGGGAACCGTCGCGGCGAGAAACCTTAAGGCCGGTCTTGCTGAACTGGTTCGGCGCACCGTAACCTGCCCAACCGCCGTTGTCGTAGACCATGATATGGCCCTCGCCGGGAAGACCCTTCGGAATCATATGAGTGTGGTGCGGGCCGACGATGGTGCCGAAGATTCGCAGCTCGGGCGTCTTAGTGAAGTCGGGACCAACCTGCCAAACAATCTCGCCTGTTTCATGTGAAACAATGAACATGATGTTGCACTCGCGCGAATCCATGATGATGTTCTGTGGATTGAAGCGCTCGTCGCCCTCGTCGTACCAATGGTTCGGGCCGACGTAGCTGGCGCAGTTGATGTGGAACAGGTCTCCCTGACCAGTAGGACGCATGGTGGGGTCGCGATACATCGCGTTCTTCTGCTCTTCAGTGAAGCCGAATTCGTTGAAGTGGTCGATGACACTCCACTCCCAAAGGATGTTGCCCTCGCGGTCGATCTCGATCACGCAGTCATCAAGCAGCTGATGCGGGCTGATTTTCGGCTTGTTCACGTCCTTGTGGGTAAGGATCAACATCTTGCCGAAATCGGGCGTGACTTCCTGACCCGGAACCGGATAACCAACAGGATTGCCTTCCATCTGGTAGTCATGATGCTGGCGAGCGGCCCACTCGATGCCGTCGGGGTCATTCACGTGATCGTACTTGTTGAACGTCCATTCAACGTTGCCGTCCCAGTCGATCATGGTAACGTCCGCGAAGTCTTGTGAAGCAATGGCGGCGTCACGTGCGGCAAGACTGCCAAGGATATGACCGCCCTTGATCATCTTGCAGGGCATGCCCATAAAATCTTTCCACTGTCGAACGACCTTACCGTTCATGTTGATCAGAATCGCGCCGATCTGACGACCCATGAACAAGGTGTAGCCGCTATCGCATTTACTGGGATCGTAAAGCGTGGTTCCCGTAGGAAAAACTGTTGGACGACCCATTACTCCTCCTTTGTTTCGGTTGCTCCGATTTAACTCTCCATTAGTTCGTCACATTCGAACGCTGGGATAGTATCATGCGATGCATCCGAAGTTGTGAACATTGCCATCGTGTTTGCCTATATAAGTTTTTCCTATTCGGGATACCCGATTCGTAAGTAAAATAATGGGCAAATCACTAATACAATTAATAAGCTCCCAAGAGATAAAACTTTGTGCGCGCCCAGGCGGTAGCTAACACACTAGGCACACACATTAGGAGGAACCATGCGCTCCGCAAACAACAGAATCACCGTTCAGCAACTTCGCTATCTCATGAAAACAGCCGAGACTGGATCGGTCACCGACGCCGCGCGCGAACTCGGCATCTCGCAGAGCACCCTTTCCGAAGCCCTTTCCCAAATGGAAAACGCAACGGGCTTCACTATCCTTGCGCGCAGCCGCAAGGGTGCCACACCCACGCCCCTGGGAACCGAGTTCCTTCATTACGCTCAAAGCGTTGTAAACCGTATGGACGACCTGGAGCGCCGTTTCATCATCGGCTTCCCCAGCAAAAACAAGTTCCGCATTGCCTCGCAATCGTTCGGCTTTGCCTGGGAAGCCCTGGTCGAGCTTGCAACGAAACCGGAAAGCGCGCACTTCAACTTCACCTGGGATCTCTGCGGAGCACCGAACGTCATTTCGAAAGTCGCAGCCGAAAAGGCCGACGTCGGACTGATCGGCATAAGCTCAAGTAACCGCAAGATCATCGCGAAATTGCTTGCTGACAACGACGTCCGGTTTTATCCAATCATGAATGCGGCGCTGTTTGCCCTGTTCAATCCCTCACATCCCCTTGCAAGACATGGACGCCGTTCCGTTTCACACGAGGAACTTGCGGATTACCCCTTCTTCGCATTTGACCAGTTCGTGCACCTGGAGCTCCGCCCAAGTGACGATTCCGGTAACGGACGAAGCGACAAGCCCGCCACGTCCTGCACGGCGTACGGCATAGCGGTGCCGAACGGTCTTATGGTTTCGCCCACTCAACTGGTGAAGGACATCGCCGACAGTTACGCCTACACCGTATGGTGTCGCGTCATCACCGATGGAGTCGTGCATAATCACGTCGACACATGGCCCATCGACCCCGAAGAGCGCAGGCGTATCGAGAAGCTTACGATGCAAACCGACTTCTCGGCCAAGGACGTCGTTTCCATCCCCATCGAGAACGAGGACCCCATGGAAATCGGATACGTGCTGAAAAAGGGCATGTCGCTCGATGAAGTCGGCCAGCTGTTCATCAATTCCGTTGCTTCTTACGATAATTAAAGGGGTGACGATTCCCGAAGGCGCTCGATATGTTGATTCGGGCGCCTTTTTTACTGTCAAAACGTAGAAACTTTCACTGATATTCAAGCATTTGCCGATATCACGTACGAAAACACCCTTGTCTGATAGGCTGAAGAAGTTTGTGTCCAACGTTTCCTCGCGCCAAACCAAGCGAGATCCAATAGACATGGCAAGGAGTGTTCTCGTATGTCTTTGAAGCTTTCCAAAAACGACATCGCGATGGTCGCCGTGCTTCTGTCCGGCGCCTTCCTCACTTATCTGAATCTAACCCTCATGACGCCGGCTCTGCCGACCATCATGGCCACCATGAGCGTCGACCAGGCAACCGTTCAGTGGCTCACCTCGGCATACTGCATGACCGAGGCCATCGTCGTTCCGCTTGCCGCCTACCTGATGGGCCGCTTCACCACGCGTCAGCTGTTCCTGTTCGGCATGGTGCTGTTCGCTGCCGGCAGCATGACCGCTGCGGTGGCACCCGTTTTCGCCGTCATCCTTCTTGGCCGCATCATGCAAGCTGCAGCAACCGGCTACATGATGACCATGGTGTTTAGCGTCATTCTTCTGGTATTCCCCAAGGAAAGTCGCGGCATGGCAATGGGTCTGGTCGGACTGATCATTGGCGTAGCGCCTGCAATCGGACCGGTGCTTTCGGGCATTTTGGTTGACCACGTTGGTTGGCGCATCATCTTCGTCCTTGTCGCCGCGCTAGCCGTCGCAACCATCGTCCTTGCGTTCTTCGTGCTGCCCAACTACGACAAAATCCGCCGTTCGAAATTCGATGCGCCATCGGTCGTCCTGTCAACCATCGGTCTGTTCAGCCTTCTGTACGGCATCTCGACGTTCAGCTCCACCCAGAATCACCTGTTCACTGCTGCAATGGTCGTCGTTGGCATTACCGTTATGGGCGTGTACTGCAAGCGTCAGCTATCGCTTGACGACCCCATGCTCAACCTCCGTATTCTTGGCGTGTTCCGCTATCGCCTTGCAGTGATTTACGTGCTGATTGCTCAGGCCATTTTGGTCGGCCTCGAAACCATCCTGCCGCTTTACATTCAGGGAGTGCTAGGGCACCCGGCCACGGTGTCGGGTCTTACGCTTTTGCCCGGTGCGATTGTGGCTGCAATCGCCAGCTTGATCGGCGGTCGACTGTACGACCTGATGGGCGCCCGTAAACCTATGCTGCTCGCCTCCGTCATCTTGTTAATCACTGCAGGAATCCTGGCGGTGCTCAAGGCAGATAGCGAAATCTCGTTGGTCTGCATTATGTATGCTGTATACAACCTTGGCTTCTGCTTTGCCTCCAACCCCATCAACACATGGGGCGTTAACGCACTGGACAACGACGATGTTCCCGATTCTCAAAGCGTTTCCGGCACCGTGAACCAAGTTGCTGCCGCATTCGGCGTTGCATTGCTGATCTCCATTTCGACCGCCGTTTCCAGTGTGTTCGCCGGCAATGCCGCCGCCGCAGAGACCGCCGTCAGCGCCGCACAGGTCACCTTCGCAGGCTACCATGTAGCATTCCTGGTCATTGGCGTCCTGTTTGCCATTCAGACGCTCATGGTGGTGTTCCTCGTGAAGGACAAGAAGGAGAAGTAAGGGGAACCAGCTGCAAGGAGAAAACGCTCTACGAGGTGCCGACGCAGGTCAGCACCTCTTTTTTGCGGAAGGCCCCGCATCGCCAGCTCCGCAAACACGAAGAGCCAGCGGCACGAAGCTGCTGGCTCTTCTTTCTGTTCACGCTTGAAGCGGTGGTTGACCGTTTAGTCTTCCACGACGTCTTCGATAGCGCCCATGGGGCACTCCTCAAGGCAGTCGCCGCATGCGATGCAGGACTCCTCGTTGACGACTTCCGCGGTGCCGCCGGAAATTTCAATGACCTCCTGCGGGCAGGCATCAGCGCAGATGCCGCAACCGACGCAATCGTCGGCGTTAATGATCGGGTGGGACATGATCGCTCCTCTCGCCATCACGGATCTTCGTAAACGTCTACGCGATCCGACGTCTCGTCAGCGTCGAAATTCGCGGTATGCGGCACCCCCGCCGCACGACGCATTCCTTGTTTTCCCTAGGCGCAAGATACCATGTAACGGATACGCGTCAAGCGTTCAGAGCGATTAACCCGCGACCGTAGTCTACGGTTAGGTAACGGCGCAGGTAGAAGACACTGTGCAAAACGACAATATCCAACCGCGGCTCGATTAGCAGATGCGCGGAAGCTGTTCTCCGACCAACATGTCCAGAATTCGCTTGCTACCAAGCGGCGTTTCCAAGTACACCTTCGGACCGCGCTCGGGAATCATCTCGGCAACCTCACCGACAATGGCGGCGTCGACACCGTACTTGTTGGCGTGCATAGCTGCAAGAGCCGCCTCGGCCTGATCGGCAGGCACAACGCAAACCATCTTGCCTTCGTTGGCAACCTGCATGACGTCGTAGCCAAGCATGTCGCATGCGCCCAGAACAGCGTCTTTCACGGGAACGTCCGCTTCCTTGACGAGCATGTCAACCTGCGACTGCTCGGCCAGCTCGTTCAAAGTCGATGCCAAACCACCACGCGTGGGATCGCGGAAGCATCGCGTATCAGGGGCCGCCGCAAGAACCTCAGCAATGAGATGGTTGAGCGGGGCGGCGTCGCTTTCAACCGGAGCTGCGAACGAAAGCGACTCACGGCAGCTCATGATGGTGATGCCATGGTCGCCAAGCGTGCCCGTGACCAAGATCTTGTCACCGGGCTTGCAGTGCGCTCCCGACAAATCGACGTCTTCGGGAATGAAACCGACGCCCGAGGTGTTGATGAAGACGCCGTCGCCGTGACCTCGGTTAACAACTTTGGTGTCGCCCGTGACCAAGTGCACGCCAGCTTCCTTTGCGGTTTCCGCCATGGTCTGGCAGATCTTTTTCAAGTCCTCGATCGGGTAGCCCTCTTCAAGAACGAAGCCACAGCTCAGATACTTCGGAACAGCACCCGAAGTTGCGACGTCGTTCACTGTGCCGCAAATGGCCAGCTTGCCGATGTTGCCGCCAGGGAAGAAATGAGGAGTGACGACAAAGCTGTCTGTGCTGAACGCAAGGCGCTCGCCTTCTTTCGGACCGGGCAATGCCGCTGCGTCGTCACCGCGCATCAGCTCTTCGCCTGCATATGCGGCGAAGAAAACCTCGTCGATGATGCGCTTCATCATGGTGCCGCCCGAACCGTGGCCAAGCAATACCTGCGTATCCATTTCCACTTCCTTTCGTGCCGGGAATCCAACAACGATTCACCGGTTCTCGCTCAATTATGCAAGGGGTGTGCGAGTTGGCTTCGCATAGGATCGGTCATGCGTGTGAACATGATCGCGAGAATGGGCGAGGGCATCTCCATGATCGTGGACACACCCGTGAGCATGGCCGTGCTCGATACCATCCTCGTGGTCGGAGTGCTCGATCGCCGTGGTAACCAAACCGCCGTTCTTCACGCCTTTGACGCCGAAGACCAAATTGGCGAAATCTTGAACATCGGATGCCTCGCCTTTAAGGATCATCACCTCAAGGCAGTTATCCCCGTCCATGTGAACGTGAGTCGTCGACACCACCATCTGCAAATACGAATGCTGAATGACCGTGAGCTTGTCTTGAACGTCAGACTCGTGATGGTTGTACACGATGGTCAGCGTGGCCATGACATCGGTTCCCGGAATGCCGCACTCGTCGGCGTCCAAGGCATCGCGAACCAAATCGCGCACAACCTCGCTGCGGTTCTTGGCCAAACCGCGACGTGCGACAAGTTTGTCGAACCTCATCAAGAGGTCCTCGGGCATGGCAACCGAGAAACGCATCAAATCGTTCTTCATGGCAGGCTCTTAGACGAGGTTGACCTGAACGTTCGCTGCAGATTCCGCATCCTCTTCAAGCGCATCCTTAGCGTCGCTCAGCAAAGCACGGACGGCGTCAAGCTGAGCCATAACCTGATGCAGTTTCTCGCCGACGGTCGGGAAACCAGCGTCCTCGGCGTTGTGGCCCATGTTGTGAGCCCAACGGCGCTCCACCTTGATATGGTCATCGATCATGTCGATCATCTGCTCGAACTGGCCAGTGTTTACTCCATTAGTGCACATTTTCAAACCCCTATCAATCACCGAGCTTGCTA
Source organism: uncultured Eggerthellaceae bacterium (assembly GCA_934630485.1). Lineage (GTDB taxonomy): Bacteria > Actinomycetota > Coriobacteriia > Coriobacteriales > Eggerthellaceae > UMGS1502. The sequence goes on along the minus strand of CAKTWD010000029.1, from coordinate 2,172 downwards.
TGATTGCGTAAGCTCCTCTACTTGCATTGAGCATAGTCCAATTCAACTCGAAAGAATGTGAAAATCATGCCAAGCGGTAACATTTTCGGCGCGCCGCTTCGTGAAACCATCGATTTGTTCTCAGATTTCATTCAGGGAACCGGCGGCGGATACGCTCTCTATCTATCGCAAAACCATCCAACCGATGCCGCATTCACCGCCGTGGACAACTCTCTTGCCGCATTGGGCTACGGAAAGGGCGCTTGCTGCTTCGCCGCAATCTCAGTTGACGGCACCAGCCTCGACCCCGATGCCGTGCGCACCTTGATCGAAGGGCTCGACCCTGTGATCTTCATTACCGCCGATGCGCAATCCTACGCTGTTCTTTCGCAAGCCTACCGCGTATCCATCACCGCCAACGCGCCCCTGCGTTTGATGGGACGCAGCGGCGTTGCCTTCGAAAACTTCGAGCAAATGATCAGCACTCCCGACGGCAAGCAACGCGCCTGGGCTCTGCTGAAAACCCTTCCGAAAAAGAACTGACGCCATGCTCGAAAGCACAGCGCCAATTAATTGAATAACGCATATAAGCCTCAAGGGTAAGTCATGAGGACGATCAACCCTCAGCGAGATCAAACCTGCGGTTTACTTGATATGGCCAATGAAGTCCTTGGTACGGGTTGACTTCGGGTTATCGAACACCTCAGCAGGGCTGCCCTCTTCGACGATCACGCCGTTCTCCATGAAGATGACGCGGTCGGCGACTTCACGGGCGAAGCCCATCTCGTGCGTGACGACGACCATGGTCATGCCGCCCTCCGCGAGCTCGCGCATAACATCCAGAACGCCGCGAACCAACTCGGGGTCAAGAGCAGACGTAGCCTCGTCGAACAACATGACGTGGGGATCCATCGCCAAAGCGCGGGCGATGGCAACGCGCTGTTGCTGACCGCCCGAAAGCTGGCCGGGAAGGAAGTCGGCGCGATTGGCAAGGCCAACGCGCTCAAGCTGCTTGATGGCAATGGCCTCGGCTTCCTCTGCAGAACGCTTGAGAACCTTGCGCTGCGCAAGCATGACGTTCTTTTTCGCGCTGAGATGCGGGAAAAGATTGAACTGCTGAAACACCATGCCAACATGCTCGCGAAGCTTGTCGACGTTGGTAGACGGACCGGTGATCTCCTCGCCCTCGATGAAGATGTGACCACCCGTCGGCTTTTCAAGAAGGTTGATGCAGCGCAGCATCGTAGACTTGCCCGAGCCCGAGGGGCCCAAGACGACAACTACCTCGCCCTTCTTGACATCGATGTTCACATCTCGCAAAACCTGGGTGTCGCCGAAGGATTTGGAAAGATGCTGGATGCTTACCATGATGTCGTTATTGGATTCGCTCACCGAGTCCCCTTTGTTCAAAAAAACATGGCGCGAATGACTGCGCCATGTTGGATCCGCAATTGATAATCGATATATATCCTTCTGTATTGTAATGGCTTTTGCCTGAACAGCGTTGAATTATTGCCAAAACCCCGAATGCGTCCATTCACCCACTGCGAAAACGATGGCCGTAGCGAGCAAAATAGCTACCGAAAGCATGCGGCAAGACTCAAATCGCTCACTCACTCGAAAAGGCGCATGACATCGCCAAACCAAAACAAAGGCAATGCTTACATGTTCCTGAAAGTCATCCACTGGGTATGTTTTTGTTTTCTCCAACAGGCGTTCTGCAATACAATCTTACTAAGTGGCTAGTTTTTAACCGAAATGATTTCGACGCCGACTCTCTGGCGCAGTCAGCCACCTAAATCCGTCACAAGCGCTCCATTGCTACTTAATTAAAGCGAGGTGCAGCCAACCATGACACGACGACCGGGAACATCAAGTGAAGTCACGAAGGCAAATCTTCTCGCCTCCGCTGCCGCAGAGTTTTCTCGCGTCCCTTACGAGAAAGCCTCTCTGCGAGTCATCTGCGGGAACGCAGACGTGACAACAGGCGCACTGTACTTCTTTTTCGATGGCAAAGAAGACCTTTTTTCCGCAGTGGTCACGCCCGTCCTCGAAGAAATCATTTCCATCATCGAAAAAGTCCTCCCAGCTGAATTCCTGCTTCTGCAAGGCAAAATCACCGAGGAGGAAGCAAACGCTGCCATCGTCGACGAAATCGTGAAGCTCGTCAATGGGAAACGGGATAGCGTCGAA
>CAKTWD010000028.1 GCA_934630485.1 uncultured Eggerthellaceae bacterium | reverse complement strand
CAGAAGACCTCCGCACCTGTTTCCTCAAGCGCATGACGGGCCTTGAAAACCTGAACGTCCACAACCGCCTGCTGGAAGCTGGCGGCAATGTCGGGGATGTTCAAAGGACGCCCCGCCTGATTCTCGTTGTTGATATGCGTCATGACGGCGGTTTTCAAGCCCGACAGCGAAAAGCGCAGGTCACCCGAATGCATCATCGCACGCGGAAAGGCGATGGCCTTGGGATTTCCCATGGCGGCGTACTTCGAAATGATGGGGCCGCCGGGGTAACCCAACCCTAATGCCTTCGCCACTTTGTCGAACGCCTCGCCCACCGCGTCGTCGATGGTGGTGCCAAGCGTTTCGTAGTCGCCCCAATCCTTGACGTACACCAGCATGGTGTTGCCACCCGAAACAAGCGAGGCAACCAGAGGAGGTTCAAGGTCGGGCGCACCGATCTTGTTCGCATACAAGTGGCCCTCAAGATGGTTGACGCCGATAAAGGGCTTGTCGGCCGCCCAAGCAGCGCCCTTGGCGAACGCAACGCCCACTACCAGCGCGCCCACCAAGCCGGGCGCGAAGGTGACGGACACCGCATCGAGGTCGGTCCACGTAAGCGAATCGACGCCCAGGTGAGCCGCCGCAACGTCGAAGCACTCGTCGCACACGCCACAGATGGCCTCGATGTGCTTGCGGCTGGCGATTTCAGGGACGACGCCGCCGAAGCGGGAATGGAAATCGATCTGCGAAGCAACGACATCGGCAAGAAGATTGCCTTCGCCGTCGACGATGGAGGCCGCCGTCTCGTCACAGGAGCTTTCAATGGCGATGATCAGCGGGCGCGTGACCCTCAGGGGCGCCGCCTCGTTTTCCTTATGATCTTGAACCTCCATGCCACCGACGTCGTGGGAAGCCACAGGGAGCGGACCGTTCATGATGACGGCATCGACGGCGTTGTCGTAGTACTTTGCACGCACACCCACGCGCTCAAGCCCGATGGACTCGTAGAGCGCCTGTGCGGGCTTGTTGTCTGCGCGTACCTCGAGCATGCACGACTGCGCGCCCAGGTCGCGCGCATCCGACGCCAGATGAGCGATAAGCTCGCGCGCGATGCCGCGTCGGCGCCATTCGGGATCGGTGCCCACACGAAGCACCTCAAGCACGTCGCCGGCAACCAAACCGCCAACGTATGCGACAAGCTTGGCGGAGCCCTCTTCGTCGCGCGAGAAAGCCGCCCACCACAGGTAACCGGCAGCGGCAAGCTCGTCGGAGATGGTCTTCTCGGTCCACGGAGCACCCTCCATGACTTGAGCCTCGAGCTTCGCGACGTCGGCGACGTGCGCCGCATCAAGCGGACGGTACAGCACCTGGTCAGACTCGATATCCTGAACGCCCGTCACCAGATTGCGCGGGTCGTCCTTCGAAAGGCGGACGCGCTCGTTTTCCTCTGCGTCGGAAAGACGCGTGTACACCGGCAACGCGAACGCCGGGTCGTGCCTTTTAGCGTCGAATGGATCGCACTCGCCCGCGCGCCACGACTCCTGCAGCGCAAGAAGCAGGCCACGGCCCGTAACCGACCAAAACGCCTCATCAAGAATGGCACCGCATCGCTGAAAGACGTCAGCATACTTCGAAAGGGCGTCGCCCATGATTTGGAGCTGCGCACCGTCGACGATTTCGGCAACATCGCCCGAAAGCGACTCCACAGCCGCAGCGGCCTTCACCACCGAATCGGGTTCGGTTCGATGAGCGCCCGCATCGTCAACGAGATAGCGCACGGGGTACACCTCGTGGCGCATGGCGTCGGCCACCACCAAAGCGCGGCCGCGAACGCCCTTGGCCCAAGCGTTCCAAGCAACGGCATCGAGCGTGGAAACTCCGATCAGGCCCACGTCCAATGCCGATGCGACGCCCTTTGCCGTGGCCATGGCGATGCGCACGCCCGTGAACGAACCCGGGCCGCGGCCTACAGCCACGCACGCGATGCGATCGCGCGCGAAACCGTGCTCCTTAAGAAGAGCATCGATCTCGGGCAGCAAACGCGTATTGGACGCGCGGCGCGCCTGCACCTCGAACGTGGCCACGATTTCGACGGAGCGCCCGTCAGGAACAAGACGGCCAACGCCGATTGCCACAATTTCGTTCGCGGTGTCGAACGCAAGCACCAGATCGCGATCGGTTGATTGGTTTTCCAACATCTCGGCACTTGAAACCATCAGAAGCTCTTTCTTCGCTTAAGCGTCACTGAATGACGGCAACTCAACGAATCGCCGTGAACCTTGTTTGCGCCGATGATTATAACGCGCCGCGCCCGACAGGCGGGCGTTTGCGCAAGAAGGCTACTTGTCAGCCCCAAGCGCCTGCGCCCAACAATGGGCGATCTCGTCGGAGCGGGAACCCGTAGGCTCCACCATCACGACGCGTCTCCCCTCTTCGGGAGCGATGATGAAAACATGCAGGCAGTCGTCGGGGAACGCATCGGGGAAACGCTCGCCCCATTCGACCAAAGAAACGCCGTCGCCCTCGACCAGCTCGTAGAAGCCGATATCTTCAAGCTGGTCTTCCGAATCGAGGCGGTACAGGTCGAAATGGTACAAAGGAACGCGGCCCTGCGGGTAGGTAAGAACTATGTTGAACGTTGGGCTCACGATGGGCTCATCGATGTCCAAAGCCTCACCGAAGCCTTGCGCGAACTGGGTTTTTCCCGCACCAAGATCGCCGGTGAGCATGACAATGTCACCAGGCTGCACGCACTGCGCCAAAGCGGCGGCGATGCGCTTGGTGTCCTCGACGGAATTCGACTCGAACCTCACGGTTGCCTCCCGGTGCTTTAGCTAGCGACGCTCGGCCGCGATGACCACGTTACGCAGCATAGCGACGGTCGTGACCGACCCGACGCCGCGCGGAACAGGGGTGATGGCGGAAACGACGGACTCGACGGCGTCGAAGTCGGCGTCGCCGCACAAGTTGCCCTCGTCATCGAAGTTGATGCCCACGTCAAGAACGGTCTGACCCGGGGCGAACAGATCGGCCCCGTAAGCGCGGGCGCGGCCCGTGGCACAAACCACGATGTCGGCATTGCGGACAGCGCTTGCCAGGTCTTGCGTGCGGGAATGGCACACGGTGACCGTTGCGTTGCGCGCAAGGAGCATAAGGGCCACCGGCTTGCCGATAACCAAGCTGCGGCCAAGGACGACGGCCTTCTTGCCCTGAGGATTGATGCCGTAATGATCGAGGATGTCGATGCATGCCGCGGCCGTACAGGGCGCAAAGCCCTCGCCCGCGCCGGCAAGCAGCGTGGCAAGGGAGCCGCGCGTGATGCCGTCGATGTCTTTCGCAGGGTCGAGCGCGTTGCAAACAGTCTGCTCGTCGATGCCTTCGGGAAGAGGACGGAACAGCAGGCAACCATGGATGGAGTCATCGGAGTTCACCGTGGCAACGGCTGCAAGCACGTCGTCGGTTGAGGCGTCTGCGGGAAGCACGAACTGCTTGACGGCAATGCCGCACGCATCGGCGCGCTTCATGGCAGAGCGTTCGTAGGTAAGGTCGTCGGGGCGCTCGCCCACACGAACGATGGCCAAAGTGGGCTGCTTGCCCGATGCCGTCAACGCCTTGGCGCGCGCGACGATGTCGGCCGCCATAGCGTCGGCAACCGGCTTTCCCAGCAAAAGATCTGCCACGGGAACCCTCCTGTTTTATTGGCTTGATCAGCTTAGATAGTCAAGCACATAGCTTTCCACGAAATCAGCCTGCTGGTCGATGTCGGCAAGCAGGGAGCTCATGCGCTGACGATAGACGCGCGCCCGCTGCTCGTCTTTCATGGACGAGATGTTCGCGACGACGGTCAGGCGAACGCCATGGGCAGCCGCACGTGCGAACGTGGCTGCGGCGCCGATATCGGAAAGCGCACTGCGGTTGCCATTGTAGGCGAAGAACTTGGCCGCACCAAGCGCTTCAAGGATGGTCTCCATGATTTCAAGCGGCACCTCGCTGGCGCCGTACAGGGCATTTTGAACGGCTGCTTCGCGTGCAGCGCGCTCTTCATCGGTGCCGCGCGGCATACGGTAAGCGGCCGCCAGCGGGGCGAACGCCTCCTCGTCGGCGCGCACCAGCTCGGCTAGGCGGGCACGCATAGCCTCGAGCCGCACAAGCCTTTCGCGGGCCTCGGCCTCGACGTTCTTATAGCGCTCCTTCCCCACGGTAAGGTTGCCGACCATCGAGGTCAGGCACGTGGAGAGAACGCCCACATATGCGCAAGCAGCGCCGCCACCCGGTGTGGGCGCGGCGCTTGCCAGCTCTTCGATGAACTGTTTGTCCATTTTCTTAGAACAACCCCGAGATCTTTCCGGTCTCGTCCACGTCGATGCGCATAGCCGCAGGCGCTTTGCCAAGGCCGGGCATGGTCATGATCGAGCCAGTCAATGCGACGATGAAGCCAGCGCCGGCACTGACCTTGATGTCGCGAACGGTAATGCGGAAGCCCCTCGGCGCACCCAGCTTGCTGCCGTCATCCGAGAAGCTGTACTGGGTCTTCGCCATGCAAACGGGAAGGTTGCCGAAGCCGAGCTCCTCGAGGTGCTTCATCTCCTTGGCGACCTTCGGGTCGAAGTCGACGCCGTCGGCATGGTACACGCGTTTGGCGATGTCCTCGATCTTCTTGGCAATGGGCTGATCGAGCTCGTAGGCGAACTCGAAATCGTTAGGCTGCTCGCACAGGCGAACGACCTCGTCGGCAAGTTCCTGGCCACCCTCGCCGCCGCGAGCCCAAACCTCGGAAAGCGCGACGTTCACGCCGAGCTCCTTGCACTTGGCCGCAACCAAGTCGAGCTCGGCCTGCGTGTCGGTGGGGAAACGGTTGATGGCGACGACGCACGGAAGCTTGTACACCTTCGTGATGTTCTCGACATGCTGCAGAAGGTTGGGCAGGCCAGCCTCAAGAGCCTCGAGGTTCTCGGCATTGAGGTCTTCCTTGGCCACGCCGCCGTGATTCTTAAGAGCGCGGACGGTGGCAACGACGACCACAGCATCGGGCTTGAGGCCAGCATAGCGGCACTTGATGTCCAGGAACTTCTCGGCACCCAGGTCGGCACCGAAGCCAGCCTCGGTGATGGCGTAGTCGCCCAGGGCCATTGCCATGCGCGTTGCAGTGACGGAGTTGCAGCCGTGAGCGATGTTGGCGAAGGGGCCGCCATGAATGAACGCAGGCGTGCCCTCAAGAGTCTGCACCAGATTCGGCTTCAGAGCGTCCTTCAGAAGGGCCGCCATGGCGCCTTCGGCATGCAGGTCGCCGGCGGTGACGGGCTTGTCGTCGCGGGTGTAAGCGACGACCATGCGGGCCAGGCGGGCCTTCAGGTCGTTGATGTCGGAAGCGAGGCAGAACACGGCCATGACCTCGCTGGCGACGGTGATATCGAACCCGTCCTCGCGCGGGAAGCCGTTCGCCTTGCCGCCAAGGCCGACGACGATCTGGCGAAGGGCACGGTCGTTCATGTCGACGACGCGCTTCCAGGTGATGCGACGAACATCGATGTTCAGCTCGTTGCCGTTGTGGATATGGGCATCAAGCATGGCGGCCAGCAGGTTGTTCGCTGCGCTGATGGCATGGAAGTCGCCCGTGAAGTGAAGGTTGATGTCTTCCATGGGGACGACCTGAGCATATCCGCCGCCAGCGGCACCGCCCTTGATGCCGAAAACAGGACCGAGCGAAGGCTCGCGCAAAGCGATGACGGTCTTCTTGCCCTGCTTGGCAAGAGCGTCGCCCAAACCGACGGTGGTTGTGGTCTTACCCTCGCCTGCGGCAGTGGGATTGATGGCCGTGACCAAAACCAGCTTGCCGGGCTTGGATTCATGATCGCGAAGGTAGTTGTAGTCGACCTTTGCCTTGTACTTGCCATACATCTCGAGGTAGGAATCGGGGATACCGATCTTCTCGGCGATTTCGTCGATTCGCTTCGGGGTTGCCGCTTGGGCGATCTCGATATCAGTCAGCACGTCTGGCTCCTTTGTCCTGTTGGATCGGTGGGATGATCGTACCGATCTATTTTACCCGCCTCCAAAGTTCGCGCGGGCCTCTTCTTGGTGAAAGAAATCGATCTCACGCCAACGGCATATGCCCGAAAACAAAGAGCTGCCGCGCCAACCGACGCAGCAGCTCAAACGTTCAAATCATTAGCCCGAAACCCCAGTTAGAAAGCTCGGAATCGCTCAAATCAAGATTACACGTTGAACTTGAAGTGCATGACGTCGCCGTCCTGCACCACGTACTCCTTGCCTTCCTGACGAAGCTTGCCGGCATCGCGGCAGCCCTTCTCGCCGCCCAGCGCGACGTAATCCTCGAACGACGCCGTCTCGGCCTTGATGAAGCCGCGCTCGAAGTCGGAGTGGATGACGCCGGCGGCCTGAGGCGCCTTCGCGCCGATGGGGATGGTCCAGGCCTTCGTCTCCTTCTCGCCCGACGTGAAGTACGACTGCAGACCCAGCAGGTGGTACGCCTCGCGAGCCAAGCGGGCCAGGCCGCTTTCCTTCAGGCCAAGCTCCTCAAGGAACATCTGGGCCTCTTCGTCATCAAGCTCGGCCAAGTCGGCCTCGACCTTCGCGCTGATGGGCACGGGCGTGCAACCGTCGATCTCGGCAAAGTCGGCGTTCACTTGATCCTCGTCGACGTTGGCGACGTACAGGATGGGCTTGACCGTCAGCAGGTGCAGGTCGTACAGAGCATCGAGTTCTTCCTCGGAAAGGCCAAGGGTGCGAACGCGATGACCCTCGTTCAGGCCGTCGTAGGCCTTCTTGGCGGCCTCGAACTTGGCGGCTGCGGCCTTGTCACGACGAGCGTCCTTCTCGAGGCGGGGCAGCGCCTTCTCGATGGTGCCCATGTCGGCAAGGATCAGCTCGGTCTTGATGGTCTCGACGTCGCTGGAGGGGTTCACGCGGCCGTCGACGTGCACGACGTCGGGGTCGTTGAAGTAGCGGACGACCTCGCAGATGGCGTTGGTCTCACGGATGTTGGCCAAAAACTGGTTGCCCAGGCCCTCGCCCTTGGAAGCGCCGGCAACCAAACCGGCGATGTCGACGAACTCGACCGTGGCGGGCACGATTTGCTGCGGGTGGTCGATCTTCGCAAGCTCGTCAAGGCGCTTGTCGGGAACGGGAACGACGCCCACGTTGGGCTCGATGGTGGCGAACGGGTAGTTCGCGGCAAGGGCGTTGTTTTTCGTCAGCGCGTTGAACAGGGTGGACTTACCGACGTTCGGAAGGCCGACGATGCCTATCGAAAGGGCCATGGTGCTCCTCTTCGTTGTTTCACTAGAATTCAATCGCGCCCTATCCTACCACTTCGCAGGTGGAAAACAGGACGCACTCCGTGCGTCACGTTAGCGGGCAACGGGTTTTTCCGGGACTGTGCAGTCGATAAAGTAGATGCGGTACCACATCAGGAACATGTAGATGATCCAAATCTTGCGGCTGTTGTCCTTCGCACCCGACTTGTGCTGGTCAAGAAGAGCCAGCAGCTCTTTCACGTCGAAGAACTCCATTGCCTCGGTGCTGGTGAACGCGCGCTTGACCTGCGTGTAGTACTTGTCCTCGCGAAGCCATGCCACCACCGGGGTTGGGAAACCGAGCTTCTCCTTCTGAGCCCAATCGCGCGGGATGGCGCGCTCGGACGCCTGACGGAGCGTCAGCTTGGTTTGCTCTTCGCTGACCTTCTGAGACGTGGGGATGGTGGCCGAAAGCTCGAACACCTTCTTGTCCAAGAACGGCACGCGGCTTTCCAGCGAATGGGCCATCGACATCTTGTCGGTTTTCAACAGGATGTCGCCCACCAGCCAGAACCACAGGTCGACGTACTGCATGCGCGTGGTTTCGTCCAGATCGGCAACTTCAGCGTACACAGGCGCGCACAGCTCCTGCGGCGTGGGCGTGCTCTCGGGAACGTCGCGCATGATGCGGTCGCGCTCGGCCGGCGAGAACGCCACGCCGTTCGCGTTGGTGTAGTACCAGTCCTCGACGCGCTGGCTTGCGCGCTCAAGGTAGTTCGCGCCACGGACGCCCAACTTGCGGGCAACCTTCGAAGCGCCCTTCAGCAGGCCCTTCGGCGCCCAATCGAGCTTCGCATTGGCAAACGGGGTTTGATAGATCTTGTAGCCGCCGAAGAACTCGTCGGCGCCCTCACCGGAAAGGACCGCCTTGACCTTCTTGGCGGCGATCTGGTCGACAAAGTACAGGGAAACAGCGCTGGGGTCGGCGGAAGGCTCGTCCATATGCCACTGAACGCGCTTCAGGCTTTCCCAGTACTCGTCTTCCTGAATGTGCTTGTAGTCGTTTTGAATGCCCAGCTGATCGGCAAGTTCGCGCGCCCACGAGATCTCGTCGCGCTCGCCTTCGTACAGCGAGAAGCCAACCGTGAACGTGTGGATGTCGGGATTCTCGCGCGTAAGGCAGGCGGCCATGTAGCTGGAATCGATGCCGCTGGAAAGGAAGCTGCCGACCTCGACGTCGGCTACGTTGTGATAGCGAACCGACTCGCGCATAGCGGCGTCGATGGCGTCGGCGGTCTCGCCCTCGGTGCGCTCCTCGTCGAAGTGATAGGTGGGCTGCCAGTAACGGCGCTTCTCGATGCTGCCGTCGGCGTGAACGCGCATGCAGAAGCCCTGTTGCAGCTTGAAGATGCCCTTGAAGAACGTTTCCTCAAGAGCCGAGAACTGGAAGCACAAGTACTGCGCCAGCGCCTCCCGGTTCAGCTCACGATGGTACGCGGGATGCTCGAGAATGCTCTTGATCTCGGAGGCGAAGATGAACTGGCCGTCGATAACGGTGTAGTAGAAGGGCTTGATGCCGAAGAAGTCGCGCGCGCAGAACAGCTCGTGCTTGGCGCGATCCCAAATGGCGAAGGCGAACATGCCGCGCAGCTTGTCGAGCATGTCCTCGCCCCATGCAAGGTACGCCACAAGCAAAACCTCGGTGTCGGAGTTCTTCTTGAACGTCCATCCTTCGGCTTCGAGCTGCGCGCGCAGATCGCGATAGTTGTAAATCTCGCCGTTGAAGACGATAACGAAGTCGCCTTTCGCGTCCATTTCGGCAGGCGAACCGCAGGGGTTGCCGTTCGCATCGCGCGACGGGGACGTGATCTGCGCGTCATGCTGGCCGGTGGAGCGAACCATGGGCTGGCTTCCGCCTTCAAGGTCGATCAGGGACAAGCGACGGTGGCCCAAGGCGATGCCGTCGTCGATGTATTGACCCTCGCCGTCGGGGCCGCGGTGCGCGATGATGTCACACATGGCCTTCAACGTGGGCATGTCTTGTTCAGTTGCTTGAGTGAATCCGCAGATGCCGCACATGCGCTTCTCCTTGGAACGATTTGGTTCGATTCTTCGATTACGTCGAATAATTCATCGGATTCTGAAAATGATATCCCACGACGCGTCGTGTCGGCGCCCCTCTAAGCCAAATGCGCAGCATTCACAGCATTAAGATGGGCGTCTTCGGTTTCGAACAGACAGAAACGCGCGTCGTCGCTTTCATGAAGCAGGCGAAACGTCGCCGCCGAACGCTGAAGCCGATCGTCACATGAGCCTCTGTCCTGAAGCACAAGATCGGAGTAGCCGATCTCGCCGCGCAGCCGGACGCTTTCTGCGGATATCCGACAGCGACGCTCACGGTATCTGTCGCTACGATTCATCGTTGCTCCCGGTCCAAAACCTTTCGCCGTCGTAGTCGACGTTCCAGAACACCAAACCGCATGCCGGCGCGCACTCCCCCGCCGCACGCCTGTCACAGGCTGCAAGCGCCGAGGAGATCCACGCCGCATCACGCTGCCCGCGGCCGACCATAACCAACGATCCCATGATCGAGCGAACCATCGAATGCAGGAAGGCATTGCCGATAATACGCATGACCAGCAGGTCTTCGCCGAATGCACGGTCGGTTGAAAACGAGATCTCGCTGACGAAACGATGCGTCGGCTTTCCCTCGGCCGAAACGGCCTTGCAGAAGCTTTTGAAATCATGCTCGCCGGTAAGCTGCTGCGCCGCCTCATTCATGGCATTCACGTCAAGCTCGCCGGGAACATACCAAGCGAAATCGCGCGAGAACACCGGCGGCATGTCGCCCTGCGCGATGAAGTAGCGGTACTCGCGAGAAACCGCATCGAAACGCGCGGAAAAACCCAAAGGACGTTCCTGCACGTCATGCACAACCACGTCATCGTGCGTGAGCGCGTTCAGCGAACGGCGCACGCGCCTAAGCTCGCGACCGTTAAGGTCGGACGCGGGAACAGCGAAACTGACCACCTGTCCACGCGCATGAACGCCAGCATCAGTGCGGCCGGCGCACGTGGTTTCGATCGGATGACGAAACACCAGTTCAAGGGCGTGTTCAAGCTCGCCCTGAACGGTAAGCTGCCCCGGTTGCTTGGCGTATCCCGAAAACGACGCGCCGCGATATCCCACGGTAAGGGACAAGGTGCAAAGCTCATCACCTGCGGCGGCATTGATCATGTTGTCTTCCGTGCTCATGGCTACCACACCGGATGCCCGAACAAGTCTTGAATCTCGGAACGCATGATGGAATTGCGCGAGTCAACGCTCACGGGCAGCTCGGCGCGGAACTTGCGTCCGTCGCTTTGCTGCACGAACAACACCACGCAATCGCGCCCGGGGTATGATTGAAGGATGCGGTTCAGCTGCTGAATGCGCGTCTGGCTGAACTCGCATGCGGGCACGCGAAGCTCAAGGTTCGATGGGCGCGCGTCCTCTTCGGTTAACTCAACGCGCTCGATTTCGTACGCGATGATCTGGTTGCCGCGCTCGCCGTGTTCGAACTTGCCCTTCACCTTGACCACTTCGTCCTCGGCGATGCACTCGCTGAAGTCGTCGTATTTGAAGGTGATGCACTCCACCGAGCCCGTCGTGTCCTCAAGCGTGAACGTAGCCATGCGCGTGCCGCGCTTGGTGGGCTTGGTAACAACACCCGAGATCATGCCCACGAACGTGGCGCTCTTGATGTCGCGGTCACGGTCGGCCAAGTCGCCGATCGAGTACTTGGTCAAGCCCGCGATGAAGCCTTCGTACGGACGAAGCGGATGGTCCGAGACGTAGATCTTCATGATCTCCTTCTCGAAGGCAAGAAGCTGGCGCTTGGGCCATTCGACCCCGTCAGGAGCCGGAACCTCTTCCTCGAAACCCGAATCGTCATCGTCAGCGAACATGTCGAACATGCTGACCTGGCCCTTGTCGCGGTCGCGCTGACGTTTCGCGGCGCCTTCAAGAAGCGGGGTCTCGTCCACGAAATACATCAGCTGCTTGCGCGTGTACCCCGTCGAGTCGAACGCACCGCCCTTGATAAGGGCTTCGAGCGTCTTACGGTTATAGCACTTGGCATCCAGGCGGTTCACGAAATCATGCAGCGACGTATACGGGCCGTTGGCCTCGCGCTCGGCGATGATGGCGTCGGCAACCGCCTGGCCAACGCCGCGCACGCCAACCAGACCGAAGCGGATGTCACCATTAATAGGCGTGAACTCGGCCTTCGACGAATTGACGTCGGGCGGCAAAACCTTGATGCCCGACTTCGTGCAGCTTGCGATATAGCGGACCAGCTTGTCGGTTGCGCCCATGTAACTGGAAAGAACCGCCGACATGTATTCCGCCGGGTAATGTGCTTTCAGGTATGCCGTGCGCATGACCAACAGGGCATACGCAGCCGAGTGCGACTTATTGAATGCGTACTTTGCGAATTTCTCGGCGTCGTTCCAAATTTCCTTGGCGATCTCAAGCGAGTATCCGTTCTCGACCGCGCCGTTGTTCCAGTCGTCCTGAAGCAGGCGCATGATATCGAGTTTCTTCTTACCCATTGCCTTGCGCAGCTTATCTGCCTTACCGGCCGAAAAGCCGCTCATGACCATGGACACCTGCATGATCTGCTCTTGGTAGACCATAGTGCCATACGTCTCCTCAAGAACGGGGCGAAGACGCTCGTCGTAATAGTGAACAGGCGTTTTACCTTGAACAACCTTGACGTAGTCCTCAACCATGCCGGATTCCAACGGGCCCGGACGATTAAGCGCGATCGAAGCGACGACGTCCGAAAATCGCTGCGGCGGAATCTGAGCGAACAGACTGACATATAGGCCGCCCTCAACCTGGAACAGGCCGTCCATGTTCATGACCTGACCGCGGTTGCGAAGCTCGCCGCGCATCAGCGCGAAAGCGCGATCGTCTTCAATGGGGATTTCCTCGGGCACGATATGCGCGCCCGTGGTCTCCTCGATGTTCAAACACGCGCGCGAAAGCACGCCCAGCGTACGCAGACCCAGGAAGTCCATCTTCAAAAGGCCCAGCGTAGGCGTGTAGTGGCCGTCGTACTGCGTGATGATGCCACCGCCCTTGGTATCGCGCTTCATGGCAACGTGGTCGCTCATCGGGTCGCGGCAGATGATGGTGGCGCATGCATGAACGCCTTCACCACGCAGGTGACCCTCGATGCCCAATGCGGCGTCGATAACGCGCCTGACGTCTTCCTCGGTATCGTATGCCTTCTTCAGGTCGGCGTTCTCGGAGAGCGCCTTGTCAATGGTGATGCCCAGCTCGTCGCCGACCATCTTGCAGATACGGTCGCCCACGCCGTAGGGATAATCAAGCACGCGCGCTGCGTCACGAATGGCGTTCTTTGCCTGCAGTTTGCCGAAGGTGATAACGCCTGCAACATGGTCTTCGCCATAGAACTCGCGAATGTGCTCGATGACGTCCTGACGATGTTGGTCGTCGAAGTCGACGTCGATATCGGGCATCTCCACGCGTTCGGGGTTCAAGAAGCGTTCGAACATCAGACCGTTCTTGATGGGGTCGAGGTCGGTGATGCCCATGGCGTACGTGCACAACGAACCAGCAGCCGAACCACGGCCCGGGCCAACACCGATGCCATGCTCGCGCGCCCAGCGGATGTATTCCTGAACGATCAGGAAGTATGCCGGGAAGCCCTGCTGGACGATGATGTTCGCTTCGTATTCGTACTGCTCTTTGACCGACTTCTCTTTGCCGGTGTTGTCGGCGATGGTGACGTTGCGCCAATCGGGGCCGTAACGATGCTCGAGGCCTTTCTCGCATTCCTCGCGGAACAGCATCTCCTCGGTGTAGCCCTCGGGTAACGGGAAGCGCGGCAAAATCTCGTCGCGTTCAAGCTCGACGTTGCACTTCTCTGCCAACTCGACGGTGTTGTCGCATGCTTCGGGGAAGTCCCTGAAGGCCTCGCGCATCTCGTCCTCGGTCTTCATATAGAACTCGTCGTTCGGGAAGCGCATGCGCTTCTCTTCGTTCACCTTCGAACCGGTGCCGATGCACAGCAGGACGTCGTGCGCTTGAGCATCTTCGCGAACAAGGTAATGAAAGTCGTTGGTGGCGATGGTTTTCGCGCCGATAGTCTGGGCCACGCGATTGAGCTCGTGATTGAGCTGGGTCTGCGTAAGGCCGCCGTCGGTCATGATGTTCTGGTTCTGAAGCTCGATGTAGAAGTCGCCGTCGTCAAAGCAAGCCGCAAGTTTGCGCGCCCATTCAACTGCGCCGTCGAAATCTCGGTTGTCCAGATACTTCGGGATGATGCCCGCGATGCAAGCCGACGAGCCGATGATGCCCTTGCCGTACTTCTGCAGCATTGCATATGTAGTACGGGGCTTGTAGTAGAAGTTGTCCACGTGCGATTCGCTGACCAGTTTCAAAAGGTTGTGGTAACCCTCGTTGGTCTTCGCCAGAAGAAGCAAGTGGTAGAGCTTTGGTTTCCCGTCGCGACGAAGCTCGTCGTCGGTGGTGAAATAAACCTCACAGCCATAGATGGGCTTGACATGCTTGCCCGTTTCCTTCTCGACCTGCTCGCACGCCTCACACAACTCGGGCACGCCCGACATGACGCCGTGATCGGTGATGGCAACGGCGGGCATGCCCAGCTCAGCCGCTCGTTTCACCATGTCTTTGACGTGCGTCATGCCGTCAAGCAGGGAGTACTCCGTATGATTATGCAGATGAACAAATGCCATGCTGTTCCGCCTTAGTACCGAGTCGAATCTTGCTTGTCTTTAACGTATTGAACCCATCAATCTTATCAGCGTCCAACAGATTACGACACGAACATACAGTGGAGTTTTTGAACATGTGGTAGCCTTCCCTATAACGAAAGAGAGGACGACCATGGCAGAGTTCAGGATCTCACTTGACGAATGCGTTGACGACGAAGACGAATGCGTTGTGGTGCCCGAAGGCATAAGCGTCATCGGCGAAGAGGCATTCATGAACAAACGCCGACTGAAGGAGGTCATCCTTCCCGAAGGCGTCACCGAGATTCGCGCGCGTGCGTTTTCAGGCTGCACGAACCTGGTTCGCGTCAGCATCCCTTCCACCGTGCGCGTCATCGAAAAAGAAGTGTTCCGCGGCTGTTGGCGCCTTGAAGCAGCGATCATCCCCGAAGGCGTGACCGAGCTTCCCGAACGCGTTTTCATCCGGTGCAGGCGCCTTGCGCATGTCGATCTTCCAAGCACGCTGCAGTCCATCGGCATGCAGTGCTTCAGGCACTGCGTCGATCTGAAGGATGTGCAGTTACCCGCAGGAATCACGGCGATCGAAGACGGCGTCTTCCAGGATTGCCTGAGCATCGACACCATGAATTTGTCCGAAAGCGTTTCCGAGATCGGCAACGATGCCTTCGGAAACTGTCCCGAACTTAGGCGAATCAAGCTACCGAATGACCTAATGTGGATCGGGCAGCGCGCGTTCAAAGATTGCACGAAACTTTCCGAGATCACCCTGCCCGAATCTGTTCGCTCGATCGAAGAGGAAACCTTCATGGGCTGCAAATCGCTTCAAGCGGTTAATCTTACCGACAACGTCGAATTTGTCGACGTACGTGCCTTCCGCAACTGCCCCGAAATCGACGCTAATGTTGTCACCAACCCTGACGCCGAGATCGCACCTGACGCTTTCGACCCGAAACCCGAACCAGCTCCCGAAGAGGATGCGGCTCGTGCTGAATTCGAAACGCCCGCAACCAGCGATCCTTCCGACGCCCCTGTCTAGGACATACCGTTTGTCTTATAACCCCGTCCTAGAATCCCCAAACCCAAGCCCCGAACCAACGAGGGCATAAAAAAACGAGGCACAACTTGCGTTGTGCCTCGTAATGAATTGCGGTATCCCCGTAGAAGCTATTGGATAACGCCCTCGGTCTTGGCCTTGACCTTAGTCTCGTACCAACCAAGGCAAAGCTTCATGGTCTGCAGGGAGGTCTCGAAGAAAGGGTCCTCGAGCTCGCCGCTTTCCTTAGCTTCAGCCTCTGCGATGTCGGCCTTGAGGGCCTCGATCTTGGCCTGAACCTCGTCGACGTCGATGCTATCCAACGTGCAACCGAAACGCGGAAGAACGGACAGGTGGTTGTTGAGCACCTGAGTGAAGCCGCCGGAAATGAGGAATTCCTTGCGCTCATTTCCATCCGGGTCGAGCCAAAGCGTCAACTTGCCCGTGCGGTTCAGGCCCACGAAGTTCTCATGGTTGCTGAGAACGCCCATGTAGCCGATAGAACCGGGAATGTTGGCGTAATCGATCTCGCCGGAAAACAGCTCCCGCGTTGGGATAGCCACTACGCAACGATACTTAGGCATTGGCTTCGTCCTTCTTCATGGCCTCGTATGCGGCGTACACATCGTCGATGGAGCCGGTCATACGGAAGCACTGCTCGGGAATCTCGTCGCACTCGCCGTCGATGATGGCAGCGAAGGAACGGACGGTGTCCTCCATCTTCACGTACGCGCCAGGCAGACCGGTCAACTGCGTGGCAACGTGGAAGTTCTGGCCCAGGAACT
>CAKTWD010000027.1 GCA_934630485.1 uncultured Eggerthellaceae bacterium | reverse complement strand
GCCCAGAGATATCCACGGCGCTCGCCGAGCCCGATTGCTTCGCGGCCCCCCCCTGGCCTACGAGCGCGACCGACATAGTGCCCAAGTCGTTCACCATATATTCAATTTCTTCCCAAAAGCGGTAGTAACGTGAACGCTCGGCCACGGCAACCTTCATGTTGAGCGCCGCCTTCATGGAGTCGATCGAGTTGTCATAGACAAGCATGTCGGAATACCATTGCGCGGCATCGCCGAAATACCCCAAGTCCACGTCGTAGCTCAAATGCCCCGCAGATTCACGCAGGCTGCCAGAAAGCTGCACGCATTGATTGAACCGGTCCACGAGAAACGCGTGGAATTCATTTTCTTCGGCCGCCGTAAGGCCCGACGCCGTCGCAGCGCCGCCCGAACCGTTGGAAGCGGTGCCGCCCGAACCGCCTGAGCCAGCAGGGCTTCCGCCCGAAGGGCCCGATTGGTCAGAGCCGCCCGACGCATCGCCCGAAGAAGAATTGTCCGATGAATGGTCCTGCGAGTTGACGGATTCGTTTTTCGAAACGGTCGCCTCGGTCGATTGGATCGCGGAAGCGAAAAAGCTCGAGAACGTAAGCGCAGAAGATGCCGAAACGTCAGAAGAGAGCTCGTTCCCATCGGAAGAAGAAGCTTCGCTCGAACCGTCGCCGACGAGCGCGCGAATAATGCCCTCGGGCGATGCGGAGCTGCTCTTCTCGACGTGGAAAGACGCATACGAGCTCGGCGCGGAAAAGCCTGGGAAGAGCGCCGCATACAACAGCGAGCTTGAAAACAAAAGCGCGAAAGAAAACGTCACGAGCGACGCGGCCGCTGGCGCAAGCTTCACCCGCTTGCGGGGGTTCGATGCTTCAATCTCACCGCCCAGCCTCTTCAAAACCCACCAACCTTTCCCTTCGCGACGCATTTGCTTCACCAATAGCCGTTTATAGTACCGCAAAGCCCCGCAGACTTCAGGCGCACGCTCGCTAACGGCCCTCTTTATCCGCCGGCGCCGACCGCAGAAGCGCATGAATGCACCTGCGCGCGGGCTTGCCGAACCATCCACCAAGCTCCGGCGAAAACACAAACGCGCCTGCACAGACCGCCCACATGCGCCCAAAAACACGCCAAGTGCCGCAGACGCGCAATTCCACCCGCACGCGCACCCATTCCGCGAGGTTGTTTGGTTCTCTGCAATATGAACAAGTCTCGCCCAACTTCCGCGCGCAATCGTTTAGAATCGCAGGAGCGCGAAGGCGCAATTACTCATCTAAAACTTAGGAAGATCGTCATGAGCATAGAGTCGCTGTACCACTTTTTCTTCGAGTCATTCGCTGGCGTGGGCATCCTGGTGCTTGCAGGCCTCGTGATTTCGGTTTTGGTGTGCGTGATTATGGAGTGGCGCACCCGCCAAACGTTCAAAGATCGCGGCGAAGTCGAAGACGACGATGACGATTTCACCTTCTTCGATGACGACGATGACGAGGACGAGTAGTCACCAAACCAACCGGGCACCTCAAGCCCGCAACCGTTGAAAGAAATGCTGGCTTCGTGTCGGCATTTTTATTTTGAGGAAGGCGCCCGAGGGATAAAGCTCCCGAGCTCGGCTCCCCAAGCTCCCGAAATCAGAAATCCTCAGGCTGAAAAACAAGTGCAAGGACGCTGCGCTCGCACCTGCAGCGTTGCGCTTGTTTTTTCAACTAATCCGAATGCAAGCGCAAACGCCGCGCCTTCATTCGCAGTGCCGAGGTTGCTTCTTCAGCCAACCCCGAAATCTCGAATCTCATTTTTTCGAAAAAAGTGCTTGCATCCACGAATCGCTTCAGATATAGTACTAACTCGCTTCAGCAAGAAGCCACGCGGGTGTGGCGGAATTGGCAGACGCGTACGGTTCAGGTCCGTATGGGGGCAACCCCATGAAGGTTCAAGTCCTTTCACCCGCACCATTGAATTTTGAAAGCCGCTCTTCTGAGCGGCTTTTTTATTTGCGCCAAGCGATTAATCCAGGGTTATAGGTAAAAAAGCGTGTCTGATTAGGGGCATCGGCGCAGGTCGATGCCCCTTTTTCGTTTGCCTAAATTCGTCGGCTGTATTTAATCACTCGGACAGAAAGTGTGTCCAAAAAAGGAGCGTCGACGCAGGTCAACGCTCCTTTTTCATGCCAGTAAATTCTGTTTCACCCCAGCAAAAAAACGAAGCCGCCCTCCCGAGCGGCTTCTGGTCCCTTATGCTTCCATTTCATGAGCAGTTACCAGGTAGTAGTGCCTACCGTTAGCGCTGGTTTCAAGCTTCGCCAGCTCATAGAGCGACTTGATCTTCATCGCACGAATGGCCTCGTTGTTCTCAATGCACAGCGCCATCTCACACAATTCCAACGCCCATTGCCACTTTTCTTCTGATTGCGCGGCTTCAACCAGCTCCGCAACCTTGGAAACTCCACCAAGCGCCGGAACAAGCTCGGCTGCTCGCTGGGCAAGTGAAAGCGGATGCAGGTTGGCAACCTGGCCGTCGAACCAGCCAACGTAACCCTGGTAGATGCTGCGCACCGACCAGTCGATGCTTCCGTAGTACTCGCCCAAGTACGGCAGATCGGCAAGCTCCTGCGGCAGCTTAACCGCAGCAACCGTGTCGTCCAAACCCAAACCGCGATCGATGCAATCCAAGGTTTGCAGAAGGATGGACTCTATCGCGGCACGATAGTTGCCCAGCACTTCCTTAGCCTGCTGCGCTCCAACAATAGCACCCGTGTGACCGGGCATGAGATACTCGGTGTCGTACTCCAGCATCTTCCCCAGCGAGTCAATCCATGCGGCCACGTCGCGATAGCTGCTGCCACGAATAGCGTACAGGTTAGGCCAGCACGCATAATAGTTATCGGCGCAGCACAACGCCTTTTCGTCCTGCAGCCACACGAAAATCTGGTCGTCGGTTTCACCGGGAGCACGCACCAATTTCAGGACGCGGCCGTCGATCGTCAGCTCAACCTCATCTTCGTCATACAGCGTGGTAACGGGCAACACTTCGGAACCGTTGCCGTCTTCACGAATGCCAATGCCCTGCGTGATCAACTCTTCGTCGCTCAAACTAAAGCCGAATTGGCGCACCGTCCTGACACCAAGGCCGTTCATGATGGTGTTGCTGAACTGAAGCGGCTCGTTGACCGGCGCAAACGCGATCACTTCTTCTACCGTGTCGCGAAACACGCCGCTGCCGCCGCGATGATCTGGATGCGAATGCGTGAAGATGATCGTCTTGACGGGCTTGTCCGTAAGCTCCGCAACCACTTCTTTCAGCTTCCGACCAGTGTCAAGCGAATTCAGGGCATCAATCAGAATGACCGATTCGTCCGCAATGATGACGATCGAATTGCTGTGACCGTAGCCCATCACGTGGTAAACGCTGTCCGAAACCTTCAGCACCTGCTTAGAAAACTCGCTTTCGGCGTATTGCCTTAGCTTTGCCTCTCCGTTGATGTCGAGCATGTTCCCTCCTTCGTCGTCTTCCGCACGAACAGTGTACTTGGAAGCGGGCGACCAACAAGAGGTGATTAATTAGTAAGCGCCCCACAAAGAAAGAACGGTCGCGCCCGAACGGACACGACCGTAAAACCTATCTAGAGCATTTAGAACATTAAGTTAGCCAGCGGCACTCCGATAACGATATACACAAGCAAACCGGCGACCATCATGATGCTGCCGTACTTCAAGATCTCGCCAGACGAGATCTTGTCCTTGTTCGAATGGAAGACAGCCGCATAAGGCGAACCCGCAGGAGTGAGAATGGCCATGAATGTTGCCAAGCACACCGTCATGGCAAGAGCAGCCTGGTTCTGAAGACCGACAACGGGGCCCATCGCCACAATGATCTGCATGAGGATGGCACCGGTAATGGCATTGTTCGCGACATTGGTGACCAGCGCGCCGATCACGATAAGAGCCACGCTGAAGAACAGCGGCCCACCAGCGCTGAAGACGGGGGTCAACACGCCGACAAGCCATTCGCGCAAACCCGTCTCGGGAGCCATCAAACTGCCAGCAAGGAACACGCACACGACTACTAGAAGATAGAGATCCCACATCACGTACTCTTTGCAAATGCGGACAGGCTCCAAAATCGGCTTTCCGTCCACCTTGATAAGGGCAAGAACTCCCAGCGCAAGAATGGTAAAGCCAACCAGGTTGATGTCATTCATGAACTGGGTGATAGCCCAATCCGCAGGCAAAACCGAAGGGCCGAGTGCGAAAACAAAAAACAAAATGGTCACCAGCACGTAGGCCTTCTGCTGGATATTCATCGGCGGCAGTTCTTCCTTATTGATCTGCTCGACCGAAATCGCAGCCATCTTGCTCATGTCGGGGCGGAGGATGAACTTGATGACAAGGGTAACAACCGCAAGGATTGCAATGCTGGTAACAACGTTAAACGCGATGTAGGCCATGTAGTTTGTAGGAATCCCGCTGGCTACCTCGAATGCGCCCAAGATGACCAGCTGGCCACCGAAGAAAGGCAGCGTGCTTTGACCAAGGGTAACGGCCACGAAAGAAGCCGTGAGCATGATCTTGCAATACGTGTCAGTTTTCTGATAGCCAACCTCTTCGAAAATGATGTACATAGTCGGCCACAGAACAAGCATCGCCATCAGCGGGTCAACAATAGCGGACACAGCGAACATCGCCATGAAGAACAAGAAATTGAACACCGAGGGTCGCCCGTTGATGATCTTGCGCTTCAAAAACCAATGAGCGATATAGCGGGTCAGACCACAGTCACCAATTGCTCCGAAGAAAATCATGCAGAACAACATGAGCATGGGCAGATACCCCGAAAAACACGCAAGCATTCCGTTCATATCGGTGTAATCGGTAAATGCGAATGCCACAATGCCAAGGAGGCTCGGCCAGAACAGCCCAACAGTCGACCACAGGTAAACCAAGCCTATGAAGATGCCGCCAATTTGCATGCCGATATGCGTAATGGGCTCAATCGGCGGAATCAGCGGTATGCCGAACATCAGAATCAAACCGATGACGGAATGGACATAATACTTAGCGTCGAATCTCTTCGCCGTCTCTTCCATTTCCTTCCCTCTTTCTAATCCGTTGTTTTAGATTCCTAATAGATTGCTTTTTTATTTAGGTAATCCTAAGATGCGGATCATGATAAGAGCACGTGAGTCAAAGATAAAGCCAGTTCACATTGCATGTTTTAATGACGGGAACCCAACTTAGACAATTCCGAAAATGAACTTATATGCAAGAGAGCAAATTCGAAAAGCGCAAAGGGAAGCAAGATGAAACTGACCGTACAGCAATTACGCTACGTAATGAAAGCTGCCGAAAAAGGCTCGCTCACCGAAGCGGCAAAAGACTTGCATGTTTCGCAAGCCACGCTTTCAATCGCGATCACGCAAGTTGAGGACCATATAGGATTCAAGGTTTTTCATCGCGGAAGAAAGGGCGCGACCCCAACTAGTCGAGGGATCGAATTTCTTGGATACGCCAGACGGGCCGTGCAAGGCATGGACCTGATAGAAAGCAAATTCGGCAACGGAGCCGAAACCAATCTCGATTTCGCCGTTGTTGGGCAAAACTTCGGATTCGCGCAATGGGCACTGGGCGATCTTGCCCGGCTTCCTCAGTTTTCAGCATTCTCTTGTTCATACGACGTCGAGCCGATAAGCGTCACTATTCGCATGGTTTCCCTGGGGTCGGCCGACATGGGACTCATAAGCATGAGGAGCGCAACAGAAGCGTCAATCCTGAAAAGCGTCTCCGATTCTGGGCTGCGTTTCCAGAAAATGCGAGAATTCCAGCCTCACGCCCTGATGCCAACCGACCATCCCTTGGCGGAACGGGATCTGATCTCACCCGAAGATCTGCAAGTTTACCCCGAGTATCAGTTTGGCCAATACTTCAACCTTAGCTCCCCCGACGACTGGCCCGAGCGAGGGCCAGCGGAAATATACAATGGCATACCCGTATACGACGCCGCTGTCGCTCTTCCCGACTTGATTCGAGGAGTCGCATCCTTCAAAGGTTTTGTAACTTGGTGCAACGTCCAACCGGAAAGAATGAACGCGATGGGAATAGCGGCTGTCCCCATCGCCACCACTGATTCGTTTCGCTTTGGATACATAGTCGGGAAAAATGACGTGCTCACGCCTATCCAAGAAACCTATATAGAAGAAATCGAGCGGATCTCTCGATCCGCTCGATAAAAAACAACAGTCTGAGTAGCGGCCGCGGCCTAAACCCTTGGGCTGCGCGGCCCGCTCGTTCCGAGGAACTCACGTCCGCGGCCTATAACCCCACAGCCTCCCTGTTCTTGCGCATGGTTTCGCGCTCGAGCTCTTGGCTGCTGGGCGGCGTCCACGAAAGAGCATCGGCGCCCGCATCAATTGCAGCCTGCGCCGTCTCCTCGGTGGGGCCGGCTGTCGCGATGATCGGGATCTCGGGGAACGCCTCGCGCACCTTCGCCACAACCTCGGCGGTCTTCCTGCCAGCGGCGACGTTGATGATTCGCGCGCCTGCAGCGATCTTCAGGGCAACCGTTTCATCGAACGTACCAACCGTAGCAACGATGGGGATATCGATCATACGCGCCATGCTGCTGATAAGCTCAGGGTCGGCGGACATGTTCGCGATGACGGCGCTTACGCCCTGCGACTCCGACTCCATTGCCAGAATCACCGAACGAGGGCCCGACGTGGTGGCACCGGTAACACCCGCCAGCACCGGCCTGCCGGAAATCTGCAACAGCGCCTGCGTGATGGAGGGCTGGCAGGTGAAGGGAGCCGCAGCCAAAACCGCATCGGCGTTGCTGTTGCGAATGATGTACAGATCCGTCGAGAACACTAGCGTGCGAATGGTGTGTCCGATCAGCTCGATACCAGGGCAGTTCCTTGCCGCTCGCGGGGCGCGCACCTCCGC
This sequence comes from uncultured Eggerthellaceae bacterium, assembly GCA_934630485.1. Taxonomy (GTDB): domain Bacteria; phylum Actinomycetota; class Coriobacteriia; order Coriobacteriales; family Eggerthellaceae; genus UMGS1502. The sequence goes on along the minus strand of CAKTWD010000027.1, from coordinate 10,019 downwards.
TTTCAGCAATTGTCCCTGAACGGACTTCGCCTCAAGCGCGGCAGAAAAGCCCTTCTCTTCAGCAAGGATCAGCTCGCTTTCAAAATCGCCTGCGAAGGCATCACTCATAGAAGGTCACCGCCGTTCTTGGTCTCTTTCTTGTCGTCATGGACGACGCTTGCGTAAAGGTCGTATCCGGCATGAAGGCCCGACGAAAGCCCATTCGCAACCTTGGCAAACACTTCCTCGGCACCACAGAACTGCCTATGAAGGTATTCCTTGCGCTCCTCGTGCTTGCGATGCAGGTCTTCGATCTCTTCGATGCCGACGTTCGACTCGAGGTTCGCAATCATACGATCAAGATAACCCTCCATGATCTCAAGCTCCTCGTCAGAGAAACCCTCAAGCGGGTCGACGTCGACCGAAGCATGGTCAGCTGCCGCCGCAGGATCGTTCTGGTTCACGCCTTTGCCCTTATCGGTTAGGAACACCTGCGAGATTGTATCGCCATCGGAAACCGGGCGACGCTCGATGAACCCACCGTATTCCATCTTTGTCAAAAGATCGTTGAGCGAAGGGGCGCTCATACCCAAGATCTGCGCGAGATCTTTGATGCCGATGCCGTCCTTTAGTTTCAGGCAAGCCAACACACGGCCCTGACCACTGGAAGGATTGTCAACTGGACGACCCGCTCGACCGACGAGACCTCGGTGCTTTCCCATTGCGAAAAAATGCAGCATGATTGCGTGCTGGTATTTATCTAGAAGCTCTTCCTTCTTATCCATAACCAAGCCTTTCTCGATTCCTTTCAGCCGCGGGCATTGAGCACGGCAAACCGTCTTTAGAAATAGATTACGCCGTGCTTGCGACAAGCATCAAGTGGCTTTTCTTCCGTGCTGGGCAACCGTTTACTTCGCGTTAGGGAACGACAAGATCGACGAAAGATTCCAACGCAGCAAAGCATTTATCTGAGCACGACTTCGCCAAAATAGAAAACCCGTCCTCGCATGTGAGGACGGGTTTCTGGGCAGGCGGACGGGAGGTTCCTCCTGCCTCTATAGAGCTGCAAGCAATACTCGGGGAGGGTTTCTACTTGCAAGGAGAAAGCTTACTAGCCAAGCAGGCCGAAGACCAGCTGCGAGATCGCAACACCCACAACAAGACCAATGACGATCATGATAGGGAGGATCTTCAAGGCAGCCTTGGTCATGGTCTGAGCGTCAGCCATCTCCTGAGTCATCGCAACGGCGGTAACCGGCGAAGCAGCAGGGGTTGCCAGAGCGAACTGAACCATGATCCACAGAAGGACGATGATCATCGTCGGGCTGATGCCAGCCTGGGTTGCGAAGTTAACAAGGAAGGGCATGACCATAACGCCGATGAGCATGTTGTTCGCAACGTTGGTGAGAACGACCGAGATAACAAGAGCGATAACGATGAAAACCCACGGAGACATACCCATGAATGGCATGAACAGCATAGCCATGGCACTGGTGATGCCGGTATCCTGACCACCCAGATAGGTGGAGAAAACCATGATCAGACCCATCATGAAGACCTGGCCCCAGTTGCACATGGTGTACATCTCTTCGAGGCTGGCCAACGGTCCACCGTTCTCGGACTTGATAATCGGGACGAACAGAGCAACAGAAAGGCAGCTGCCGAGCAAGCCGAACTTCTTCAGGAAGTCGGAAACCGGACCGAAGTTCAAGGAACTTGCAATAACAATAGCCAGGAAGGCAACAAACAAGATAAGAGCGATCTTCTGGTCGCGGCTGCACTTCGGGGTCTCGCACTCGTTGCAGTACTTGGCAACGGGAGCAGCGTCAACGCGGAAGATGATCTTCATGATAAGAAAAACGTACACAGAAATCATTGCGACGCCCATGAGAATCATGAACACGATGTAGGGCACGAACTGCATGCTGAGGTTCGGGAACATGGTCATGAAGCTGTAGTAGAACGTAAGGCCGGTGCCCATGAACGGCAGCAGGATCTGACCAAGCATCAGGGAGAAAGCGCAGCCAAGGTACCAGAACACGGCAAGCTTGTCATTATGCTTAACACCGCATGCTTTCAGGATGCTGGTGATGAAGGCGCCGAAGACAACCATCATGATGATGGGGTTGAATGCGCCGAACGGCCAAGCAATGAGCATAACCAACCAGATGGTGAACCAAGGCTTGCCCTGCATGGTTTTGTTGCCCAGAAGCAAGGTGACCAGCCAGTCGAAAGCGCCGGTTTTCATGGCAACGCCGACAACGCCCATGCACAGGATCAAGCCAAGAACAGGCAGCGATCCGAAGCACGTTGCGGCGACCTTCTCCATGCCGATGGAGGTAAGGCCCATGCCGAACAGGCCCATAAGGCTGGGCCAGAGCATATCAATGGTGATCCAACCGTAGACTGCACCGATGAAGCAGCCCAAGATGGCCATGCCGAGCGGGGTGATGCCAGCAAAGCCCGGCACAAAACGGAAGAACAGACAGAATGCCGCGACGATGATGTAATGAATCAGCGCGGGCGATTTTTTAGTTGTATCCATGCTATTGAATCCATTCGATCGGGGCGAAAGAGCGCACTAATCTAAACAGTGCGTTATTTCGCTCTGTTTCATCAGAATATGAAATGGTGATTTGAAGTCGGAATCCCAGGTGAAGCGCCTTTCTAGACGCTTCACCTGTTTGTTCCTAGATAAAGCCCTTGGGGCGACGCGGCCCGCTTGTTCCTACGAACTCGCGTCCGCTGCCTAGTTCTATGGGCTCACCCACCAAGAGCGGCGACGTTATTAGACGCGCTCGGTGAAGATGTCGTACGCGGGCGAACCCTCGCACTGAGCCGGGAAGTCGACGCCCAGAAGGACAGCGGCCGTAGGAGCCAGGTCGACCTCGCGGATGTGCATGTCGGTACGATAGCCTTCCTTGATGCCGGGGCCGGCAACGCAGAAGATCGGGCCGAGCGAGGTGTCGTTGTGACCGGTTGCGGTGGACAAGCCGGCGCCATGGTCCTCGGCGTAGTTCTCGTTGACGAAGAACACGATGTCGGAACCCATCGGACCACCCAAACCGAACAGAACGGCTTCCTTGTTGTGGACAGCCAGGTCGAAGATGCGATGACCGGTCTTAGGGTGCTTGTAGCCGTACAGATCGGTGATGATCTGCTCTTCGAGCTCGTACTTGTCGGCAGGATCGACGATGCCGTGCGGGTCGCGGCCCTTGACGTTGATGTAGATGCTGTTGGAGCGGGTCATGATTGCCTTGGTCTTGGTCCAGTCGACCTCGGGCAGCTCCTTACCGTTCTCATCGGTCTTGAGCACGGTGTAACCCATCTTGTGCAGAGGCTCCAGCGAAACACCGGTGTTGTCGCCCATGGCCACAGCCTCAACCTCGCAGGAAATAAGTGCATGATCAGAGAAGATAGCCAGCGTCCAACCCTCGTCGATGAGGTGCATGAACGAACCCAGATAGTCGTCGGTAACCTTGTAGGTTGCCTCGGCGAACTTGCGAACCTCAGACTCGTCGTAACGAGAGGTCTCGCGGTTCTTCATGTACTTCATGTAGTTGTGGCTCTGAAGGTCGATGTTGTGGAAGTGGCTGAAGACGACCTCGGTGCCCTTTTCCTCGATGAAGTAATGGATGACGTTGGACTGCCACTCGGCGGCCTTGATCCACTGCTCGTTGTTGCACTTCAGGATGAGGTCGGCGTCGTTGCCGCACATCTGGCTGGTGGGCTGCGGAGGACCGAAGCGCTTGACGATCTCAGCGAAGTTCTCCTTGGGGAAGAAGACGGAGTCGTCAGTGCAGCTCATGCCGCGGGAAGACCAAATGCGAACGTAGTTGCCGTCCTCGCCGATCTTGAGCAGGCGCATGTTGCGGTATACGGGTTCGGGGCCTTCCTTGGAAGGAACCTCGTCGTACACGCCAACCAAGCCGGCATCCTCAGTCAGAACGGTGACGGGCTCGGCCGTCTGCTTGTCCTTGTAGATGGCGACGGTGTCGTAAGCGCCGGACTCGCCCTTGGTGATAAGGCCGAAACGCTGAACCTTGCCGTAGAAGGTGATGATCAGGAATTCCTTGGCGTCGGCCGGAACATCGAAGCCCCAGTCATGCGCAGGCCACACGGGCGAGAAGGAAACGCCGGTCGGGAAGTCGGCGACGTTCCACATAAGGCCCTTGCCCTCTTCGTAAAGAACGTTGTCGACAACGAACGAAGGATCGGGCTTGTAACCCTCGACGTCGATGAACTCCTTGTACCACTTCTGGTAACCCTTCAAGCGCTCCTTAGCCTCGGGGGTGACGCCACCGGAGGACATGGGCATGCCATCGTGTACGGGCGGGTAAAGAAACTTCAGGGGCTCGTCGCCCTCAAGTTCGGAGGTCAGGGTTGCCATGGGCAGGTAGTTGGGCTTGGGGCACTTGGTGCTGGCAACGTATACCATGTCGAGGTCGCGGACGCTGGACCATGCGCAGCAAGCTCCGGGCGAAGAACCGTCGATGACGGTGAGGTTCTCGGAATCGGTGGTCGGAGGGAACGAGCCGCCGGGCCAGTGCATGACCAGCGTCTTCTTGCCCTCTTCAGCGGTGACGTTCCACAGCGGCTCGGCCTTCAGGAAGCGCGAGCTAAATGCGCCGATGGTGACGTCCTTGTCGTTCTCGGCAGACAGGTTGTAGTCCATGATGCCGTGCGTCATGGGGTATGCACCCGTAGCAAGCGTTGCCCACATCGGCGGCGTGATGGTGGGGTTAGCACCCAGCATGCGAAGATCCTCGCGGCAGGCGCCCTTCTCCATCAGCTTCTTCAAATTGGGCATCTTGCCCTCATCGACCAGGACGCGTGCGAAACGCGGGTCCATGCCGTCGATGCCCAGAAGCAGCATCTTGTCTGTCAGGCCTTTCGATCGAAGCATATTTCCCTCCCTTTTCTCCCTCGATGCTCTCGTACGCCCTTTGCATACGAACGAACATCGATTACATACTTTCGTACGATGATTTCATCATACTCGCCTCCGAGATAAAGGTGATGAAGATACCCATAAGAGTTTCCTATATCTGAACGTTTGATTGATTTCGTGCGCTTTATGCGTACGTATCTGTTAGAATCAATCAAGCATCAAGCATGCGTCAAGCGCTGCTTACTCGTCATCCCAACTGCATTTGGGCAGAAATCAAACAAGGTCGAAACTATGTCGGAATCGCTCGGTCTCACCGTTCAACAATTGCGCTATTTCCTCGCCATCGAATCGGCGGGTTCTATTTCCGAAGCCGCGCGTCAGCTCGATGTTTCGAAGGGAACGCTTGCACGCGTTCTTTCGCAGGCCGAAGAGAAGCTCGGCTTCCCCATATTCGAGGGCAGCAGAAAGGGTGCATTCGCAACGCCTAACGGCGGGCGTTTCTTGGATTTCGCCCGTAAAGTGGTCTTCGCCATGGACCAGCTTGACGAGGTATTTGCCGATCACGCCGACGAAGCCGAATCGTTACGAATCTCAACCGTTCCCGTCGGTGTTGGTTTCCAAGCAATCAAAGCAACCGCCGCAGCATCACCCAAAAGCAACGACCTATTCTTCCTAGGCATCGAGAACGCGCCTCAGATCATCGAAGACGTCGCCGAGGGCCGCAAGGATATCGGCATCCTTCAGCTTTCGCAGACCAATCGCAGCGCGTTAACCGAGATCATCTCCATAAACAACCTCGAATTCCACCCCATCCTGGAAACCAAGACCTACGCCTTCGCATCCGAAGACTCGCCACTGGCCAACCGCAGCTCGGTCACCATGTCTCAGCTGGCGCTGTACCCGACATTCGACCTTGAGCACTATATTTATTTCCGCATGAAGCACCATAAGGACATCCGCATTGCCTCGTCCGACTTGGGGGGCAATACTGACGCCCTATACGACCAGTTCTTTGAGCCCATGACGGAAGCGGTAGCCGACTTCGCAACGGGGTCGGGCTGCTTCACCTACTGCGCGCCCTTGCTCGAAACCGACAGCGATGCCCCCGCAATCGGCGACTCTATTTGCATCCCCATCTCCGACGCAGAACCGAACACCATCGGCTATGTGGTGAAGAAGGACGCCGAACAATCAGACCTCACCCGGCGCTACATCATCCAACTCGAATCGCTCGCGTAAGTCTTCCGCCCAACGTGTGGCCTCAACGCACCCGCGTAAGCCCGTCACTCCGCACGCAGACCCGCATCGCCCACGCAGCCAATACCTAGAAACACGAAGCCTCAGGCAGTTGAATTCGAACTGCCTGAGGCTTTTGATTGAATAGTGCGCCGAAGCACGCCCTTGCTTCTAGATCTCGAACGACTCCAGATCGTTGGGAACGCGCAGCGTGCCCGTAAAGTAGTGCGATCCCTCTTCCAAATAAAGACGCTGTCGATCGGCGCCGTGGCTTTCCTCGGTATGGTACAGAACCAAGTTCTGCACGCCCGCAGCCTCCGCAAGTTCGCACGCCGTTTTCACCGTGCTATGGCCGATCTGATACGGGTGGTAAATTGCCTCCTCGGCATCAAGACAGAAAGCCTCGTGAAATGCCAGGAAGCTGCCCTGCAAATAGGGCTCGCCCGCGGGGTGGCACGTCTCGTCGCCGAACATCGAGATCTTGCGACCGTCCTCAAGCACCATCTGGAAACCGAATTGGCGAACCTTGCTTTCGGGGCCCAAATCGAAGAACGTCACCGGATGACCGATGATCTCGGCGGTGTCGCCGTCCTCGACTGGAACGAACTTCAGCTTGTCGCCGATGAAGCATGCCTGACGCTTGTCCAGAACCGTCTTGCAAAGATCCTCCATCAGCTTGGAAAGCTCGGGATGCGAGTAAATGCGCGCTTCACCCTCGTATGAGCCGCGCCACATCTCACTGGTGATGGCGCGAACCACCCAAAGAATTCCCGCCATGTGGTCGATATGGTGATGGCTGACGAACACGTCGTGGATCTGCGAAGGCTTGATGCCCGCGCGCTTCAAGTTGCGAAGAATGGTGTTGCCGCCGCCGCCGTCGGCCAGGAAAACCGGAGGCAGCTGGCCCTCGGGCACGTTTGCCGCTGCGGGCTCGGTAGTGTTCTGCATGGTGAAGCACGTGTTGTAGTTCTCGGTCACCATTGCGTGGCCGGTTCCCATCATGGTTATCTTCATATGGCCCTCCCCGTTTCGAAATACGCAGCAACCCTTTGCTTTAGTAAGCCAAGGCCTCGCAATGATCCAGCGCGCAGGCGACCTTGCGGGCTGCAGCGGTGATGTTGAGGTCGTCGACGTTCACGACGATGTCAGCGTACTTCTCGTACAGCGGCTTGCGCTCGTCGTACAGCTCGCGCAGGCTCATGCCCATGCCGCCCTTCAGGACGACACCGCGCTCCTGCAGGTCGCCCAAACGACCCTTCAACGAGTCGTAAGAGATCTCAAGATAAACAATGACGCCGATATCGGAGAGATGCTTCATTGCCTCATCCGAATAAATAGCGCTGCCGCCGGTTGCGATAACGGTTTCCTCGGCTTCAAGATCGGACAAAATCTCGTTCTCAACCTGAATGAAACCGTCGGGACCCATCGCGTCGATGATGGTCTGCAGGGTTTTGTCCATCTGCTCTTGAATAACCAGGTCGGCATCGACGAATTTCAGGGCCATGATCTTGGCCAGAACGATGCCCAACGTGGACTTGCCCGCACCGGGCATTCCGATAAGAACGACGTTGCTCTTCTCTTCGGCCATATGGCTCTCCTTATTCGGTGGCTCTTTAATCAGCTGAAACAGCGGCTCCGTCCATTCTAAGCCCCGCGGCGTGAAAGCCACCAGCTTGAAACGGCATTTTATCGTTTGGACTTATTCTTTTTGAAGCGACCGGGCATATCGCGAAGCGCAGCGGCGATTCGGCTTTGCCTGCGATGAGCAAGCTTGAAGAACGACGGGATCGCGCGCTCAACGGCGTCCGCAACCGCGTCGGGGTTGCAAGATCCATCACAGTTCACGCTTAAACCCAACACGCTTGCATCAAGAATCTCTCGCTGATCAAACTCGTCCTTCTCAACAAGCGCATCGGCGTATGCATTGAAAAGCGCAAGGTCGTCAACGGTCTTCTGCGTGAAGCGCTTAGTCTCGGCAGAAGCGACGAATACGGCAAAGGACGCGACGACAAGCAGCGCTGCGGCAAGGATGCAGGTGGTAGCCACAAGTGTGACAAGTGCAAGGAAGACGAGCACGACGCCGAAGCGACGAAGGCGCTTACCCCAAGCGGCACCAGAAAGGTCGACAAACTCTTGAACGTTGAAATCGCGCGAGACAGCGGCTTCCCACGCGCGAACAGCCTCAAGAAATGCAGGGCCATCAATCGCGGCATGAGCTGCAAGCGGCAAGACTACATCGCCTTGACCGTTGGCAACCACATCGAAGATAGCCATAGCTGCCTGATCGGCTTCGTCATCAAGGTGGTCGAATGAAGCACGGCTGATCTTGATAGGGTCCTTATCGGCAGCTTCACCTTCTGCTGCAGCACCTTCCGCCGCAGCGCTCGAAACCCTCAGAACCTCGCGATCACATAGGCTCATAATGGTCAGGGCGAACTCGCGATCGGTCTGCCCGCCGCCTTCCCTCAGGCGAACGGCAACCGCAGGATGCAATCTGCGCAGCAAGTCGCGCCCACGTGAAGCCGATTCTTCGGCGCCGGCATCAACCAGGGATCGCGGCTCGCTCCTGAATCGCAAGCACACAGCAAGGGATGCGAACAGCGCGAGCAGGGCAACGGCAACCAAAACGATGCTGACGCGGTCGTCGGTGATGGCGCCGTAGCGGAATCGGTCCTGCCAGCCCTCTTCGTTGTTAAGGATCCAATTCAGATGCATCTCGTCGCGATGCAGACGCGAATCGCTTCCCGAGATGTTCCTAAGCCAGTTCGACGGAAACACGACGTGGGCTTCGGCATACTGCCCCGCCTTCACGAACTCATCCGTGTACACTACCGCCGCGCCCTGATTCTCGAACGTTCCGTTTTCAGGGCCGTGGCCCCATGCATAAACGTTCTTTTCCGGCACCGCCTGAACCGACTCGAGCACCGGAAGCGTGATGGTGAAGGTCACGTCGTGCGAGTCAGCCTGGAACGAATCGCCAACGTACTTGATGCTAACGTCGGCCACGTCCTTGTAAGCCAGAGCGCCGTTGACCACGGAGTAGTCGAACTCGACCACGATGTTGTCGCCGGCATGCGCGGGGAAATACATATGCGTGATGTGCTTGGTTATGTCGTACGCATACGAGCCGGATTGGGTTAGCTCGGCAAGCTTGTCAGACGGCATGGTGCGTCGCCATTCCGACTGAAATGCCACAGGCAAAAGACGCTGCCAGTCGCCCACGACGTTTCCCAGCTCGTCGACGGGAGCAATGCGGATGTCGTTAATAACCAGCTGCTGATTTTTCTGCAGGCCGTGGTACTCCTGCTGATACCGATCGCAGTCGCCCGAAAACGAAAGAACGCGATGCTCAACCACGCGCACACTGGCGTCGGTTTGCACCTGAGCATTGATGCTGACATGGGAGTACTCGTACGGCGCGGCATAGGCACGTTCGACCGAGGTTGGAATCAACGAGAAGGCGAAGGACACCAAAAGCGCCACCAGAACGGCAGCGAGCGCAGGCATAAAAGCCACGCGCGTTGCGCGACTTGCCCCTGCTGATGACCTTTGTGAGAACTGCCCTGACATTGCCTGCTTCCTTAAACGAAAATCAGCTCCCCATTATAACCCGTTTGGCATCGGCTCACATCGCCTGCACCTAACGACGTCCTGGCGCAAACGCAAGATCGAGCCAGCGGCTCACATCGCCTGTCGCCAACGCGTGCGCCCACCGCAAGCAAGGTCACGCATGCGGCTCATATCGCCGCAACTAACGTTGCGCACGCGATACCTCACCTGTCACCGCTTTCAGAGCAAAAGAAAAGCGCCCGCGAAACGCGAGCGCTGTTAAATGCTGGCGGAGAAGTAGGGATTCGAACCCTAGATGCCCTTTTGGGGCATACTCACTTAGCAGGCGAGCACCTTCGGCCTC
>CAKTWD010000026.1 GCA_934630485.1 uncultured Eggerthellaceae bacterium | reverse complement strand
GGCGGGAACTTCGTCACCGAAACGGGGCGATAGTCGATCGAATAAGACCCGTCCTTTGCAAGCGATACGAGGGTATGGGCCAGGAAGCGCTCGTCATCGCGCTGGGGGAAGTCCTCGCGCGAATGCGAACCGCGGCTTTCCTTACGGGCACGAGCGCCCATGCAGACGGCCTTGGCGATCTGCAGGATGTTGCCCAGCTCCACGTAGTTCATGAACGCCTGGTTGTAGATCTTGGAAGGATCGCCGATCGAGGCGTCAGCATAGGCGGCCATGCACTCGTCGACGACAGCCTCGGCGGCAGCCATCCCCGTCTCGTCGCGGAAGATGCCCACGCCGTTCCACATAGCCTCGGCCATGCGGTCGCGGATGGCGAAGACGGACTCGCCATCTTTCTTACCGCGCACGGCGTCGAAACGCTCGATCCATTGCTGCTCGAGCTCCTCGAGGCGGTCTGCGGCCGGAAGCTCACGACGGCGCGCCGTGTCGGCGGCGCCGATGCCGGCCTGCCTACCGAAGAAGACCACCTCGGACACGGAGTTGCCGCCCAAGCGGTTGGCTCCATGGACGCTGATGCAGCTGCACTCGCCCGCAGCGTGCAGGCCGTCCACAGCCGTTGCGCACGTGCGGAAGTCGACGACGTCGATGCCGCCCATCATGTAGTGGTTGGAGGGGCGGATAGGCACCGGGTCGGTGACCATGTCCACACCCTCGAAGGAAAGTGCCAGCTCGCGCACCTGTGGCAGGCGCTCCATGATGCGCTCGGCGCCCAGATGGCGAAGGTCCATGAGGACGTAGGACCCCATACCCTCGCCGAAACCGCGACCCTCCCTGATCTCGATCTCGATGGAGCGGGCCACCAGGTCGCGAGGGCCGAGCTCCATTTTCTCGGGGGCGTAGCGCGCCATGAAGCGCTCACCTTGATTGTTGATGAGGTAGCCGCCCTCGCCGCGGCACGCCTCGGAGAGCAGCACGCCCGTAGAGGCCAGACCCGTGGGGTGGAACTGCACGAATTCGGGGTCCTTGATGGGCACGCCCGCGCGCAGGCACGCCGCCACGCCGTCGCCGGTCATGTTAGTGGCGTTGGTGGTGCGACTCCAGTACACGCGGCCGAAGCCGCCGGCGGCGATGACGACCGCCTTCGCCTGAAAGGCCTCGATCTTGCCACGGCGCAGGTCGATGGCCACGACGCCCTGAACGCCGTCCCGATCGCGGGCGATGTCCAGCAGGTTCATCTCGTCCAGGAACTCCACACCGTTCTTCAGGCAGTTCTCGTAGAGCGCGTGCAACACCACGTGACCGGTCTTGTCGGCCGAGTAGCAGCAGCGTGGATGGCTCGCACCGCCGAAAGGACGCTGCGCGATGCGGCCCTTCTCGTCGCGCGAGTACGGCACGCCCATGCCCTCGAGCTCGAGCACCAGGTCGGGCATGCCCGACACGAAGAACTCCACTGCGTCCTGATCGGCCAGGAAGTCGCTTCCCTTGACCGTGTCGTAGAAGTGGCTCTCGATGGTGTCGGTCTCGTCGCGGTAGCCTAGCGCCGCGTTCATGCCGCCCTGCGCCGCGCCGGTATGGCTGCGCGTGGGAAACACCTTCGTGAGCACGGCAACCGACAGATCGCCCTGCTTGCTGGCGGCCAAAGCCGCCGACATCCCCGCACCGCCGGCGCCGACGATGACCACATCGTAAGTGCGCATCGGATTCCTTTCCTGCTTATAAGCGATACGTCAGCCGCGGAATTGAAACCGCAGCCGCAGATCTAGGATTGCCCAGACTTGCTACCAAGCCCGGGCGATCTATTATTCGTTGTCTTTCTTCGAAACTGCAGCCTTCGCTGTCTTCGACTTGGCAGCCGAGGTCTTCGACTTTGCGGTTGACGTTTTGGCCTTCGTAGTCGAAGCCTTCTTCGTTTTGCCCTTGGCAGCCGTCTTGCCCTTTTCGGTCTTAGACTCGTCCTTCTCTTTGCTTGGACAATCGAAGTTCGGGCAGAGCTTCCACGGGCCGCGCGCAGTGGTGACGATGACCATGGGAGCACCGCATGCCTCGCAGGTTTCCTCCGTGGCCGTAAGCTTGCCGTACTGCGGAAGCGGATAGCTGGTATCGCATTCCTCGTAATTCTCGCAGCGGATGAAGCGCTTCAGCGTGCGCGGGTTCTTCTGCGCGATAAGCTTGCTCTCCTTGCCCATTGCTGCGCATGTGGGGCACGTGCCCACCACCACATCGGGCTCTTTGTTGGACTCGCAATTGGGATCGATGCACATGACGCGCGGTTTCGAACGGAACGCCGTGACCTTAACCTGGGGCATGCCGCACGTCGGGCAAACCTCGGGAACCGATTCGATCTTGCCCTTCGGCAGCGGGTAGGTAACGTCGCAATCGGGCCACCCCGAGCAGCCGATGAACATCGACTTGGTTTTGTTCGAGGCCCTGATTTGCAGGTCTTTGCCGCACTTGGGGCACTTGCCGACATAGGCATCGGCCGCAACCGCGTCGGCAAGGGCGTCCTTGACCTCTTCCGCGTGGGGAATGAGCTGGTCGAGCTGACCAGCCAACAATGCACGCGAATCGGCAACAACATCGTCTTTGGTGGTTTTACCGGCAGCAATGTTGTTCATCTCTTGCTCGAGCTCGGCGGTCATCTCGGGATGCGTGATGTGCGGAGCGTACTTGTCAAGAGCGTCGCACACGGCCATACCCAGCTGAGAAGGCTCAAGCGGGTCGTTCTGAACGTATTTGACGTCGTACAAACGCTGGATTATAGAGTGGCGTGTGGACTTGGTGCCAAGTCCGAGCTTCTCCATTTCCTGAATGAGCTTGCCCTGGCTGTAACGCGCAGGGGGCTCGGTCTGCTTCTTCGTGCAGGTGGCGCCGTTGAACGCGATGACGTCGCCCTCGGCCAGTTGCGGAAGCTGCTCGTCCTTCTTCAGGCCGTACGGATAGATGGCACGGAAACCCGGGGAGACGAGCACATCGCCGCGCGCTGCGAACGACTCGCCGGCGACATCGAGAGTGACCTTAGTGCCTTCGACGATAGCCTCGTCGGAAAGCGTTGCCAAGAAGCGACGCGCGATAAGGTTGTACAGCTTGTACTTCGAGGCATCCATATCGTCGGGCGTTGCCTTCGCCGTGGGATAGATAGGCGGGTGGTCGGTGTCTTGCTGCTTGCCGCGCGTTGCCGTGATCTTGCCCTTCGAGAGGATCTTGCGGCAGTGCTCGGCATACGCCGGGTTGCCGGCTATGGTTTTGACGGTTTCCGCCAGATTCAACGACGACGGATACACCGTGTTGTCGACACGCGGGTAACTGATGTAGCCGTCCATATACAAGCTTTCAGCCAAACGCATGGTGCGCGCGGGGCTGATGCCTTCGGCTGCGGCGGCAGCCATGAGCGACGTGGTGTTGAAAGGGGCCGGCGGCTTGACGGTGCGCTTGCGCTTGGCGATCTCGCTTACGGTTGCGGTTTTCGCGTCATCGACGTGCGCCATGACGGCGTCTGCCTCGGCCTGGGTTTTGAAGCGAGCCGTGGCATGCGGCGCTTCGAAGGCGTCGTCACCCTGGCCGAACTTTCCTCGGATGACCCAGTAATCCTCGGGAACGAAAGCCATGCGCTCGCGTTCCTTAGCGACGACCAGCGCAAGGGTCGGGGTTTGGACACGGCCGGACGAGCGGACGTTTCCGTAACCAGCGAACTTCACCAACGTGAGGTAACGAGTAAGCGCAGCACCCCAAATAAGGTCGATATCCTGACGCGATGCACCGGCCTGAGCCAGATTGACATCGAGCTCAACCAGGTTATTGAACGCATGAGTGATCTCTTCTTTAGTGAACGCGGAGTAACGCGCACGGGAAACCGGCGCCGAGTCGTTCACTTCCTTGATGCACGAAAGCGCATCGGAACCGATGAGCTCGCCTTCGCGGTCGAAGTCGGTTGCAATGACGATGGAATCGGCCTTCTTCGCCAAGTTCTTAAGCGAGCGGATAATTTCCTTTTCCTTCGGCAGCTTCTCGATAGGCGCGTACACCAAATACGGAAGCGCTTCCATCTTCCATGACTTCAGCTCGATGCCGTCAGCCAAGAACGGCTTGCGCTTGGATTTGTAAGGAGGGCGCGCAAGATTCGCGGGGATGTTCGCGGGAACCGCCTCGCCGTCGACGGTGACGCCGCGCCAGCCACCGCGCTGCTTGTAAACAAGCTGGGGCGTGAAGTCGGGCTCGAGGATGTGACCGCGCAAACCGATGGTCACCCATTCCTCGCCGGCAACCTCGAATCGGTACACCGGGGTTGAATACACCTTGTCCTTCTTGGGCTTCGAGGTGCCCAGCAACGCAGCGATTTTCTCAGCTGCATCGTTTTTCTCGGTGACCACTAGCTTCATGCGATCTCTCCTGTTCGTCGATCGGTTTCCACGATCGCTCTTGTTCACACGGCGCCCAATTCGATTATTAACGTGTGGGGCTTCATACGGTTCTTCATGCCGGCTTGCCTGCACGCGGCTGATAACAACCGCCCGAGTTAAGGTTACGCAGGCGAAACTCGACTAAGCAGGCTTTAGCATACACGATTTCGGGTAGCCGACAATGAGATTGTCGCCCGCGGAACGATTCGTTTCCCAGGCGACATAATGCGTTTGACCACTGTTAGAGCGTTGTTGAAGCTGCGGCTAATTGTCGTTTGATTCCTGTTGGACAGACGCTCGATCATGCTGGTTTCGACGCTGGTTGATCATGTTCTCCACCCCGTTCGCCATGCCATGGGGGATGTACGTCATGCTCTCAAGATCGTCGGGAAGATAGTCGTACAAGCTTTGCGGATCCATTTGCACGATGTCCTCCAGCCTCGGAACGGCCCCCTCGCGCTGCTTCGCGCACAGCGCGTAAACGAGGGCGCCCTGCGCCGAGAGCTTCTCCTCATATAGCGTGTACGGATCGTCAGGGCGCGCCGCGCGGCAATCGTCCGTTTTCCAGACAACATCGAAACCAGCGAGCTCAAGCTGGCCGAGCGAGTAAATGAACAAAGGCTCGCTGTCGGTTTTAAGCCAAAGCTCGCCGTCTTGTTCAAGCACCGACCGATACGCAAGCAGGCGGCTTACGTGCGTCAAGCGGCGATCGGCATATTTCTTCTTCGGGAAAGGCGCCGGGAAGTTCATGTAGATAGCCGACACCTCGTTGGGTGCGAACAACGCATCAACATGCGGGTTCTCGTCAATGGTGAACACGGCATTTTGGACGCCCGCGTCCTTTGCCACTTCGGCGCCGTGCATCGCGCATACCGGTTCGATGTCGATGCCCACGAACAGAACGTCGGGCTGAGCTTGGGCGCAGGCAACCGTGAAGGCGCCCTTGCCGCATCCCAGATCGATGCGCACCTCGCTCCACCGCTTGGCCGTAGGATCAATTGGTTCGGGCATCTGAATTGCAAGGATATCGTCTATGGATGGGGCTACCGCGGGGCGCCACTTGTTCCAGCATCCACGCCAAATAGCAGGACGCCGTTCGATGCACGACTCCACACGTGAAAGGCGTTTCTCAAGGTCGAAGCCTTTATGTTTGCGGGAACGGGCCGTGCGCGTCATTCGACCACCCCGGCAACCGCCCGCGCCTCGGCCTCTTCCCTTTCAAGAACAAGCTTCATGGCGGCGATGGCGCACTCAAGCTCGGCGTCGCCAGGTTCGCGCGTGGTCAGGCGCTGCATTTGCAGACCGGGCCAAAGGATAACTTTAACAAGAGGCATCTCGGGATGGGTTCCCGCCCAGCGCACCGTGACCTCGTACGCCAAACCAGCAATGACGGGCATCAGCAGAATGCGAACCAATATGACCAGCGCCAGCTTAGGAGCGCCATCAGGAACGCCCCACGCAGCGATAAGCGCATTCAAGGGCGTAACCGTGTAGACGAAAATCGCAATGATCATAACCATGATCAGGAACGCCGTGCCGCAACGAACATGCAAGCACGGGAACTGCCGAGCGTTTTCAGGGGTCAAAGGCAAACCATGCTCATAACAGTGAATGGTTTTATGCTCGGCGCCGTGATAGGCGAACATGCGCTTGATGTCTTCCATGCGGCCGATGAGCCAGATATAGAAGACGAAGACCGCAATGCGCAAAATACCGTCGACGACGTTCCACGCGAGCGTGTTCGAGTCGTACTCGCCAACGATGAGGTTCGTAATGAACGCGGGCGCGACCACGAACAGCACGACACCCAGCAGAAGACCGAGACCCATCGACAACGTCATCTCCATACTGCTGAGAGCCGGCTCGGAGTTTGGCGATTGGACGCTGTCGGACACTTCATTTGAAACTGGACGCTGACGCTGCATTTCTGAGGAAGCGCGCTCGGTGGCGTCCGAGGAAGCAATCACATTATCGCTGCTGTCGAGCGCTTCCGTGGAAGCGCTCTCGGCAGCCTCGGCGTCTACGCCCTCCACAAATGCATGCTCAACGGCAACGCTCAGAGCCTTATAGCCCAGCACCAAAGATTCGACGAACGCACGGCAGCCGCGAACAATCGGCCAGTATAGCCAGCCGTTCTTTTTCTTGCCGCTGGCAAGATCGTGCTCTTCCGTATAAATGACGTCGTCGGGCTGCCGCACAGCGACAGCCCAGTTGAACTTGCCGCGCATCATGACGCCCTCAAGGAGCGCCTGACCGCCGATGTGTGTTTTCAGGGCGCCATCTTCCGAAAACGCCCGTGAAAGATCGTTTTTCTTTTCAGACACGGAACTGCTTCCTGTTTCGAATTCGGGAAATGCCGCGTCTGGCTTTGGGATTATTCGTCAGCCTCGACGCGTGCCGTCATCCCCTCAGCCGAAGGCAACTGAACCTTCGGATAAGGATTGCCGCAGCACATTTTACCTTCGGGGCAGCCACCACGGACGCATCCGGGGCCAGCATCGCAAAATACGTATGGCGCGATGGGGCGAACCAGCTCGAGCATCTTCCATGCCATCTCGCGAATCTCCCACTGCGCACGGTTGCAGCAGCGGATGTCGAAGAAATGACGCAGTTCGCGAGCGTTCATGGTCATAATGAGCTTGGTTTCGGTTGCGTTCGGCAGAACGTAACGCGCGTCCTCAGCAGGGATGCCCGCTTCCATGAAGTCCTCGTAGGCCTTCTGGATGTCGGCGATAAGCGCATCGAAGCGAGCAGAGGCCTCTTCATTAGCGGCGATCGTGGGCGGCTTGATAATCTCGATGCCGTCCTTGTACTTAACATAGCGCTGGCTCTGCTGCTCGTAGCTTGCCAGGCGGTGACGAACAAGCTGATGCGTGAGCGTGCGCGAAACGCCCTCAAGGGCGAACGTGAAGGAAGCATGCTCGAGCGTCGAGAAATGGCCGCCGGTAAGAACCGTAGAAAGCACGCTGTACATGCGCTTCGTGGGCATATCCTCCATCAGCTCGGAGGCGCCGATGGGCGCATAGCACAAACGCGCGGCCGTGGCGATGGCTCGCTCGGGATTGGGAGTGTGATACAAAAGCTCGACTCGCATGTCTTCCCCTCTCTTGATTGGTCTGCCGAATGATCATACCTAAGGACTACCTTTAAACTTCGCGCCCTCCAGCTAAGGCTAAAAAAAATTCGGTCTGCGACGTTCTTAGGGGCGCGCTTTACGCAACAACGCAAAGCACCCTGCGGAAATGTCGCACCTCAACATATACCGCACGCGCCAACAACGAACGCGACCTCTGAGCCCTACCAGCTCGACGACCCACTCTAATCCTTCTACTGACTTCTTGGCGCAAATATAACGCCGCCGTCCCGAAGGACGACGGCGCACAAATAGGTTGATCAGCGAATACGCGACCAACGCAACCTTTAGCGCAGGTTGTAGAACGCGTCGCGGCCAGCGTAACGAGCCTGGCTGCCCAGATCCTCCTCGATGCGGAGAAGCTGATTGTACTTGGCAACGCGGTCGGAGCGGCACGGAGCACCAGTCTTGATCTGACCTGCGTTGGTGGCAACGGACAGGTCGGCAATGGTGGTATCCTCGGTCTCGCCGGAACGATGGCTGACGATGCAGGTGTAACCGGCCTGCTTTGCCATTTCCATAGCCTCGAGGGTTTCGGTAAGAGAACCGATCTGATTGACCTTAATCAGGATTGCGTTAGCGCAACCAAGTTCGATGCCCTTCTTCAGACGCTTGGAATTGGTGACGAACAGATCGTCGCCAACCAGCTGCACGCGGTCGCCGATGCGATCGGTAAGCATCTTCCAGCCATCCCAGTCTTCCTCGGCCATGCCATCCTCAATGGAGATGATCGGGAACTCGTTGACCAGGGCCTCCCAGTAATCGACCATTTCGGCGCTGGTAAGCTCGCGACCCTCGCCCTTCAGCTCGTACTTGCCGGTTTCGACGTTGTAGAACTCAGTGGAAGCGGGGTCCATGGCGAACATGATGTCCTTACCGGGAACATAACCGGCAGCCTCGCAAGCCTTGACGATGTATTCAAGCGGCTCGGAATTCTTGGTGAAGTTGGGGGCGAAGCCGCCCTCGTCGCCAACGCCACCGCCAAGGCCAGCGTCGTGAAGAACCTTCTTCAGGGTGTGGTAGATCTCCGAGCACCAGCGAAGAGCCTCGGCGAAGGACTCGGCGCCAACGGGCATGATCATGAACTCCTGGAAGTCAACGTTGTTGTCGGCATGAGCGCCGCCGTTGAGGATGTTCATCATCGGAGTGGGCAGAAGATGAGCGTTCGGGCCGCCCACGTACTTGTACAGAGGGAGCTCGGACGACTGAGAGGCGGCACGAGCAACTGCCAGGGAGGCGCCCAAGATGGCGTTAGCGCCGAACTTACCCTTGTTCTCGGTGCCATCGGCCTCGATCATGGCCTCGTCGATAGCGCGCTGGTCGGTTGCGTCCATATCGTACAGAACGTCGGCAATCTCGGTGTTAACGAAGTCGACAGCGTTCAGCACGCCCTTGCCAAGATAGCGATCCTTGTCGCCGTCACGAAGCTCGACAGCTTCGAAGGCGCCCGTCGATGCGCCGGAAGGAACGATTGCGCGACCCATAGCGCCGTCGTCAAGGATGACCTCGACCTCAACCGTGGGGTTGCCGCGCGAATCGAGAACCTCGCGACCATAAACATCAAGGATGATGCTCATTGTTGCCTCCTCAGACAAACTATTTTCGATTTGAAGCGCATAACAAAGATGCACAGCGCTTAAATGATATCACGCCAACGCGGCGGACGGAGGTCTAAGGAGTGGACGGCAAGGCACCTTGGCATCTAAAGCAGCAGAGCCACTACAACGAACAGGACGATTCCTGCCGAAAGCTGCGCGAAAGACAACGCCGAGAAGGCACAAGCCGAAAGCGAAGTGCGCTTGACGGTCGATCCAGCAGCGCAATAACAGCGCGAATCCATGGCGATAGCGATTCGATCGGCCCGCCTGAACAAACCAACGAACAAGGGAACGAAAACAGCTCCCCACGCCCTCATGCGACCGACCACAGGTCCCGAAGAAAGGTGTGCTCCGCGAGATGCCTGCGCATCGCGTATGCGGGCAAGCTCCTCGAACACCATGGGGATGAAGCGAAGCGCGAGAGACAGAGCAAGAGCGATATCCCCTACCGGGACACCAACACACGCCAACGGGACCAAGAGCCACGAAAACGCCTGAACCAAATCGGTTGAAGTAGTGGTAAAGCACACCACGAAGCTTGCAACGGCAAGCGACATCATACGCACCGCGCTGATCACACCAATAAGGAGACCCTCCGAAGCAACATCGGCATTGATGGCATTGAAGAAGGCTGCGAACAAGGACAGGAACGCGACGGGAATAAGAAGAACCGTAAGTTTACGGGCTGGAATCCTACCAACCCCAGCGGTCACCGCAGCGCATACCGCAAAAAGCGACACACCCACGAGCGTATCGGCGAAGAAAATCGCAACGGTGTACACAAACAGCAAAAGAATCTTCACGCGCGCATCGCATGCGTGAATCGGAGTGGCTCGAGCGATATACAACGAAGCTGCTGAATTCATAGGACGAGTATCCCATATGGCATGCCCGCAAAGAAAAATGATCGGTCGAACATAAAAAAGAAAGGGAACCTTACGGTTCCCTTTCGAAAGAAGCTTAGAAGATAAGTCGATTACTCGGCCTTCTTCTCCTCGGTAGCCTCGGCCTCAACCTCAGCGGCGAGCTCCTCGACAGCCTCGGCGACTTCCTCGGTCTCGGCCTCAGCCTTGACCTCTTCAGCCTCGACCTTCTTGGGCTGAACCTTCTTAGGAGCAGCCTTCTCAGCCTTCTTGGCGACAGGCTCGGTGCAGAGTTCCATGATGACCATAGGGGCGTTGTCGCCCTTGCGGTTGCCGAGCTTCATGATGCGGGTGTAGCCGCCCTGACGATCGGCGAACATGCCCTGCTCGACCTTCTCGAAGACCTCGCGAACCAGTTCCTTGTCGTTGCCAAGCCAAGCGATGGCAAGACGACGGGAATGAAGGTCGCCCTTCTTAGCCCAGGTGATGATACGATCGACGTCGGCGCGAATTTCCTTAGCGCGCGGCTCGGTCGTCTTGATACGGTCGTTGTAAAGAAGCGCGCTGACCAGGCTACGCTTCATAGCACGCGTATGGCTGGAGTCGGTACCCAGCTTACGGCCCTTGTAATTGTGCCTCATTGTCTTTTTCTCCTATACCTAAAGCCAGATTAAAGCTTCAGATTCAAACCCATCGAAATGAGCTTGTCCTTGACTTCCTCAATGGACTTCGCACCGAAGTTCCTGATGTTCAGCAGGTCGTTCTCGGAGAATTCGACCAGCTGGCGTACGGAATGGATACCGGCACGCTTCAAGCAGTTGTAAGAGCGAACCGAAAGGTCCAGATCCTCGATCTGCTTGTCAAGCTCAGCGTTCGTCTCCTGATCCTCGGGAGCGAAGATAGAGGGAACCTCGATTTCCTCTTCCCCTTCGGTCTCGCCGAGAGCCAAGAACGCGCCCATGTACTGGTTGACGATGTTGACGGCACGCAGAACAGCGTCGGTCGGATCGACGGAACCGTCCGTCTCGACCTCAAGCACGAGCTTGTCGTAGTCGGTGCGCTGACCGACACGGGTGTTGGTGACGTTCATCGTGCAACGGCGAACCGGGGAGAACAGCGAATCGACATGGATGATGCCGATGGGGTCCTCGGAACGCTTGTTGTGATCGGCCGGGACGTAACCGCGGCCGACACCAATGCGGATGGACATATCGAACTGACCGCCATCGGCAACAGTAGCGATGACGTGCTCGGGATTGATCAGCGTGAACTCGGTGGGAACATCGAGATCGGCGCCGGTCACCACGCAGGGGCCCTCGACGGACACATGCGCGATGGCTTCCTCGACATCGCCGTTGAGAGCGGAGAAGACAAGACCCTTCACGTTCAGAACGATGTCGGTGATGTCCTCGATGACGCCCTCGGCGGTGGTGAACTCGTGCTGCACGCCCTCGATCTGGATAGCGGTTGCCTTAGCACCGTCCAGAGACGAGAGCAGGACGCGACGCAAAGAGTTGCCAAGCGTGTTGCCATAGCCGCGCTCGAGCGGCTCGACGATGAAGCGAGCAACGGTGTCGCTTACTTCCTCTGTTGTAACTGTAGGCCTCATGAACTCTGTCATGCTTTGCAAGCCTCCTTAAGCGGTAGCGCGATTACTTCGAGTAAAGTTCGACGATGAGCTGTTCGTTGATGTCCAGATCGATCTGATCGCGTTTCGGGAGAGCAAGAACGCTGCCCTGAAGTTTCTCGATGTCGACTTCCAGCCAAGCAGGCACGGAGACGCGCTCGTTGGAGACAAGGGCGCTCTTGATGACGAGCAGGTCCTTGGCCTTAGGAGCAACGGCTACCAGGTCGCCGGGACGGACGCGGTAGGACGGAACATCCACGCGACGGCCGTTGACGGTGATATGGCCGTGGGTAACGGTCTGGCGAGCTTCCTTGCGGGTGCGAGCGAAGCCCAGACGGAAAACGACGTTGTCCAAGCGGGTCTCGAGGATGGTGAGCAAGTTCTCACCAGTAACGCCCTCGAGGGCCTTAGCGCGCTTGAAGTAGCTACGGAACTGCTTCTCGAGAACGCCGTAGATGAACTTAGCCTTCTGCTTCTCGCGCAGCTGAAGTCCGTATTCGCTTTCCTTACGACGGCGAGACGGCTGACGCTTGGATTCCTTGGTGGTGTAACCCATAACCACAGGATCGATGCCCAGCTGCCTGCAACGTTTCAGAACCGGAGTCCTGTCAATTGCCATAATCTTATCCTTTCAACTACACGCGACGACGCTTCTTGGGACGGCAGCCATTATGAGGAATGGGCGTGCAGTCCTGGATGCTGGAAACCTCAAGGCCTGCTGCCTGCAGAGAGCGGACAGCGGTCTCGCGACCCGAACCCGGGCCCTTGACGAAAACAGCAACCTTGTGAAGGCCATGCTCCATAGCGGTCTTGGCAGCGGCCTCGGCGGCCATCTGGGCAGCGAACGGCGTGGACTTACGAGAGCCCTTGAAGCCGACGGTGCCAGCGGACTGCCAAGAAATGACGTTGCCCTGAGGATCGGTGATGCTCACGATCGTGTTGTTGAACGTGGACTTGATGTGAGCAGCACCAACGGTGATGTTCTTGCGGTCAGCGCGACGGATGCGCTGCTTTGCATTCTTTTTCTGTGCCATTGTCAGCTAACCCCTACTTCTTCTTGCCGCCGATTTGCTTGCGCGGGCCCTTGCGAGTGCGTGCATTCGTATGAGTGCGCTGGCCACGGACGGGCAGGCCACGACGATGACGCAGGCCACGGTAGCAACCGATCTCCATGAGGCGCTTGATGTTCTGAGAAACCTCGCGATGCAGGTCGCCCTCGACGGTGAGGTTGTTCTGGATGTAATCGCGGAGCTTGGTCAGATCGTCTTCCGTGAGATCGTTGCAACGAACGTCAGGATCGACGCCGGTCTCTGCAAGGATCTTCTTGGAGGTCGTCAGACCGATGCCGTAAATGTAGGTCAAACCGATCTCAACGCGCTTGTCGCGAGGAAGGTCGACACCAACAAGACGTGCCATATACAATCTCCTCTTTCTAGCCTTGACGCTGTTTGTGGCGCGGGTTCTCGCAAATCACGTAAACCGTGCCATGGCGACGAATGATTTTGCACTTGTCGCACATCTTCTTGACCGAAGGACGTACCTTCATAATTGCTTCCTTTCGGTGTTCCAATACTTGCCGTATATCTCACACGGCCAGCCGCTGCCGATGATTTCGAGCTTAGGCGCTGCTGCGATCTGATTCTCCGAACGCAGCACTCGACTCAAGATGAGAGGCTATTCGCTTCCAGCTGCAACCCTGCCAGAACGAACCAGGCCCTTGCGCGGCCATCGATGCCGCGCTTGGGAGCCTACTTGAAGCGATACGTGATACGACCGCGGTTGAGGTCGTAAACGGAAAGCTCCACGGTTACCTTGTCGCCAGGAAGGATCTTGATGTAATGCATGCGCATCTTCCCGGAAATGTGCGCCAAGATTTCGTGGCCGTTCTCGAGTTCGACTTTGAACATCGCGTTGGGCAATGCCTCAAGGACCGTACCCTCGAGTTCGATGACATCTTGTTTCGTCAAAAGTGCTCCTTCAAGAAAATCGTCATTAAGCAGCAATAGTGAATATTACCAGAGAATAAAGTGGGATTTTGAAAAATGGATGTGAGCGCACAAAATCCCCAAACCGTCCTTTTTCGCTTTTCGCGAACACGGTTCGAGGTGCCTGCATGTCAGGCGCGCGACTCAAAAGATCGCGCAGTCCTCGGTGCCTTCCGCGCTGGGCGCGTTTCGTATTCGAACGGCATGGGACCGCCAGGTATTCTTTGCGGCGCAACGGGAACCCGTATAAGAACACGCCTAAAGCCGCCTTGTCGGCTTTCATACGTTGGGTATGTTAGCACATGCTTCGCCCGTCCACATGAACTTCACGAATAGAGTTCGCACGTACCCCTATCTACGCAAGCGCATATGTGCGAGCACCCGGTAATCCCACCCCTATCGCGTGCGGATCTCCCAGAAAGCGATGGCACTTGCCGCAGCAACGTTCAACGAGTCCACGTTGTGTGCCATAGGGATCATCACCGTGTGGTCACAGGAATCGATGGTGCTTTGGAACAGACCGTCGCCCTCGGTTCCCAGCACGATGGCAAGTTTGTCGGCCGCTGCGATCTCGGGACCGTCAAGCGCTATGGAATCCTCGCGCAACGCCATGGCAACCGTCGTGAAGCCACGACGGCGAAGCTCGGGCACGCCATCCCCCGCCCACTCGCGGGTCGAGCCGATTCGCGTCCACGGAACCTGGAACACCGCGCCCATGCTGACGCGCGCGGCGCGGCGGTAAAACGGATCGTGGCACGATGGCGTGACCAACACGGCGTCGATTCCCAGCGCCGCCGCTGAGCGGAAAATAGCCCCGACGTTGGCATAGTTGGTGACGTCTTCCAGCACGGCCACGCGATTGGCATCGCAAAGCACTTCATCAAGCGTAGGAAGGACCGGGCGCTCGAAGCACGCAAGCGACCCTCTGGTCACCTGATAACCGGTAAGGTCGTGAAACTCCTGGGTGGTAGCAAGAAAGATCATGGCATCGGGCCATTCGCACGAAATGCGATCGATGATCGCGGCGTCATGGGCCTGCCAGGTTTCCTCGACGAACAACGACAACGGCCTGACCCCTGCATCAAGGGCGCGCTCGATGACGCGCTGCGATTCGCCGATGAACATGCCGTTGGGATTGTCGCGCCTGAATCCCTCGCCGCGTTTCAGCTGGCCGTCGGTCATACCGGAATATGGAGCCAATCGCTTGTCGCGAGTTCCTTCGGGAAGCTCTGAAATGCGAACGATCGGCATGCGTTACCTTTCTTTCTTTGCATGCGCGCGCTTAGGCAGCTCGATGGTGCACAGCACGGCGGCGATTCCGATAAAGCCGCCGATAAGCATGATGACGCTGATGGCGTGAGTCAAGTCGGCGGCGGGAATCTGCGCCAGAACCGTGTTGCCCACGGTGATGGACAGCACCAGGCCGACGATCACGATGGAAAAAGACTGGCCGATGCCGCGCATCGCCGTGATGGTGGCATTGGCCTCGGAATAGCTTTCAGGTCCCACGCACGACATCACGACGCTTTGGTTAGGCGCGACGAAGAACGCGTTGCCAAAACCGATGGCGAACAACAGCGCAACCACCTGCCAAAGCGTCAGGCCCTGCTCCACGAAGCTTAAACCGAACAGCGACGCCGTCACGATGATCACGCCGAAAGCGGAAACCATGGCGGGGCGCATGCGATCGGCCAAGCTGCCTGCAAACGGCGAAAGCAAACCTTGGATAGCGGGCTGAGCCAACATGACCAGGCTGGCAGTTGCCGCATCGAGGCCTTGCACAACCTCAAGATAGATGGCCATGGTGTACCCGACCGCGAAGAACGCCGCGGTTTTCAAAAGCGATGCGAAGTTCGCACGACCGTACAACGCGCTTTCAACGAAAAGGCGCACCTGCATGACAGGTGCCTCGCAGCGCCACTCGTGCGCAACGAACACTCCAACCAAAAGCACGCCGACGCCGAAGCAGATGGGTGCCCACGAAATGGCGGTCCACTCGGACAGGCCGAACATCAAAATGAAGAGCGACACCATGAACAGCGCGCTGCCCACATGGTCGAACGGCTGCGTTTGCTCGCCGGGAATATCCTTCTCGATGCGGAAGACACTGAGATACGAGCAAAACGCACCAACCACGACGCCCGTCACGAAGACGTAGCGCCAGCTAAGCAAATCGCATAGGACGCCGCCGATGACCGGGCCCATGGTAAGGCCCACGCCCACGAACGTGCCGTACAAACCAAGCATGCGGCCCTTGTGCTCGGGCGGGAACGCCAGAAGCATGAGCGCGACATTGGCTGCCAAGATGGCGTCGCCCGACACGGCCATGGCAAAACGGGCGCCGATCAGGAACTCGATATTGGGCGCAAGCGCACACGCGGCCGAGCTGATGGTGAAGAAAACCGTGCCGATGATAAGCATAAGACGGCGGCCCTTGACATCGGCAACGTGCCCCAAGGGAATGGAAAACATGGCAGTGGCCAGCGTATACGACGTGATAACCCACGTGACGGCGGTGGCACCGCAGTTGAATTCGGTACTCATAGCCGGAATGCACAGATTCAACGACGAAGACATGAACGGCGACATGAAGCCCGTGAGCATGCACACCAACACCGCGAAAACCTGCTGCGGGTTCATATGACGAATGCCACCCGATTTATCCTTCTTCGCCGACACCGATCAACACCTCGCCTCTTGGCTCCAAAAGCCCGACTGATTCGCATTGTTACCAGTAGTTTGCTACGAGATTGGTGCTCGAGCAAGAAAAAAGCCCCCTTACGGGAGCTTGAATTCCTTTGGCTGGGCCAGCAGGATTCGAACCTACATAGCTGGCACCAAAAACCAGAGTCCTACCATTGGACGATGGCCCAGTCCGGTTGACGCGAAATGGTGGACCGTGTGGGACTCGAACCCACGACCTTAGGATTAAAAGTCCTCTGCTCTACCGGCTGAGCTAACGGTCCATTTCCATGCGCGATATCCGATTTTAACGGGACGCGCGGCTGCGGTCAATCGAATAGCCACCTAATGGAGTGAATTATTCATGAGAACAGGACGAGTATCAAGCCTTTCGGGCTAAAAACGATTCCCAGAGCGTCGATAAGCAAACCGCTTGCACACGAAACGGCAAGGAGCATGGCCAGAATCGTGATGTTCTGCTTCGCCGAAGCGTTGGTGCGGAACAAAACCAGCAACCCCACGCCCGCAGCGCACAGCAAGCCCGACATCATGGCGCCGCTCCCCAGAACGCCGTCGACGTACAGCTGCGCGATGGCGACGCTGGCGGCGCAATTCGGGATAAGGCCCACCAACCCCGACACGACAACCGCGATCTGCGGGTTCGCACCGAGAACGGTTGCGAGCGCGTCTTCGCCGAACAACGCGAACACGGCGTTCATGGCCAACACGACCAGGAAGACGAAACACGACACCTCGACCGTATGC
>CAKTWD010000025.1 GCA_934630485.1 uncultured Eggerthellaceae bacterium | reverse complement strand
GTATTCGGCCTTTCGGCAGTTGTTTCCACGGCTACGTCGTTGTTCGCCATCATCCCTACGTCAGTGTCGGGCCTTATCACCCATCTTCGCGAGAAAACGTGCATCCCCAAGCTGGGCCTTGCTATGGGAATCGCTGGCGCTTGCACCTCTACGCTGGGCGTTCGCTTGGCGAACATCTCGCCAGCGTGGCTGATCATGGTGGTTGCGGCCATCATCATCGCCTATTCTGCGTTCAATATGCTTCGCAAGGCCATCAAACCCAAGAAGAAACTGGCAGCTGAAGGCGCTGCGGCGGGTTCCGTGAAGGTGGGCGGCGCGGCTGACGCGGTAGCCGACAAAGCGCAGGCGGTTCCCACTGTCCCGCCGTGTCCCGAACTGTCGGGCAAGCAACTTCTTCAGGGTGCGATTATCGGCTTGGTTGCTGGTCTGGCTTCAGGTTATGTTGGCGTAGGCGGCGGCTTCATCATGATTCCCATGATGCTGGGTATTCTTGGCATCCCCATGCTGTACGCGTCGGGCACTTCGCTTATCGCTATCATCATCTTGGCAATCCCCGGTGTCATCACGCAGATGATGTTGGGCCACATCGATTTCGTCGCCGGCATCGCCATTTCCGTCGGTACCATTCCGGGCGCGGTCATCGGTTCGCTGCTTGCCAAACGTGTCCCCGAGCGCACGTTGCGTCTTATCTTCAGCGGAATGCTGTTCGTTGCCGCAGTTATGCTCGTCGTGAACGAGCTCGCTTTGATCTAGGTGGAACCATGAGAAACGGTTGTAGCTCCCATCACGACCTTCCGCGTTTCTTCACCGCGGAGATGCTGCTGCTTATCGCGACTATCATCAGCGCATTCGCGTTGCTGTTCGCCATGCTCTCCGAGAAGGGGCAGACTCACATCATGGTGGTGGCGGGCATCATCTTCACCTTGTGCTTGGTGGTGTTCGTTCGCTTGTTGATGGACCCCGATTCGGTTCGCGCTCGTCAGACCGACGAGGTGCTGAAACTTTCCAGCGAGATGCTCGACAGCCTGAAGGACGGCCTTACCCTGGAATCGGCGCAGCGCGTGTGCGAGCTGCTTTTGCCTGCGACCGCCGCTATTGCTGTTGCCATCACCGACAAGCAGACCATTTTGGGTTATGCGGGTCTCGGTGATGCCACGGCGTTGCCCGGCCGCGCGATCCGTACCACGTCGACGCATGACACTATCGCCGACGGTAAGCGCCGCGTGTTGTATACGCGTCAGGAAATCGGCTTGCCCGATGGCGAGACCGAGATCAACGCCGCCATCATCATGCCTATCTATCAGGGCCGAACCATCGAGGGCACGCTGAAGTTCTATTACAAGCGCGCCAAGCAGATCAGCCAAACGCAGGAGTCCATGGCGCATGGTTTCGCTGAGCTGATCAGCATTCAGATGGCGGCCGTGGCACTGGAAGAGCAGACGCGCCTTGCCACCAGCATGGAGTTGAAAGCTCTTCAGGCGCAGATCAACCCACACTTCTTGTTCAACACCATCAACTGCATCGCATCGTTCATTCGCACCGATCCCGCGAAGGCGCGCACATTGCTGCGCGAGTTCGCGGTGTTCTACCGCTCCACGCTTGAAGACGGCCAGGACCTTATTCCGCTTGAGCGCGAGATCGCCCAGGTCGAGCGCTATTTCATGTTCGAAGTTGCCCGCTTTGGCGAAGATAAGCTGCAGCTTGATGTGGACATTTGCCCCGAGGTGGGCAAGATGCTGGTGCCGTCGTTCATCGTGCAGCCCTTGGTTGAGAACGCGGTGAAGCATGGTCGTCCGGCCGATACCAAGCTGACGGTTCTGATCACGGCCGAACTTCGGGACGATCAAGTGGTCATCCGCGTTGTAGATGACGGTGTCGGCATGACGCAGGAAGCCGTCGATGGCATCATGCATCCGGAGTCGTCGAGTGGTTTGGGCATTGCCGTCAAGAATGTTCACGATCGAATCTTGGGGTATTTTGGACCCGATTCGCGTATGGACGTCGAGAGCGTTCTGGGAGAGGGGACAACGGTGACGTTCCTGCTGGATCGCCAATTCGTTGGCACGTATAGCCCCGAAGAAAAATAGCAAGGAGCACGCCTGCCAGAACGAAAGGGGGTGGATCTTCGCGGATCCGCCCCCCTCTTGGTTTTCCGATGGCTTAGGAAAAGACGGCAGCCTGCAAGAGCGATTGGATATTCGACTGGTCATTTCTTAGAACTGCAGGCAGCTTATTCCTCGGGGTTGCTAACCTTGTAGCACTCCTTGAACTTGTCGCTTAATCCGAAGGTTATGGGGCTGTAGTTGTTAAGCTTTCTGCAAACCCCTTGCGATTCAAGAGAAGCTAGATACTTGCGCGTTTGCTGGGTGCCCAGCCCAAGCGAGGTGGCGATTTCCTTCAGGGGCGCGCTTCCGAATAAGCCGAATGCTTCGTATTGAAGAAGCAGGTTGGCGATATCCAGCTCTTTCGGCTTGAACTTGAAATCGGCGGATGCTCGGGCGATTGTTTCGTTGATGGACTTCGTCAGATCAAGGCTATCGTCGAGCCTTTCGACAACTCCCTCCTGCGCTCGTTCGATCAGATTGAGCATGGTCGAAATGAAAAAGGTAAGCTCCGCGTGGTTTAGTTCGTCTTCGGCGCTTTTGAACGACCGATAGTAACTCTCCTTGTTCTCTGCGATGGTTCTTGACAGTGAGATCGCTGTGGGCGAAGAGAGAATATCGCTTAGCGAGAGGGATAAAAGGTAGCGTCCGGTTCTGCCATTTCCGTCGTAGAAGGGGTGCGCGTATTCGAAGATGTAATGCGACGCAAGGCTACTGTACAGCGAAGGGACCTGATCGTTGTTCATCAAGTCAAGCATGAGCTTCATTGCTTCGATGATTTTTGACTCTGGTTCGATTCCTCGATGAATCACGCGTATTCCGCCAGCGGTTATCGCAACGCCTTCTTTTCGGAAAAGTTGACCGTCGGGGATTTTGTCCTGCGGGATTTCGCCCTCGGTCACTTTGTCGTAAACGGTGCGAATGTCTCCAGGGGTCAAGGGGAAGGCGCCTGTTCCGTCGATGATGCCAAGGTAGAGGGTGGCAAGTTCCTTGAAGCGTTTGAATTCTACGTTGCTGTTTGGCTCTGCGTCGATTGCATCTTTGATTTGCCTGCGGGTGCTATGGATGTCTTCTACCAGATTGGTGCAGACCACTTCGTCGAGAACCATACTGCGCAGGATTGCCCGCTTGGCGATTTCAGGGAGCTCGTTAAGCTTGCTTGAGATTAGGCGCTCCGTTTTGAAGATCCACTCGCTGGCAGTGGATATTTCGCGAGTGATTACAAGGAACGCTTCCCCGTTCGGTGTTGTGAAGCCGGTTTTGAAGGTTGATTCAGAATTCAGTCGAGCATTGAGCGTTTCGGCAAGGTTCTTATCGCGCGAACTGCTGTGATCCATGTGGTACAGCTTGACAAGTTCTTGATATCCCATTCTTTTGCCTTTGCACGGTCGTTGAAAGTTCTCCTTTATTGCGATTCGTATAAAATCATATCGAAATACGGCACTCAAATTTATACGATTCTCCAAATCGTATAAATTTGGAACGCAAAACAGCGCGAGTTTTTATACTATTCGCCACTTTGGATAAATTTGAAATAGGCAGACGTGAGTTGTTGCGGACTGCTGCCGAGCAATAGCCCCATCGACTTCGGGGCGACAGACGTTGCGCGCCATCGATCGCGGTCCCTTCGGATTCAGGGTATAAAAATGGCCCGCCGACGGAGAGAACGTCGACGGGCGCCATATGGATCGTTATGAGTTTAACGCCGAATCGCCGCGAATCAAGTATGTATTTCGATTAGCGGCAAGAAACTTTTGCCGAGCCCGCCTTTGTCAAAGCGAGCCCGGCGGTAACGCAGGCGGATTTATTTCACCACGCGAACACGCAGGATGCCTTCGGCGCCGGCGATGCGCTCGATGGCGGCATCGGTGAGAGCGGCATCAAGGTCGATCAGAGCGTAGGCGTAATCGCCGCGAGCCTTCGAGGTGATGTTGGCCAGGTTCACGCCCTCTTCGGTGATGGAGGCGGTGATGGTGTTGATCATGCCGGGAAGGTTCTTGTGTAGAACGCCCACACGGCTGCCTTCGGCGGGAGCGGGGCCCATGTCGCAGGCGGGGAAGTTGACCGAGTTGCGGATGTTGCCGTTCTCGATGTAGTCGACGATCTCGTCAACGGCCATGACTGCGCAGTTCTCTTCGGCCTCGGCGGTCGATGCGCCGATGTGCGGCATGATGATGCAGTTCTTCGCGGCAAGGGCCTGCGGGGTGACGAAGTCGGTGATGTAGCAGCCCAGCGTGTCGTTGTTCAGAGCGACTGCCAGGGCATCCTGATCGACCAGCGTGTCGCGCGAGAAGTTCATCAGCACGGCGTCGGGCTTCATGATCTCGATCTGATGGGCGTCGATCATACCGATGGTGCTTTCCAGTGCGGGCACGTGAATGGTGATGTAGTCGCAGTTCGCACAGATGTCATCGAGGTTGGTGACGTGATGGACGGTGCTCGAGATGCGCCAAGCGGCGTTCACGGAAACGTAGGGGTCGTAGCCGTATACGTCCATGCCGAGCTCTTCAGCGGCGTTGGCAACCAGTGCGCCGATTGCGCCCAAGCCGATAACACCCAGCTTCTTGCCAGCGATCTCGCGTCCGGCGAACTGCTTCTTGGCCTTCTCGACCGTTTTGGCGATATCGGGGTCGGCGGCGTTGTCGCGGATCCACTGGTTGCCGGCGATGATGCCGCGGCTGCCCAGAAGCATGCTGCAGATGATGAGCTCCTTAACGGCGTTGGCGTTGGCGCCAGGGGTGTTGAAGACGACGATGCCCTCGTCGGCGCAGCGGTCCAGCGGGATGTTGTTCACGCCGGCGCCGGCACGGGCGATGGCCAGCAGGTCCTTGGGGAACTGGGTGTCGTGCAGCTTCATGCTGCGAACCAGCACGCCGTCGGCTTCCTCCAGCGTGTCGACCAGGCTGTAGTTGCCGGGCAGCTTGTCGGTGCCCTTCTTCGAGATGTTGTTGAGACAATGGATGCGAGGCATGAGGTTCCTTTCGACGGATAAGTTGCTTGCCAAGCGCCGCGAGCCAATCGCGTGGTTGGCGTTACGATAGATCGCGGTTATTGTATCCCAAAAGAAGTCCACCAGATTGGTAGACTTCTTCGTTTTGCGCAGAAAGAGAAGGGGAATGGCGAGCTTTCGTTGCATCGAGCTTCCGCATCGACGCGCGCGCATCGTGCGTTGCGAAAGCGACGATCACGTGCTGGTTGTTCCCGAGCGCATTGACGGCCTGATGGTGGCGGAAATCGGCGATGGTGCTTTCGCGGGATTGCTCCGCGTGCGCGAGATCGATCTTCCTTCAAGCGTTGTGCGCATCGGTGCCGGCGCGTTTGCGAACTGCATTGATTTGCGCAGGCTTCGATTTCCGACGGGGCTTAAGGACGACGACCCGTCGTGGCTTATCGGCTGCGAACGTCTGGGGGATGTTGTTCTGCCCGGCGCGGCGACCTCGTTCTCGGAGGATTTCCTTTCGTCGTTCTTGCCGAAGCGCGTGATGCTGGGCGCGAAGGCACGGCGGTTCGCGGCTCCCGACAGGTGGGCGCCCGTTTTGCGCGAGTTCGCGATCGACGCGGACAACCCGTGGTTGAGCACCGATGGGACGTGCTTGTATAGTCGCGATGGCAAGAAACTGCTTTCCGTTGTGGTCCATCGCTCGGTTTGCGATGTGGCGGACGGGTGCGAAGAGATCGCCCGCAAGGCGTTCGCGGGCGACGTCGAGCTGAAATCGGCGAACTTTCCCGATTCGCTTGTTCAGATTGGAGCTTCGGCGTTTGCGGGTTCGGGCCTCATTCGCTTGGAAGTGCCGGCAAGCGTGCAATCGATTGGGTCGCGGGCGTTCTCGCGGTGCGATGACCTGCGGGATGTCGAGCTTTCGAGTGGTCTTGAAAGCATCGGCGACGAGGCGTTCGCGCATTGCCGCAGCTTGGTGCACCTGAGCATTCCCGCAACGGTTCGCGAGATGGGCGTGCGGGTGACGTTCGATACGCGTGTTTCAGAAGGTCATGTTGCGGGTGAGGGCGATGTCAGTGCCGTCGCGGCATTCGTGTTTGCGGATGATGCGGGCGTTCTCTATCGTCGCGTGCCTAATGAGGCGGAGGGTACTTGCGACAAGGGTGCCGACGCGGGTGTCGATTCGCCCGAATCGCAGCTGGTTGCGCTGGAGTTGATCGACGCCTCGGCGTTGACCTTGGCGGAATATCGCGTTCTTCCGGGGACGCGCTCGATTGGCCCGCGGGCATTTTCCAAGAACGCCTTCGTGCAGAGGGTTTCGTTGCCCGAAGGAGTGAAGATCGTTGGCGAGCGCGCGTTCGCGGAATGCGCGGCGCTTTTCGCGATTGAGCTGCCCGATACGGTTGAGGGCATTGGCGAGCGCGCCTTTTGCGGCGCGCCCCTTAAGGCAGTTCGGATCCCGCGGGCTTTGACAAGGCTGGGCGAGCGCGCGTTCGGTGTGGTGGAGAGCGGCGCCGACGCCTCGCGGTTGGCCTTGCGCTCGTGTCAGGTGGTCGAAGGGAACGAGCGCTTCTTTGTTCACGACGGCCTTCTGTGCGAACGCTTGTTTGGCGAAGATGGCGGAGATGGCGAAAACGTTCGCGTGATCGTTCGTGCGGGCGCCGATCGCGATGTCTCGCTGCCTGAAGGAACGGTTGAGGTGGCGCCGTATGCGTTTGCGGGTGCGTGGGGCATCGACCGATTATTCATCCCACGCACGCTGCGGCGTGCGGGAATCGCATCGTTCGCGTTGGCAGAGCCGTGCCGGGTGGTCGAGATCGAGCGGGCACATGCGTGGCACGGCCACCAATCGGTCGTGGTGCGCCCGCCGCGGGATGTGAACGGGCTGTTCGCGATCAGGGGGTCGCTTGCAACCGACCCGCACGATGCCCGTGGGCTTTCCGACGCGTGCGACCGGGCAGTTTTCATTTCCCGCAACCGCTTGGTTCGTTCGCGCTATATGGTTGAGCGGTTGCTTGACCCGTTGTACTTGGCGCCTGGCGCAAGGAAGCGTTTCTATCAAGAAGTAGCCGCGAACCTGGCAGAAACCTGTCGCGAATTCGCCAGGGTCGACGAGTGCGCGTTGTTCCGATCGCTTGTTGACTTGGGGTTCATCAACGAGGGGAACATCACGCGCCTGTCCGATGCAGCTGCAAGCTGGGGCAACGTGGCGGCTTCGGCGCTTTTGTTGGATATAAAACATGCGCGTTTCGGCCATCGTGCCGATTTCACGCTGTAGCCTATGGTTTCATAGTTCCAACAACGTGATCTTGAAGGGGGTGCGTTATGGGTTGCAACGGTTATAAGGGTGCCGCTGGATTCGGCGTGCCTGCTTCTGCTGCCGCGCACAAGAATGTCGCCGCTAATGATTCCGCTGCCGCGCGCGAACGCGACGCTCGCGACAAAGCTGCGCGCAACGCTCGTTCGGCGGTTGCCGCCATCGTGCAGGCTATGCCCTCGGGTGCGGTTCCCGTAGTGGTTTCGGGCTCCGACGGCATGTCGTCGGAGCAAACCTCCGAGGAAAAGCAGCCTCAAGCGGTGGTTGAGAACCTGGCCACACGCGTCCTTTCCGAATGCCGCACCACGCTTATGATGGCGTTTCGCTATTTGGACTCGGCATTTTGGAAATTGCCCGTCGTTTCCGACGATTTCGAAGGAACGGTGGGCACCGATGGAACCCGGTTGTTCTTCAGCCCGCGTGGGGTGGTCTCGCGTTTCCGTAGCGACCCCAACGAGATGACGCGCGACTTCCTTCATCTTATCTTGCATTGCGTGTTCAGACAGCCGTTCGAAACGCGCCGCGAACACCCGCTGAACTGGTCATATGCATGCGACATCTGCGTCGAGGCCATCGCTATGGAGATGTGCGGCGCACGTTTCGCGTGCTCCGACGACGCGCATCGCAACGCGCTTTTGAAGCAGCTGCGCAGCGCGGTTGACGCGCTGACGCCTGCGCAGGTTTACCGTCTGATCGAACGTTTGCGCAACGCCGATGCCGTGCCGCCGCTTTCGCGCGACGAGCTGCGTCTGGCGGAGCTGCTTGACGAATTAGAGCCGTTGTTCGTGCGCGACAGCCATGGGTTTTGGAACCTGACCGAGCCCGAGCGCACCGATGATCCCGATGAGGCTGATCGCACCGAAGAGGGCGACGACCCCAACCAAAGCGAAAATCAGGACGGAGCGGGCGCGACCTCGGAGACGGGCGAAGATGATGCGGACGAACAGGGCGGCCAGGAGGATGCCTCCGATGGCGAGTCCGGTCGGGGTTCGGATGGCGGCTCGGGCGAAGGTCGCGACGATTTCCCGAACGCCGACCCCGATCGCGACGAGTCGGATGGCGGTAACGAAGATGCCGATCCCTCGTCCGACAACGATGCCGACGGCGATGCAGGTGATTCTTCTTCGAGTGACGCTCCTGGCAAGAAGAACCCCAAGGGCGACACCCCCGATTCCTCTGACGTGCCGCGGGCCGGCGCGCCCGACGGCGAGGCTGCCGATTTTCCGCAAGCGCCGCCATATCAGACGGATAGCCAGGCGCAAAGCGCCGATTCGTCTGCGGAGTCGTCTTCAAGTTCGTCAACCGATACGCCGACGGCGGGTTCCTCCGACGCGGGCTATGATGAGCGATCGCTTGACGATGTACCCGAGCAGCCCGATTTCGAGCAAGCGAAAAGCGACTGGGAGGACATTGGCAAGCGTATCCAGGCCGACTTGGAGACCATGTCGAAAAGCCGCGGAGACGGCGCGGGAAGTTTGATGGCCAATCTTGAGCTGGTGAATCGTACGCGTACAAACTATGCCGATTTCCTGCGCATGTTCAGCCGTATGGGCGAGGATATGCGGCTGAACGACGACGAGTTCGACTACGTTTACTACACGTACGGCTTGTCGCGCTACGGCAACATGCCGCTAATCGAGCCGCTTGAGTACAAGGAGTCGCGGCGCGTGCGCGAGTTCGTCATTGCGCTGGACACTTCAGGTTCATGTTCTGGGCCGCTGGTTCAGCGTTTCGTCGAGCGCACCTTCGAGATGCTGAAAAGCTCCGAGGAATTCGGCACGCAGGTGAACGTCCATATCATTCAGTGCGATGCCGCAGTTCAGGAGGACACGGTTATCACATCGGTCGACGACTTCACCCGCTATATCGATTCGTTCCAGGTGAAGGGCTTTGGCGGTACCGACTTCCGCCCTCTGTTCGCCTATGTGGACGAGCTGGTCCGCGCGGGCGAGTTCGAGGATCTGCGCGGTTTGATTTACTTCACCGATGGCGCGGGAATCTATCCCGATTCACCGCCCGATTACGATGTCGCTTTCGTTTTCGTCGACGAGGGCGGCCAGAAACGGCGCGTGCCTCCGTGGGCCATGCGCGTGGTTATCGATCAAGAGGACATCCGCCAGTTTTAGGTGCTGGGCTTCTCGAAGCCCCGAAAGTAGCGGTTAACGGCACATAGGGAGGCCGAAGATGAACATCGCAGATGCGAAACAGCAGGTCAAGCAAACGGTTGAGGCATATCTGACGAAAGACGACGCCGGGATGTACCGCATCTCCGTCGCACACCAGCGTCCCATTTTCCTGTTGGGCGCGCCGGGTATCGGCAAGACTGCCATTATGGCGCAGGTCGCCGATGAGCTGGGCATCGGCCTGGTTTCGTATTCGATGACCCATCACACGCGTCAGAGCGCGCTGGGCCTTCCCGTTGTGGTGTGCAAGGAGTACGGCGGCCGCGACGTTGACGTTTCCGAGTACACGATGTCCGAGATCATCGCCTCGATTTACGACTACATGGCCGAGACGGGCCGTTCGCGCGGCATTCTGTTCCTTGACGAGATCAACTGCGTTTCCGAGACGCTTTATCCGTCGATGCTTCAGTTCTTGCAGTTCAAAACGTTCGGACGCCACCACGTTCCCGACGGCTGGGTGGTGGTGTGCGCAGGTAACCCGCCGGCGTACAACCGATCGGTGCACGAGTTCGACATCGTCACGCTCGACCGCCTGCGCAAGCTCGAGGTGGAGCCCGACTTCGAGGCATGGAAGGAATATGCGCGTCAGACGGGCGTGCATCCGGCGGTCCTGACCTACCTGGAAGTTCGCCGCGACGACTTTTATTTCGTGGAAACCACTACGTCGGGCAAGCATTTCGTGTCAGCGCGCGGATGGAGCGACCTGTCCGAGATCATCACGCTGTTCGAGGAGCTGGGAACTCCCGTTGGGCGCGAGCTGGTCGAACAGTACGTGCAAGACCCCGAGATCGCCGAGCGTTTCGCTTTGTATTACGATCTGTTCAACAAGTACCGCTCCGACTACCAGGTGGACGAGATCTTTCGCGGACAGGTGTCGCCCGATATCGTGAAGCGCGCGAAGGAGGCCGCGTTCGACGAGCGCCTTGCCCTGCTGGGGTTGATGCTTGACGGCGTTTCGGGTTTGGCTGCGAAGGCGCTTGAGCGCGAGGCCGTGCTGATGGACGTCAGGGACGTTCTGCGCGCGGCGAAGGAGCGCATCATTTCGGGTGCGTCGGCGAAGGACGAGCTGGCCGCGGCTATCGCCGAGCGCGAAGAGAGGCTGGAGAAGCGCCAGAAAGCCGATACTGCCACGGCCATCGACCTGCGTGTCGCTCGTTTAGCGGTTGCCATGCTGAAGAGTTTCGTCGCTCATTGTGACCTGCAGCAGTCCATGCAGGGCGCCGCCGCCTTTGAGGTTGTGCAAGGCGATTTCAAGGCCGAGGTTGAAACACTTCAGCCGCTGGTTGACCAGGCCTCGGCCGCGATTGACAACGCGTTCTCCTTCATCGACCAGGCGTTTGGCGCCCATCGCGAGCAACTTGTCTTCGTCACCGAGCTGACCGCCCGTCGCGCCACGGCACGTTTCATCAACCGCTTCGGCTCGGACAGCTATTATGCCCATAACGACGAGCTGATGGTCGATGCCCGCCGTGATGACTTGCTTTCGGAAATCGACAAGCTTGAGCTGTAGAGCTGGGCTTTTATCGAAAACAAGAACGAAGTCGCGAAGATCGACAAGATGCTTTATAATCGTTAGGTTAAGAAGGTTGAAATGGGCTTTTTTGCCATGTTTCGAGGGAAGCTACCAAGCGCCTCTGCGAAACGCGCCATTTGTCCTTCTGTCTTTAAATGCCCGGTCGTTCCTGAAGATGCGACCGTTATTATTGAATGACCTGCGGTTTTGTGGATGAAAAAAGAGGAGTCCGCTGTGCTGAGAGCAATAATTGTCGACGACGAGGCTCCTGCCCGTTCTGAACTTAAATTCCTGCTTGACGAGCTTGGATCCGTCGACGTGGTGGCCGAGGCCGCCAGTGTGCGCGAGGCTATCGAGAAGCTGAAGGAATATCAGTGCGATGTCATGTTCTTGGACATCAACATGCCCGAAGCCAACGGCCTTCAGCTGGCCAACGCGCTTCAGCACCTCCGTTATCCCCCGGCGGTCGTTTTCGTCACCGCTTACAGCGAGTTCGCCCTTGATGCATTCAAGGTGAACGCTATCGACTACTTGGTCAAGCCGGTCGAAAGCGATCGTCTTGCTCAGGCTGTCGCCCGCGTGCAAGAGAACGTTGCCCTGCATGCTCAGGCGCAGCACTCCGAGCGCATCCCCGTCGAAAAGGGCGGTAAGAAAATCCTCATCGCGATCGACAAGATCCGTTTTGTCATGGCTCGCGATGATTACGCATATTTGCAAACTGATACCGATCGTTATTTCTCGACGGTCAGCCTGGCTCAGCTCGAGAAGCGCCTCGATGGCCATGGGTTCTTCCGCGTACATCGCGGCTACCTGGTCAACCTTGCCATGGTCGAGGGCGTCGAGCCTGTTTCCGGCGGCACGCTTCTGCTTACGCTGAACGGCGTCGAGGACAAGATCCCCGTTTCGCGCCGTCGTGTTTCCGCTCTGAAGAAGGCACTTGGTCTTTAGGTGTTAGAAGCCGCACGCATCACCGCATAACTGAAAAGAAGGCAGATATGATTTCCCAGGAAATGGAAAAGCTGTACCCTTCGGGCAAAACGCTGGTCAAAGATTGTGTTGCCAGTCGTATTTACGCGAAGGACGACACCCTTTACGATTTCTCCGAGGAAGCGCAGCAGTTCGCGCGCGACTTCATGGGCTGGACCGATCTGGCAACCAACCCGCCGTGCCCGCTTGAGCAAATCAAGTCGTTCGCGCAGGAGCAAATCGACAACGGTCTGCGCACCGTCGTTCTGGTTGGTCAGGGCGGCTCCACGCAGGCTTCCATGACCATCACCAAGTACAACAAAATTGACTGCGGCAAGATCATGTTCCGCACCATGGATTCCGACTCGCCCGTTCGCATTCGCGGTCTGTTCTCCGAGATCGATCCTGCGCACACGGTTTTCATTCACTCGTCGAAGAGCGGCGGCACCATCGAGCCGCGCCTTATCATGAGCGCTATCCGCGACAAGCTTGCCACGCTCATGCCCGCCGAGGAAATTCCGCAGCACCTTATCGCTATCACCGACCCTGGTTCGGCGCTTGCCAAGCAGGCGCAGGACGAGGGCTGGCTTGGCCTGTTCTACGGCGAGCCCACGGTTGGCGGCCGCTATTCCGCGCTGTCCGTGTTCGGCCTTTTGCCCGCTGCGCTTGTGGGCATCGACATCGATCGCGTGATCGACCATGCCATCGAGGCTGAAAAGGCCTGCAGCGAAGATTCCATTGACAATCCCGCTATCGCTTTGGCGGCGTTCCTGTACGACGGCTATGTCAATGGCCGTGACAAGGTGTGTTTCCTTACGCAGAAGCGCGGCCGTGTTCTGGGCCTGTGGATCGAGCAGCTGGTTGCCGAGAGCTTGGGCAAGGAAGGCAAGGGTATCCTGCCGAACATCGAGGTTGATTCCCTGAACCTTGCCAAGGACCCGGGCGACCGCAGCGTCATCATGTACCAAACGAAAACCGACCTGTGGGACGAGCTCAAGAATTTCGAGATGAGCCTGTCCTACGTCGATCCCACCATCCCGCGCATGAACTTCAAGATCGATTCGGTCGAGGAGCTTGCCGAGCACTTCGTGATGTGGGAATACGCTATCGCCATGTGCGGTTACCTCATGAAGATCTGCCCGTTCGACCAGCCCGACGTCGCGTCGGCCAAGGCCGCGGTTCTCGAGATCTTGAAGGAAGGCCACCCCGAGCCTGACATCGTCGAGAACTTCATCGGCGACATTCACATGGGCGATGCCGAGGTTGAGCTGTCCGAGTGCATGAAGGGTGCCGAAACTATCAAAGAATCTCTGCGCAACCTGTTTGCCAGCATCCAACCCGGCGACTTCTTCGCGCTGAACGCGTTCCTTCCCTACACGGGCGAGTGGCGTCGCGAGTCGCTCGAGAACATCCGTCATGCGGTGGCCGAGAAGCTGGGCGTCGTGTCCTGCTTGGAAGTTGGCCCGCGTTACCTGCATTCCACCGGTCAGCTGCAGAAGGGCGGTGCGAACAACGGCGTCTTCCTGATTTTGTCCGCCGACGAGGTCAAGGACATCCCGCTGTGCGACGAGATCGCCGACAGCTTGGGCGGCCTTGCAAAGGCGCAGGCTTCGGGCGACCTGGTCACGCTTTCCTCACGCGGTCGTCGCGCCATGCACCTGCACCTTCCTGACAACGCCGGCGTCACGCTGCGCGCGCTGTCCGAGGCCGTTGGTCACGTGCTTGACGAGATCATCGCCGAGCGTCAGGCGTAGTCAGTCGCCGACGCGTCCCGCAATCGGGTTTCGCAACAATTAAGATAAGCGCAGACTTAGGCATGGAGGTGCTCTATGATCGAGGCGCTTGACATCAATGTAAAAGGCATTGTTCAAGGGGTGGGTTTCCGCCCCTTTATCTATCGTTTGGCAAAACGCTATTTGGTCAAGGGGTGGGTGCTGAACGCCGTCGACGGCGTATTCATCCATGCCGAGGCGGAAAGCAACCTGCTTGACGGGTTCGTGATGGAGATCTCGGATAACGCCCCCGCAGCTGCCCGTGTCGAGCGCATCACGATGAAGGAAGTGCCGCTTCAGGGCTGCACCGATTTCGAGATCCGCTTCTCGAATGATGCCCAAACTGCCGACACCACGCTGGTTTCGCCCGACTTGGCAACCTGCGATGACTGTGTGAACGAGCTGTTCGACCCTGCCAACAGGCGTTATCGCTATCCGTTCATCAACTGCACGAACTGCGGCCCGCGCTTCACGATCATCGACAAGCTGCCGTACGATCGCGCGAGCACGTCCATGGGTGAGTTCACGATGTGCCCGGAATGCGCGCATGAGTACGCCGATCCCGAGGACAGGCGATTCCATGCTCAGCCCGATGCTTGCTTTGAGTGCGGTCCGCATGTAAGTTGGCGCGAAGTGACGGCCGACGGCGGCCTTGGCGACATCATCTGGGGTTCCACGCAAGAAGAGAGCGATGCGATCTTTGGTCGCGCCGTCGACTTGCTGCTTCAGGGGAAGATCCTGGCCGTGAAGGGCCTGGGCGGCTTCCATTTGGTGTGCGACGCATCGAATGTGCACGCGCTTGCCAACCTACGCAAGCGCAAGCATCGCGACGGCAAGGCATTCGCCGTGATGCTTGCCAACGCCGATGAGGCTGCGCGCGTTTGCCAGATCGACCCGGTCGAGCGTCAGCAGCTTGAAACCCCCGCGCGTCCGATCGTGTTGCTGCGCAAGCGTTCCGATGCCCAGCTGGCCGAGGGGCTGGCTGATAAGCTTCCGGAACTGGGCGTCATGCTTCCGGCAACGCCGGTCCAGCATTTGCTCATCCATGACTTCGTGGCGAAGGGCGGCTCGGGGATGTTGGTCATGACCTCGGGCAACGTCCATGACGAGCCCATCGTCACCGACGACGGCAAAGCGTATGCGCAACTGGCGGGCATTGCCGATGCGTTCTTGGGGAACAACCGTGCCATCCGTGCCCGCTACGACGACTCGGTCGTGCGCGTGCTTCGCGTTGGCGGCGTTGACGAGCACGGTGAGCCCCTTGAGGCTTTGCAGTTCGTGCGCCGTGCCCGCGGTTTCGCTCCCGCGCCGCTGGTCGATAAGGCCCGCAGTGCCAAGGCTCCGTGCGTTTTCGCCGCAGGTCCCGAGCAGAAGAACACGTTCGCGTTCTCGCGCGGTGCCCAAACGTTCGTCTCGCAGCATATCGGCGACATGGAAAACGCCGACGTGTACGATGCCTGGCTCGATTCGAAGGCCCGCTTTCAGCAGCTGTTCGACCTGAAGCCGCAAGCTCTTGCCTGCGATCGTCACCCCGAGTACCTTTCCTCGAAGTGGGCTCATGCCCAAAATCGCGAACAGGGCACGCCTCTTGTAGAGGTTCAGCATCATCATGCGCACATCGCTTCGGTTATGGGCGAGCAGGGCATCACCGATGCCGTTGTGGGCGTTGCCTTCGACGGAACCGGTTATGGCGAGGACGGCAACATTTGGGGCGGCGAGGTTCTGCTGGCAAACCGTCAGACGTTCGAGCGTTTCGCCAACTTCGTGTACGTTCCCATGCCGGGCGGCGCGGCTGCGGTCAAGCGTCCGCTGCGCATGGCGTACGGCGCGCTGTGGGCGTTTGACCTGCTTGGTCACCCTGCCGCCGCCGATGCGGTTGCTGCTTTAGGGGCCGAGGCGCCGGTGTGCGACCAAATGATCGAGCGCGGTTTGAACACGCCGCTCACCTCGTCGGTCGGTCGTCTGTTCGATGCCGCCGCCGCGCTTTTGGGTATTTGCGTCGCTCCTAGCTACGAGGGTGAACCGGCCATCATGCTCGATGCCGCCCGTGCCGATTCCGACCTGCATGCGTCAACCGCCGAGGCTGCCGCCGAGATCGCTCAGCGCTACGCCATTGGCGTGGTGAAGAACTCGGCGGGCGAGGAAAGCACCGCGCTTGACACGTCGGTTCTGCTGCTTGACCCGGCGAACACTTTCCAGGCCATGCTTGACGACAAGCTTGCGGGCATTCCCGCGTCGGTCATCGCGCTTCGCTTCCACAATGCCTTCGTCGACGCCATCGTTACGATCGCCCAGCTGGCGAACGCGCTGTACGGCATTTCGACGATTGCCTTGTCCGGCGGCGTGTTCATGAACCGCTATCTGGTTGAGAACGCGTGCCAAAAGCTTGGTGCGATGGGGTTCACCGTCGCTCTGAACAAGGATCTTCCGCCTAACGACGGATGCATCTCATACGGCCAGGCGGTGGTCGCTTCGGCTTCCGCCGTGGAAAAGGGCTAGGGTCAGCGCCGTTCGTGATCGTCGTTTTGGCGAAGATTCGCAGCCGTAACGCGAAACACCCCTCGTCGCAAATCCGATGAGTGTTAGCATGCCCTTGAACAAAGAAGGCGCGTTCTTCCGCTGTCTGCGCGGACGGGCGTTGCATGCATGAACCGGAGAGGGAGCTTGATATGTGCCTAGCCATTCCCATGGAGATCACCGAGCTGAAAGACGGCGGCATGGCCACGGTCAGTGCCAGCGGCGCTACGCGCGACATCGCGCTTGACCTGACCCCCAACGCCAAGGTTGGCGATTTCGTGCTG
This sequence comes from uncultured Eggerthellaceae bacterium, assembly GCA_934630485.1. Taxonomy (GTDB): domain Bacteria; phylum Actinomycetota; class Coriobacteriia; order Coriobacteriales; family Eggerthellaceae; genus UMGS1502. Next base: position 1,119 of record CAKTWD010000025.1, on the reverse strand, counting down.
GTTCACGCCGGTTTTGCGATTGAGGTGGTAAGCCCCGAGTACGCTGCCGAAACCCTGTCGCTCATTCAGGAGATGGCAGACATGGTGGACGATCCGCTGTTCAACCCTGCTGCTGCCGAAGAAGTGTGCACCATTCCGCACGCCGCAGCGCCGGCCGCGCAGGCATAGGAAAACAGGGGAGCAGCCATGGATATGAACGAGGAGCTTCAGCGCTTCAAAGATCCCGCGCTTGCGCGTCAGCTGGTTGACACTATCCAGAAGCTTGCGCCCGAAAGCGCGACGCTCATGGAGGTGTGCGGAACGCATACGGTTGCCATCGCGCGCAACGGCATCCGCAACCTCATGCCTGAAGGAGTGCGCCTTTCTTCGGGCCCTGGTTGCCCGGTGTGCGTCACGTCGAACAGCGATATCGATACCGTCATCGCGCTGTGCCGCATCCCCAACATCATCATCACCACGTTCGGCGACATGACGCGTGTTCCCGGATCAACATCCAGCTTACTTGCCGAGCAGGCGCAGGGCCGCGACGTGCGCATTTGCTATTCGCCGCTCGATGCTTTGAAGATCGCCCAAGACAACCCCGATCGTCAGGTCGTGTTCGTGGGCGTTGGTTTCGAAACCACCACGCCGCTGGTCGCCATGGCTATTTTCCGCGCGCGTGCTCTTGGCCTGAAGAACTTCACGGTGTTCGCGGCGCACAAGAACATGCCCGGCGCCCTTGAGGCCATCGTTAACGATCCCGGCGTCCAGCTTGACGCTCTTATCCTGCCCGGCCACGTCAGCACCATCACGGGCATCGGCATTTACCAGTTCCTTGCCGAGAAATATCACATCCCCGGCGTCGTTACCGGTTTCGAGGCGGTTGACGTGCTTCAGGGCATCGCCATGTTGGTGCGCCAGCTGCACGAGGGCCGCGCCGAGATCGAGATCGCATACGAGCGCGGCGTGCGCACCGACGGCAACCCCGTTGCGCAGAAGATCATCGCCGACGTGTTCGACACCTGCGAGGCGACGTGGCGCGGGCTTGGCCCCATCCCCGATTCCGGCTACTGCCTGAAGCCTGAGTTCGCCGAGTTCGACGCCGTTGCGCGCTTCCAGCCCGACATCGAGCCCACGCGT
>CAKTWD010000024.1 GCA_934630485.1 uncultured Eggerthellaceae bacterium | reverse complement strand
GCGAAACCCCGCCCATGGTCATAGGGGCCGCCACAGCGGAATGACCGCTCTCAAGCGCCTCGACGCGCTCGGCTAAAGCGGCGATGGTCAAATCGGAATCGGGGCGAACAAGCCTGGTCAGCGCGATCTCGAACGAAAGACGACGGTTGGTGGACGTTTTCAGCTCGGCAAGCAGGTCGCCCATAACGCACAGCATGCGCGACAGGCGGTCCTCGCCGAACATCTGGCGCTCTTCGGCCAACTCGCGACGCATGGTTTCGGACACGTCAAGCTCGATATCGTCACCCGCCATGGTCATGATGTACATGTTGCGCACGTGCTCGGCGATGTCGCGCGCGTACTGCGAAAGGTCGGTACCCGACTCGACGCACGTGGCAACCCAGCGGAAGCATGCCGCCACGTCGCGTTTGCCAATGGCGTTGATGATCTCGGCCATGTCGTTCGAATCGATGGTGCCCAAAATGCGCTCGGCGCCAGCAAGCGTGACCTTCCCGTCCTCAAACGCGATGATCTGTTCAAGCGAAGTAAGCGCGTTGCGCATGCCACCTTCGGCGCGGTGGGCGATAAGATCAAGCGCCTCGCCTTCGAATTCGACATCTTCGGAAACGCAGATGGCGCCCAAACGCGACACCATGGCCTCGGGCGAAATCGGGCGGAAGTCGAAGCGCTGGCAGCGCGAGAGGATGGTTTCGGGAACCTTCTGCGGATCGGTGGTGCACAGAACGAAAACCACGTGGCTCGGCGGTTCCTCAAGCGTCTTCAGCAGCGCGTTGAACGCCGGCGTGGACAGCATGTGAACCTCGTCGATGACGTAAACCTTGAACTTACCACGCGTGGGCGCGAACTGAACGCGGTTGATGATCTCCTCGCGCACGTTCTCGACGCCGGTGCGGCTTGCCGCGTCCAACTCGTACACGTCGGGATGCGTGCCAGCAGCGATCATCTGGCAATCCTCGCACGTGCCGTCGGGGCTGGGCGTCGGGCCCTTCTCGCACAGAAGCGCCTTCGCGATCAGGCGCGCCGTGGTGGTTTTGCCCGTACCGCGCGGACCGCACAGCAGGTAAGCGTGGCTGACCTTGTCCTGAGCGATGGCGTTTTTCAGCGTGCGCTCGATGGGCTCCTGCCCCACCACGTCCTCGAAGATCTGCGGACGATATTTTCTATAAAGTGCCTCGGCCATGATCTTGCATCCCCTGACTTATTTCTTCTTGCTGCCAAGTGCAGCCTTGACGGCACCGATGATGGCGGGCAGAACCGACACGCCAACGATGCCCAGAACAATGATCTCGAAATGCTGCTGAACGAACGGGACGCCACCGAAGAAGTAGCCGACCAGCACGAACAGGCTGACCCACGAAATGCCGCCGATGCAGTTGAACAGTGTGAACTTGGCAAAGTTCATGTGACCCGTGCCCGCAATGAACGGAGCAAACGTGCGGAAGAACGGCATGAAGCGCGTGATGACGATGGTAAGGCCGCCGAAGCGCTCGAAGAACTCGTCCAGCTTCTGCATGCGCTCGGGCGTAAGCGCGCTGACCTTGCCCGAGTCGATGATGCGCTTGCCGAAGAAACGCGCGATCCAGTAGTTGGACGTGTTGCCCAAAATGGCCGCCGCGTAGAAAACCAGCAGCGTGGCCCACAAATGAAGGCCGCCACCATCGGCCGAGAATACGCCGGCCGCAAACAGAAGCGAGTCGCCGGGAAGGAACGGGAAGAACACCAAGCCGGTTTCAACGAACACGATCAGGAACAGCGGGGTGTACACCCACACGGCGCCCAACGAGATGATCCATCCCGCAATGAATGAGCGGGGATCGGACAAAAGCTTGACGAAGAAATCTACGATACCCATGAAACGCAAGGCCCTTTCACGTGAGCAGAGGGTGATTCACCTGCGCTGTCATCGGGGAATTCGCGCCTTGGAACGAGCCCAAGCGGCCGGCGCAAAATAAAAAGCATCTTGTATGGGACAGGGCGCTCGTCAGCGGTCCCTTATGGCTGCTTCCTTCCGGACCTGACCAGGTTCGGAACTTGGCGCCGCCTTGCCCCATGCAAGATGCTCATGATGACAACGAATTATAGTATATCGGTGCCAACGTGCAACCCCGTCCCTCATAAAGCCACGACGAATAAACCCCATACGCGACAGCCGATCGCGCTATCATAAGCAGAAACGAAACCGACAAGAAGAAGCTCATGGACGATTTCGACCGCAAATGGAAACGCATCCAAGACCAGCTCGGCGCACAAATCCGCGGCGACGAGCCGGCTCGCTTCTCGAGCGGACGAACGCTTTTCGGCATTCAAAGCGGCGTCGAGGCGAAAATGGACGAGATCGCAAAAGAAATGGAAGCAGAAGCCGCAGCGCGGCGCAAACGCCAGCGCGAACGCGAGGAGCGAAACCTTACTGCTGCCCACGCGAAAAAGCGCGGAAATTCAGCGGGCAGGGAGCCGGACGGTTGCCACGACGGATGAAGCGAATCAAAAAGCTGACGCCCGAAAGGGCCAGCGCAATGCCCAGGCCCGTGTAGAAGAAAGCAACGAACCATGCGGGAACCAGGCCGAACGCGCGAAGCGAGATACCGCCCGTCATCATGATGGCCATCATGATGTAGCCAGACTTGTCGAAGAAGCGCCAAATTGCGATTTTCTCAGCCTCATAATTGGCAATGCGATTAGAGTGCTTGCCCACCATCTTCGAGAAGATGTTCATGTGGAACAGCGTGAACACAACAATGGCGCCGATGACAATGGCCCAGATGAAAACGGGGTCAACCTGACCAACCGACAAAAAACCAAGACGGGCGATGTTCACGCCGGCAGCAAGCCAAACCAAACCGGCCACAAAAAGAAGCGTGCGCTTCGAAACTTTGAACATATCGTTCCCCCTACTGACGATTTCGTTTCACTAATGATATTGCTCAGTATGAATCCGTTGGGTTATCAGGCTGAACCTACATATTTCAAAGATGCCGACGTCATCAAACGGTCGCTTCCAGCCTCGAGCAGCTTCAGGAGCAGCGCTGCCCTCAAACCCGAAATACGCTACGAAGCCGCAGCCCCGTAGCGTATCGATCGATCGGCGACTTACGCCCTGCGGCCGTGACCCTTGGGAGCCAACAGGAAGAATGCCAACACAGCAACCACACCTGCGGCGAAGGCGACTGCGAAAGCGTCGCTTACGTGAAACACCGGGATGCCGATCAGCAGGCCGACAAAGTACGGGACAAGCCAGACAAGCCACACGCAGATGCTCAGCAGGTGAAAGCTATGACGCGACTTCTCGTTACCGCGAACAGTGACGTACGTCGCCCAACCAGCATGGAAGAGCATCAGGATGATAGCCAGAAGACCCGTGATGCCGTGAAGCGGAGAGATCGCGCCACCGCTGCCCTGAGCCATGATGGTCATGATGGTGGTACCCGTTGTGTCGCAAGCAAGGCCCAGCCAGAAGAAAGCAAGGTGCGCAGGCTTCAACTCACCGGCGCGGCGTTCAGAGAAAACGCCGATGGTGTACGCAACAAGCGCAAGGGATATAACGGTGGATGCGATGATAAGCAAGGGGCTCATGTTCAATTACCTCCAAGACAAAACTTTGCGTTTCGCGAAGCGCTCTTGCACGCGCTCGCTTTTGACATTGCCTATCTTGAAGTCGGAGCATGTGAACATCAAAGGGGGCCTGTTCACTTTTCGTCACGCGACGCGGCCACCCACCGCAGCGCACCGTCTCGCTATCCGCGTGAAGCAGCCATACGGCGAACGGTTTCGCGAATAGCCCGCTCACCTTCAAGCGGGTCGAAAATGCCAACGACAGAGGCATCCATGGGACACTGCCCATCCCCCTTGCGGTTGACGATGTAGGGGACCAAATCGTCGCAGGCACAGGCGATCCCATGCGAAAGCAGGACGTCTCGCGCATCGCCGCTCATCGCCGTTGCGAAAATGGCAGCTGGCTTTAGCTGGACATACAAAAGCGCCGGCGCCTTGCCCACAACCTTATCGGCAACAGACCAACCCTCAAAACTGCGCCCCTCAGAAATCCATTGGAGCAATGGCTTCACACCGCGCTCGCAGCTGATCCCCATTTCGCCATTGCGAACAGCCACGCAGGTTGCACCTTCGGTAGAAAGAAGAGTCGTGCGAGCTTGCTCGACGTCGGCGGTTCCGGGGGCATTGAAGCCAAGGGTTTCCAGCTGCATGAGAGCTCCTTCTGTCGCTTGCTTAAGAATCAAAGCGAAGAGTACCACGCACGCGGCCCCGCCGTCTCGGCAAACCGGCACCTGTGCATTATTCACGCCAAAAAGTTGCCTTTGGTGAATCTACTTGTTAGACTTGTCTTAATTTGTTAGTTATAGATAACGTTAGAGGGTGCACCGATGAGCGAGCAGGCAGCGACGATCAATCAAGACGCATTCGACCAGCTGGGTGAAGCCTCCTTGCAGCGCGCGAACAGCTTGCACCAGGCGCACGGCACGCAGCATTCGGGGAATTTCAAGCTTCGCCACACCCTTTGGGCGACAGGCGGCTTTCTATTCTTCGCCCTTGCCATGGTTGGGATCGCTCTACCGTTTTTGCCCACCACGCCGTTTGTTTTAGTTGCGGCTTTTTGCTTTGCGCGCAGCTCCGAGCGCCTGAACCAATGGTTCAAGGGCACGAAGCTTTATAAGAATGTATTGGAAGGGTACGTCACCAAAAAATCGATGACCCTGAAAGCAAAGCTGACTATCCTCGCGCCGGTTACGCTTCTTCTGGCCATTGGCTTCGTCCTGATGAGCAACGTCCCCGTAGGCAGGGTCATACTTGCCGTTGTATGGATTGCGCACATTATCTACTTCGGTTTCGTAGTGAAAACCGACCACGGTGAAGCCACCGCTTAACGCTTAAGACTGCACCGAAACGGCAGGGGTCACCCCGCCCGAACCGCGAAGCGTCGCTAATCGCTACTCAGCCCGAAACGCCTCGAAGTCGCTTGCGAACGCATGAGGAACCATCATCAAGATGCGCGTGCCGTCTTCCGTATGCTCTTCGTTCACAATAAGACAGCGCTCATGAGCCTTCGAAACCAAGTCACCACGCTGATATGGAATCAGGACATCGACTTGCTCGTCTTGCGCGGCCGCCATCTGCGCGATGCGCTCGATCAGCTCGTCAACCCCCTTCCCCGTGTTGGCAGAAACCGTTAAGGCGCCGTACTCGAAACGCAGCTGCGCTTGGCGCTCCTCGGAAAGCAAATCGCACTTGTTGAACACCAGGATCTGCGGCAGCGAGTGGGCGCCGATCTGTTCAAGCACCTCGTTAACGGCAACGATCTGATCTTCGAACTCATCCGAAGAAGCATCCACCACATGCAGGATCAAATCGGCCCCGGTGATCTCGTCCAGCGTCGACTTGAACGCCTCAACCAGCGTCGTGGGAAGCTTCTTAATGAAACCGACCGTGTCGGTCAGCGTGATCTCACGCCCCTCGGGCAGCTCGAACTTGCGCGTGGTCGAATCAAGCGTTGCGAACAGCTTGTCGTAAGCAAGCACGTCGGCATCGGTCAGCCTGTTCAGCAAGCTAGATTTACCTGCATTGGTATAACCGGCAAGCGCCACCTTGAACATGCCGCTTTCGTAACGGCTTTCGCGCTGCAGCGCACGCACCTCGGAAAGATGCGCCAGTTCACGCTTGATAGTGGTGATTCGTTTGCGCACCAAACGACGGTCAATCTCAAGCTGGCTCTCGCCCTCACCGAAACGGCTGCCAACGCCGCCGCCCATGCGGTTCGACGCCAGATGCGCCCACATGCCGCGCAACCTGGGAAGCAAATACTGATTCTGAGCCAAGCGAACCTGCAATCGACCCTCTTTGCTGGTGGCGTGCAACGCGAAGATGTCCAAGATCAACGCGGTGCGGTCGATCACCTTCAGGTTGCGATCAACCGATTTCTCCAGGTTAGACTGCTGGGACGGGGTAAGCTCGTCGTCGAAAATGATCAGGTCGGCTTCGGTCGAACGACAAAGCTCGGCGATCCGATCAACCTTGCCGCTTCCGACGAACGTTCGGGGGTTCAAGGTGTCCAGCTTCTGGGTAACCACCCCAACCGTGTCGGCACCCGCCGTGTCTGCCAAACGCTCAAGCTCGGCAAGGGACGACTCAACAGGCCAGCGCAAGCCAGGGCGGTCCACGCCAACAAGAACCGCTTTCTCACGACGCTCTTCCGCGACGGTCTTCGCGCCCCTAACCACAACGGTTCGGTACTCGGTCATCCAACGTCCTTTCAAATGAAGAAACCGCTATACCCCAGAAGGAGTATAGCGGTTTCGAACGTGGTCTTAAGGTTTGCCGAGGACGCCATCCGATGTCTTCCAAGAACGGAGCCTTTCTTTACGACGCAAACCTCTCTCGAAATACGAATACCACGCCGAAAAACGTGATACATTCCCGGTCTAAAAACGGCAACGCTCCGGCGCTTTCACGTCACCCAGCTCGCCGCCTCGCTAGACCGCGCCACATTATCCATCTGCGCTGCACAAATCCGACGGTTTTGCGCGATTTCCAGGCACCTTAAGACGCCTGCTGGCAACTCCTCGCCAAACGACTGAACCCCTTCCGAAGAAACACCAGTTCAGGGAGACACGCTCAACCGCAGTGGTCGGGAGCTCGCGACGGAATCGCGCAAAACGGGAAATCTGTGCGCGGACGCCGAACCTAGCGGCAGCCAGAGCGGCCGGCGGCCATCTGTGCGGGGGCGCCGGAATAGGTGCCCAGCCGCGGCTTGGCGCCCTGTGCGATTTCTCTTCCCATCGCGCCAGATCGCCGCACGTCTGCGGGTTTTGCTTTAGAATGAAACGGTTTCTATCGTGATCGCGATCGGCCAGACGCCGCCTAGCCCGCACGCGCACCCGCGCAACGGCGAAAGCCAAGGTCAAGCAGATCGAAATCACGACCACGATCCACCGATCACGAGGTATTCCATATGGCAATTCAACTTCCCGAGGGAACCAAGGACATGCTGCCCGAAGAGGCAGCGTTCTGGAACCACTTCCAAGAAACGGCGCGCCGCGTCTTCGGCGCCTACGGCTACCAGCCCATCGTCACGCCGATCATCGAGCAAACCACGCTCTTCGTACGCGGCATCGGCGAGGCAACCGACGTCGTCTCGAAGGAGATGTTCACCGCCATCTCGGGCAAGAACCTTGAAACGCTGCTTGGCGGCGGCCATATCAAAGAGAAGTCCAAGCTGTCCATGCGTCCCGAGGGAACGGCCGGCGTCGTCCGCGCCGTCGTCCAGCACGACCTGGTTCCCCAAGGCTCCGCACCGGTCAAGCTGATGTACGCAGGCCCTATGTTCCGCGCCGAGCGTCCGCAGAAGGGCCGCTACCGCCAGTTCAACCAGGTGGGCATCGAGTGCCTGGGCGCCGACGAGCCCTCCATCGATGCCGAGGGAATCATCATGCTCATGCGCTTCTACGAAGCCATCGGCATCCCCAGCGAATCCATGGAGCTGCTGATCAACTCCATGGGCTGCGAGAACTGCCGCCCCAAGTACCGCGAGGCCGTTCGCGAGTACATGGCGCAGCACGAATCCGAGATGTGCGAAACCTGCAAGGAGCGCGCCAACATCAACCCGTTGCGCGCCTTCGACTGCAAGGAAGAGGGCTGCAAGCACGTCATGGATGCGGCTCCCAAGATCACCGACTACCTGTGCGACGATTGCAAGGAACATCACGCCACCGTGAAAAGCTACCTTGACGCAGCAGGGATCAACTACACCGAGGATCACAAGCTGGTCCGCGGCCTTGATTACTACACGCGCACCGTTTTCGAGGTACAAGCACTTGACAGCAACTCCGCCCAGAACGCCATCGGCGGTGGCGGACGCTATGACAAGCTATGCGAGGAAGTAGGCGGCCGCCCCACCCCGGGCTTCGGCTTCGCCTTGGGCTTCGAGCGCTGCGCCATCGCCCTGGAAGCCGCGGGCGTGCAGTTCAAAGCACCCTCCAGCTGCAAGCTGTTCGTGGCCTGCGTTGAGGACGTCCAGCGCGCCAACGCCTTCGCCCTTATCCAGAAGTGCCGCGACGCCGGCATCGCCTGCGATATGTCGCATCAGGCACGCAGCCTGAAAAGCCAGTTCAAGCTTGCCAACAAGCTTGAGGCCGAATACATCATCACCCTGGGTCCCGACGAAGTGGCCAAGGGTACGGCAACCCTTCGCAACATGGCCACGCACGACGAGCGCGAGGTTGATCTTTCCATGGTGCACGAGGTTTTGAGGTAAACTAGACAGGTTTGAAGTGCGTCTTCGTTTAGAGACGCGAAACACAAGGAGCAAAACAAGAATGACGGAATACCTGAACCAGTTCTGCATGCATACCGCCACCTGCGGCGAGCTGCGCAAACAAGACGTCGATCGCGAAGTCACGCTGGCCGGCTGGGCTTGGCACACCCGCGACCACGGCGGCCTTATCTTCGTCGACCTGCGCGACCGCGAGGGCTACACCCAAGTAGTCGTCGACCCCGACTGCGTCCCTGCCGACCAGTTCGCCCTGGCCGAGCACTTCAGCCGTGAAGACGTGCTGCGCTTCACCGGCACCGTGCGCGAGCGCGGCGAGGGTATGGTCAACCCCAACATGGCCACCGGCGAGATCGAGGTTCTGGCCACGTCCATTCAGGTGCTGAACAAATCCGTCACCCCGCCGTTCGCCATTGAAGACGGCATCGAAACCGACGAGACCACCCGTATGAAATGGCGCTACATGGACCTTCGCCGTCCCGAGATGTACGCCAACCTCAAGCTGCGCCACACCGTTGCCCAGGCTATGCGCCAGGCTCTCAACAAGCGCGGCTTCCTTGAGGTGGAAACGCCCATCCTGGCAAACTCCACCCCCGAGGGCGCTCGTGACTACCTGGTTCCCAGCCGCCCCAACCCCGGCAAGTTCTACGCCCTGCCCCAGTCGCCTCAGCAGTTCAAGCAGATGCTGATGGTCGGTGGCATCGAGCGCTACTACCAGATTGCCCGTTGCTTCCGCGACGAGGACCTTCGCGCTGATCGCCAGCCCGAGTTCACCCAGGTGGACATCGAGATGTCGTTCGTCGAAGAGAACAACGTCATGGATCTTATGGAAGGCGTCTTCCAGGAGGTTCTCGAGGCTGCCGGCGTGAAGCACGAGTTCCCGCTGCAGCGCATGCCTTGGAAGGAAGCCATGGATCGCTTCGGCTGCGACCGCCCCGACGTCCGTTTCGGCATGGAACTCGTCGACATCACCGAGATCGTCCGCGGCTGCGGCTTCGGCGTTTTCTCCAAGGCCGTCGACGCCGGCAACGTGGTCAAGTGCATCAACGCCAAGGGCGCTGGCAACTGGTCGCGTGGCGACGTCGAGAAGCTTGCCGACGTGGCTGCCGCCAACGGCGCCAAGGGCATGGCCTGGATCGCCTACACCGACACCGATACCGAGCTTGCCGGCAAGAGCCCCATCATCAAGTTCCTGGGCGACGAGGTTCACGCCGCCATCAAGGAAGCTGCCGGCGTTCAGCCCGGCGACCTGCTTCTGTTCGCAGCCGACACCTACGCTGTCGCAAGCGCCGTCCTTTCCGCCCTGCGCCTTCATATGGCCGAGAAACTTGGCATCGAGCGCAACGGCCATGCGCTGCTGTGGGTTGTCGACTTCCCCATGTTCAAGCTTGACGAAGAGACGAAGAAATACGCAGCCGAGCATCATCCGTTCACGATGATCCCCGAAGCTGACTGGGACAAGATCGAAACCGATCCGCTGACCTGCGGCAGCTACAGCTACGACATCGTCATGGACGGCTTCGAGATGGGCGGCGGCTCCATCCGTATCCACAATCCCGAGCTGCAGAAGCGCGTCCTGCGCCGTCTGGGCCTCTCTGATGCCGACATCGAAGAGAAATTCGGTCACCTTATCCACGCACTCGAGCTTGGCGCTCCGCCGCACGGCGGCATTGCCCTGGGCCTCGACCGTCTGGTCATGCTTCTGGCTGGCAAGGACTCCATCCGCGACGTCATCGCCTTCCCGAAAACCTCCAGCGCCTCCGACCCTATGACCGGCGCTCCTTCCGAGGTCACCGGCAAGCAGCTGAAGGAAGTCAACCTCCGTCTGCTGTAACCCTATAGTTCGATTTTCTTGCGCGGCGTGATTGGGATTCCCAACGCGCCGCGTTTCTTATCTGGCTGCATCAAAAGGCCAACACGGACCCAACCGCTTTACAGCAAATTCGCTTCACGCCTTAGCCTCAACACGTTCAACCGCTTCTTAAAAGGAACCATCATGAAGAACGCCCGCCCCTACCCCTGCGCGACCATCACCCCCAAGGGCGAACGAGCCCTGACTTCGGGCCATCCTTGGGTTTACGACGCCGAGGTAATCGAGCTTGCCCCCGCGACCGGCGAAACCGAGGTGAAAAACGGCAGCATCGTCGACGTGGTAAGCCGCAAGGGCTCTTACCTGGGTTCGGGCACCATCTCCCAATCAAGCAAGATCCGCATCCGTCTTATCACCCGCAACGCCAACGACCGCTTCGACGACGCGTTCTGGATGCGCAAAGTGCGCTGGGCGTGGGATCACCGCAAGGCAACCATGGGCGAAGACACCTCCAGCTGCCGCGTCATCTTTTCGGAGGCCGATGACTTCGGCGGGCTGATCGTTGACAAGTTCGAAGACGTCTTGGTGGCACAGGTTCTGTCCGTTGGCATGGAAGAGCACAAGCAGCAGATCTTCGACGCGCTGCTTACCGTGTTCGCCGAAGACGGCATCACCATCCGCGGCATCTACGAGCGAAACGATGTTTCCTCACGCAAACTAGAGGGCCTGCCCGAAACCACGGGATGGGCGCGCTACGACGAAAACGCGTCAACTCCAAAATCCGATACCAGCGTGATCATCAACGAGAACGGCGTGCGCTACTACGTTGACTTCGAGAACGGTCAGAAAACCGGCTTCTTCCTTGACCAGAAGTACAATCGCCGCGCTGTGGCGAAAATCGCCCAGGGCAAGCGCGTACTGGACTGTTTCACGCACACGGGCTCGTTCGCGCTGAACGCCGCGCTTGGCGGCGCCGCGCACGTGAACGCCGTGGACATCTCGCAGCTTGCCGTCGATCAGGCGCGCAAGAACGCGCAGCTCAACGGCGTGGAAGATCGTATGGAGTTCACCTGCGCCAACGTCTTCGACCTGCTGACCAAACTTGAGCAGGAACATTGCAGCGATTACGACTTCATCATCCTAGACCCGCCGGCATTCACCAAGAACCGCCGCAGCATTGATGCGGCAACGCGCGGCTACAAGGACATCAACTACCGCGCCATGCGCATCCTGCCGCGCGGCGGCTACCTTGCCACCTGCAGCTGCAGTCACTTCATGGACACCGAGCGATTCAAGAAGATGCTGGCATCGGCGGCTCGCGACGCAGGCGTGCGCCTTCGTCAAATCGAAGAGCGCCAGCAAGCACCCGACCACCCTATCGTGTGGGGCATCTCCGAAACCGATTATCTGAAGTTCTTCCTGTTCCAGATTGTGTAATAGGAATCTAAACCCGCAGCGCGGGATGTTTCGGAGCCTACAATGCGGGTCTTTTGAAGCCCGCGCCACGAGCGCACGGGCTTTCGGGCGCCTAATTCCCCGCCAAGGACTTCAGAACATCGAACAGGGCATCGTCCGGCCGATAATGCAGGCCGACGTTCAACAAGCTTCGCGCAACCCCGAACATGCCAGCATCAACGGCAGCTTCAGCACCGTCCATAATGGCATCGATCACGTGCGGAAGCGGCGCCAAAAGGATCCCCTCGTCTCTCAATCCCTCGTCGATCTCGGGACGGCCGACCACGGGAATGCGCTCTTCATGCATTAAACCGCGCAGCTCTGCGGCCGCCTGAGCTGCAACGACGGGTGATGTGGTAACCGACTTCAGGTAACACAACGCACCTGCCTGAGGGCGCCCCGCCTTCCATAAAACATACCCCAGCTGGTAATAAACAAGCGCGATGTCGGCAGGCGTCACGCAAATCTGCAATGCGTCAAACAGAACCTTGGCGGCCGAATCCATATCGCCCACCAGCGAGTAAGCGCGCGCAAGCTGACGATACCCGTTAGGGACCGTCGGCGCCATGCGAATAGCCGTGCGCGAAAGCGCCTCACCGCTTTCAAAGCCATCGAACTGCTGCTCGGCACCGTAACCCGCCGTGGTATAGCACAGATACAGCGCGTCGGGAATCAACTCAACACGCTTGCCCGCATCGTTAGCGCCGTAGTCGAAACGCTCCGACGAAAGCTTCAACGTGCCGGTTCGCACCAGGTTGTACATCAGACGACTTGAATACGAATCGAAGCCACGGTGAACAACCTCAAGATCGTCGGCGTAAAGGCCCGACTGCTCAGCCTGGTCAACCACCGAAAGAAGGCTTTCTAACGCCTTGTCGCGATCTTTCGCCATCAGCTCGCGCGAAACCGAAAGCGCCTTCAGGTACTCGTCTTCACCCAAGTAGCAATTGACTACGGCATTCTGATCAGCTGTATCCAAATCGCCCGACAGCAACGACCTCATCACGCGATTCGCAGCCTGCACATCGAACGGATCGGCACCAGGCGATTGCATGGCACGTGCCAAGCGAACACGCTCGACATCGGTTTCAGCCACAGCAAGCCTATCAGCCAGATTCTCGGCATTGCGGCGATGAAGCGATCCGTGCATGATGCGCATATCGCGAGCATAACGCGCACCCAACAGCTCCCCTACTGCTTCAGGCAGACGCGCGTCGCCGAACTCGGGAAGCTCGGACCGACTGGGAAGATCCGATTCGTCAAACTGTTCTTGAAGAAGCTCGAGCGCATCGCTCCAACCATCGACCATGTCGCTGACCGGGGCGTCGATGATGATGTTACCGCCCAAGGAAATCCAATACGCAAGAGGATCGTCCCCATCATTCACGTAGATGCCATCACGCACGAAGGATGCGCGATCGACATCGATGCGGCAGCAACTTTGCATGACGAAACCGCGACCGTCGCCTTGACCAGCCATCGCCTTGCTGTCGATGAAACCCTCAAGGAACTTCACACGCTGAATGCGATCGGACGATGCGAACGCCGCAGCAACGCACGCAATAGCGCACGACAACGAGTAGCTAACCGCCATCTCATGGCGTTCCTTGTAGCTAAGCACGCGCCAGTTGTTCGCTTCGGCATTCCAAACCGACTTCGGCATGACATTGACACTGGGAACCAGGCCCACCATGGTCACTGTCCCCGTTTGCAGGCTGCCCTGAAAGTCGACCACAATGCGATGAGGCGAGCGAATGGATTCAAGCGCAACAGACAGGTTGTGACGCCACCCCCACTCGCCAACCGACGAGTCGCAAACTGGCAAATCAAAGGGGGTTTCAGAGCCACTGCGATCAAAGCCGTCAGAAGCCCCGGCATCGCTAACGCCGTCAGAAATTCCGGCACCCACCTGCTCACCAGTTTGCTGCGCATCTTCGGCCGCTTCACCCTTCTGCGAAATGAACGGCGGAATGATGGTGCGCACCAAGCTGGCGGCATAGGAAACCTCTTGCATGTCGGCAGTGTCGGAAGCATCACCCAGCACGTCAAGCACCAGCTTGTACGTATCGAGCGCGCACTCCATAGCCGCGATGTCGTTTCCGGAAACATGCAGCGGCGTATCCTGCGAGGCAACAATGTAATACAAGTCGGAATAGTGAATGGCGCGCACCAAGCTTAAATCGTCCGCGCTGTCGGACAAGTCCGCCACATTGGCATCTTCAAGCCATTTAGCCAGATGGCGCGCCAGCGCAGGCACTTCCTCTTGCGCGGTAAGCGCCTCGTTCACCTCGCGAACAACCTGATGAAGCGCACGGGAAAGCGAGGCCTTGCGAAGCGCCTGTTCAACAGACGCTTCGCTACCGGTCGGAACCTCTTGGTTTGTCTTTCCCTGCGCGTCCATGTTCAGTTGAATTTCTGCTGGGTTTTCTCAAGGCCGTTGTCCAACAGGAACAACGCGGCCTCAGCAGCGGTCTGAACGGCGTCCTCGAATTCGTCAGCCTGCTCTTTCTTGGGCGTGGCCAAAACGAAGTCGGCAACAGGCATACGTCCTGGGGGGCGGCCAATGCCGCAGCGAATTCGATACCAATCCTTGGTTTGCAACTTATCGCAGATGGAGCGCAAACCGTTGTGGCCCGCATGACCGCCGCCGAACTTCACGCGCACGGTACCAGAC
The DNA here is from genome assembly GCA_934630485.1 of uncultured Eggerthellaceae bacterium. Classification (GTDB taxonomy): domain Bacteria; phylum Actinomycetota; class Coriobacteriia; order Coriobacteriales; family Eggerthellaceae; genus UMGS1502. The sequence continues at coordinate 3,533 of CAKTWD010000024.1, read as the reverse complement.
GGGATATCAAGCTCGTCGTGGATGACGATAAGATGCGCGGGGTCGACGCCGTATGCATTGCAAAGCGTCTTCACCGGGCCGCCCGACGTGTTCATGTAACTTTGCGGCTTGGCAAGCACGATGTCGTTATCATGCCAGGCGCCCTTTGCGGTAAGCGCTCCGCCCTCGTTCTTCCAGTAGCGCGCGCCGATCTTGTCGGCAATCAGGTCTACCGTTCGAAAACCGGCGTTATGCCTGGTTGAGGCATATTCTTCGCCTGGATTTCCCAAACCTGCGATCAGATACACGTTTTGCTCCTTAACCAAAAACAGGCCGATGCCGAACGCACCGACCTGCCAATTAACACGCGAAACCGACTTTTACAGAGCGAAATCGGGATCGAACAGCTCGGAAACCGAACCGTTGTCGTAAACGTTCTTGATGGCGTTGGCGAACAACGGCGCAACGCTGACGACCTTGATCTTGCCCGTCTGGTACTCAACCGGAACAGGGATGGTGTTGCAAACAACGACTTCCTTGACGTCGAGGTTCGCCATGCGCTCAAGGCCGGGACCCGAGAACACGGGATGCGTGGCGCACACGTAGATGTCAGCCGCGCCCTGTGCCTTCAGGGTGTCGACAGCGGCAACAACGGAGCCACCGGTGTCGATCATGTCGTCGTTCAGGACGCAGGTCTTGCCGCGAACGTCGCCGATAAGAGCGGTGATCTCGGCTTTGTTGTGACCCGGACGACCCTTGTGCATGATAGCCAGGTCTGCGTTCATCATGTCGGAGAGCTTCTTGGCAGCCTTAGCGCGGCCCACGTCGGGGGAAACGACGCACAGGTTTTCGAGGTTCTTGGAACGGAAGTAGTCGGCCAGGATGGGCAGAGCCGTCAGGTGGTCGACAGGGATGTCGAAGAAGCCCTGGATCTGACCCTGATGCAGGTCGATGGTCATAACGCGGTTGATACCGGCGGTTTCCATAAGGTTGGCGACCAGCTTAGCGGTAATGGGCTCGCGAGCAGCGGCCTTGCGGTCCTGGCGAGCGTAGCCGTAGTGGGAAACCACAGCGGTGATGGTGCGGGCGGAAGCGCGACGAGCGGCGTCGGCCATGATGAGAACTTCCATCAGCGCATCGTTGACCTGGGTGCCAGCGATGGACTGGATGATGAACACATCGGCACCGCGAACGCTCTGCAGGTAACGGGCATAAATCTCGCCGTTCGAGAACTTCTCGAGCTTGATATTGCCCAGAGGCACGCCCAGCTTGTCGGCGATCTCCTCGGCGAACTTCGGGTTCACCGAACCGGAGAACAGCGCCATGCTCTTCTTCATTTCCGTCATGAACAAACTCCTTATTCGTTCAATTTTCACTCACCGCAACCGCCGAAGCGTTCCGGAATCCTTTAATGAACAGCCTACACATTGGCAAATGCCCCTTCAACCGAAAACCTGGAAACTCGCGAAGATTTCGATTGAAGTTCGGCATTGCTGAGCGAATCGGTAGGCTCTTGCTTGCTGGCGGACGTCTTAGCGAAAGCCACCCGATCCCTGAGCCGACCGCGCATCATACGGCGCGCCACCCAACCGAAGCCCTTGCTAGTCGATGCCCAGCTGCTTGCGCTTGTTGGCAGCCCAGCCCTCGATGTTGGCCTGCTGAGGACGCGTGATGCCCAACGCGTCGGCTGGAACGTCCTTGGCAATGCACGAGCCCGCGCCGATGATGGCACCGGCGCCGATATTGACCGGCGCGACCATCATAGTGTCGGAACCAACGAACGCGCCGTCTCCAATAGTGGTGGCGTGCTTGTTCTTGCCATCGTAATTGCAGGTGATAGAGCCGGCACCGATGTTCACGCCCTCGCCGATGGTGGTGTCGCCGATATAAGAAAGATGCGGGACCTTCGAACCCTTGCCCACCGTGGACTTCTTGATCTCGACGTGCGTGCCCGCCTTGGCGCCTTCGCACAAATGGGCCGCCGGGCGCAGATATGCACGCGGACCCGCAGTTGCACCGTCATCGATTTGCGCTTCGATGGCGACGGTCTCGTCTACGCGGCAACCGCGCCCGACGATGGTGTCGGTCAGGCGCGTGTTCGGGCCGATGACGCTGTCCTCGCCGACGGTGGTCTTCCCCATCAGGAACGTCTGCGGGAGAAGCTCGACGTCTTGGTCGATCTGAACATCGGGGCCGACCCACACCTGATCGGGGTCGATCATGGTAACGCCGTTGGCCATATGAACGCTGTTGATACGCTGCTGCATGACCTTGGTTGCCTGCGCAAGTTGAACGCGGGAGTTCACGCCCAGGCACTCATGCGGGTTGTCGGTAGTCACGGCGGCTACGGCGCGACCCTGCTCGACCGCCAAAGCGATGACGTCGGTCAGGTAGAACTCGCCCTGCGCGTTGTTGTTGTCGATATGGGTAAGGGCCTCGAAGACCCACTTCGAATCGAAGCAGTAGAAGCCGGCGTTGCACTCCTTGATAAGGGCCTGGTCGTCAGTTGCGTCCTTCTGCTCGACAATACCAATCACGTTGCCCTCGTCGTTGCGAATGATGCGGCCGTAGCCGTAGGGGTCGGGAAGCTTCATGGTAAGAAGCGAGACGGCGGCATTGGCAGCCTCGCGCTCGGAAACCAAGCGCTCGACGGTTGCGGCGGTGATCAGCGGACAGTCGCCGGAAAGAACCAGGAGCGAGCCGTCGAAATCGGCCAGCGCCTCGCGGCACACGGCAACGGCGTCGGCCGTGCCCTTCCTGTCGGGCTGGACGACGATCTCGGTTTCGTCCTGAACCAGGGGAATGACCTGCTCTTTGCAATGCCCGACAACGGCGACGATGCGCTCGGCGCCAGCCTGCTTCGCGGCAGAAACCACCCAGCGAACAAGCGGGCGGCCCAAAACCTCGTGCGCGACCTTGGGCTTCTTAGACTTCATGCGCGTCCCGGCACCTGCGGCCAGGATGATTGCGGCAGCTTGCATAGTTCCAGCCTTTCGTGATGGTAAATGTTAGCGGCACAAACCAAGGCGGCAAGCGTTTGACGTGCGCCGCAAGCATGCGGCGGTCGAGAAACGCAAGTTTGCTGGCGCCAAGTTCGGAACCGACCAACGCAAGTATACCGCGACCCCGCGCCGCCACGCGCTCAAGCACAAAGCCGCCACCGAAGAAGGTGCCATAGGCAAACTTAATGACACTATTCGATATGTTCAAATCTTATGGGCGCAAATTGCTGGAATGCGTTTCTCCGATGAAGGCATCGTAATGATCGCGTGATAAAATTCCACTTTGTATGCGATCTGATCTTATGCACGCCAGGAGCCAAGGGAGATGCGCGCACAAGGCCAAAACGCAGACAAGCGTTGAACCCACAATCAAGGAGTGTTGAATGGAAGTAACGGTCGAGACCATCGGTTCGGTCTTGCCGATATGGAGCTGCATCCCGTTCGCAGGCATGCTTCTCTCTATCGCATTCTTCCCGCTGTTCAAAGCTGAATGGTGGGAAAAGAACCAGCTGAAGGTCGCTCTTTTCTGGTCGCTGGTGTTCCTGATCCCGT